>JASLMH010000032.1 GCA_030746635.1 Alphaproteobacteria bacterium | reverse complement strand
GGATTCGAGGTAGGCCTTCTGGATCTCGTTGCCGATGAACTCGGCATACCGCGGCGCCAGCTCGGACTTGATGAAATCCAGATAGGTTTTCTCGGTCTCGTCGGGGAACTGTTCCCGCTTCACCGACTGTTCCAGCACATACATCAGGTGCACCGGATCGGCCGCCACTTCCTCGATGTCGTGGTTGAAGGTCTCGGACAGCACCTTGAAGGCGAACCGGGTGGAGACGCCGGTCATGCCCTCGTCGACGCCGGCGGCGTCGTGGTATTCCTGACCCGACTTGGCCTTGGGGTCGGACTCCTTGACGTTCTCGCCGTCGTAGACCCGCATCTTGGAATACAGGTTCGAGTTCTCGTGCTCCCGCATACGGGTCAGCACACAGAACTTGGCCAGCATGTCCAGGGTCTCCGGCGCGCAGTCCGATTGCTCCAGTTCGCTGTTCTTCAACAGCTTGTGGTAGATCTCGGATTCCTCGGTGATGCGCAGGCAATAGGGCACCTTGATCACCGAAATACGGTCCAGGAAGGCCTCGTTGTTCTTGTTGTTCCGGAACTGCTGCCACTCCGCCTCGTTGGAATGGGCCAGCACGATGCCCTGGAAGGGGAAGGCGCCGAAATTCTCGGTGCCGACATAGTTGCTTTCCTGGGTCGCGGTCAGCAGCGGGTGCAGCACCTTGATCGGCGCCTTGAACATCTCGACGAATTCCAGCAGGCCCTGGGTGGTGCGGTTGAGGCCGCCGGAAAAGGCATAGGCGTCGGGGTCGGCCTGGCTGAAATGCTCCAGTTTGCGGATGTCCAGCTTGCCGACCAGGGCCGAGACATCCTGGTTGTTCTCGTCGCCCGGCTCGGTCTTGGCGATGCAGATCTGCCGCAGTTTCGAGGGCATCATCTTGACCACGGTGAAACGGGCCAGATCGCCGTCGAATTCGTCCAGCCGCTTCACCGCCCAGGGCGACATCAGACCGGTCAGACGGCGCGCGGCGATGCCGTACTTGTCCTCCAGCAGTTCGCCGAAGCGCTCACCGTCGAACAGGCCGAGCGGGGATTCGAAGATCGGGCTGACCTGATCGCCGGCCTTCAAGACATAGACCGGATGGTGCTCCATCAGCAGTTTCAGCCGTTCGGCCAGGCTGGATTTGCCGCCGCCGACCGGGCCGAGCAGATAGAGGATCTGTTTGCGCTCCTCCAGGCCCTGGGCGGCATAGCGGAAATAGCCGACGATCCGCTCGATCGTCTGCTCCATGCCGAAGAAGTCCTCGAAGGCGGGATAGCGCTTGATGGTCCGGTTCAGGAAAATGCGGCCCAGGCGGGGATCGGCGCTGGTGTCGATTATTTCCTCGTCGCCGATGGCGGCAATCATGCGCTCGGCGGCGGAAGCATACATCAAGGGATTTTCGCGGCAGCCAAGCAGGTAATCGTGCAGCGACATCTCTTCTGCCGCCTGGCGGTGATATTCTTCCGAAAAGGCCTGGAAAACATTCATGACCGCCTCCCCTCACCAGCAAAAGCCACCAAGTGGTTCGTAACGGTCAATCTAGGCATCGGATTCGTACCCCTTTGTCTGTACCCTGCCCTCTGTCTCCTCGCTTCCTCCCGGTCGCGTCTCTCTGTCTATTCGCAACGATTTGCTTACGACTGATTCGCCGCTTTTTATAATACTAGATTTGCCATAACTATCTTATGTTCAATTTGGTAAATGTTTGGTTTATTTCCACATGACCACCATCACAATTTGATCAAAAACTTGATTTTTTTTTGGCAAGGCGCTCCGACGCGGCCCGCCGACGGCCGGCGCGGTGCTTTTCACGGCCCCGAAGCTGGTTGAAAAGCCGCTTTAGCGGGGCGGCGGCCCGTCGATAAGAACCCGCAGCATCTCGCGTTTTTGGCCCCCGTAGTCATCGGTGGCCTTGTGCATGGTGCAGCGGTTGTCCCAGATCACGATGTCGTGTGGCCGCCATTCATGGCGATAGAGGAACTCCGGCCGCACCGCGAAGGCGAACAATTCATCCAGCAATGGATCGCCCTGTTCGTCGGGCATGCCTTCGATGCGTTCGATGCGGTTCGGGTTCAGATACAATGCCTCGCGCCCGGTATCGGGGTGGCGGCAGATCAGCGGATGGCTGGCCGGTGGGCTTTCGGCCTCCTCCTCGGCGCTGCGTTTCGGCACGAAATTGATATTGCGGCGGCTCAGATAGGTATGCGCCGCCCGCCGCCCCTCGATCCGCTGGCGCAGCGCCGCCGGCAGCGCCGCGCAAGCCCGGTACATGTCGGCGAACTCGGTGTCGCCCCCGCTTTCGGGAATGATGTTGGCATACAGCATGGTCGCCCAGCAGGGCCGCTGCAGATAGGAATCGTCGGTGTGCCATTCGGCGCCGGGCACCACCCGACGGCCGTCGCCCAACTCATCCCGCAGGCGGCTGGCGATATAGGAGATCTCGTCATGATCGGGGTGGCGGGCGCTGCGCAGCAATTGCAAATTCGGCTCGCCGAACAGCCGCGCCACCGCCAGATACCCCGCCGGGGTCAGGCCGTCGGTGCGCAGGCAGAGCACCGGGTGCTCGGCGAAGGCCCGGCGCAAGTCCGCCGCCACCTCCGTGGCCGGGGGCGCCGCGAAATCGATGCCGGCGATCTCGGCCGCCAAGCCGCCATCGCCCAAGGGCCGTAGCTGCACTGTTCCGTTCTCCCCGTTCACCCGTTGATGCCGGCAGTATCGCATGGAAGCCATGGTTGGAAAGTTACCGCCCTGTAGCGCCCCAAGCGCCACCTTGGCCTTGAAATCCGGCGTGAACCAACATCGGTTTGCTCATCTTCGTATGGCTCCGCCGGGCGATAGCATCGGAGGCCGAAATATTATGGCAATACACTGTTTGCGAGGCTATGGTATTGACAGCGATGCGCCTAATCCTGTGGGGAGGAATTATGACGCACATAGCTCGCACGATTTTCCATACGATATTCGGCACGATATTCGGCGCGGTTTTGTTGTGCGCCGCGACCCCGGCTCTGTCAGCCCCCGTCACCGTCCCAACAGGATTGAACCCCGGCGACAGCTACCGGCTGGTCTTCTTCACCACCACGACCACAACGGCAACGTCAACCGACATCAATACTTACAATAGTTTCGTCGATAGTTTCGCGAACAATGCGGGGCTCAACCCCATCCTTGCCGCCCTCGGAACCACATGGACCGCCATCGCCTCGACCACTGCGGTCGACGCGCGGGACAACACCGGGACCAACCCGACAACTGACGGCGCCGGCGTGGCGATTTACAACCTCAGCGACCAAGTGGTCGCGACCGGTAACTCGGATCTATGGGACGGCACCATCGCCAACCCGATTCACAACGAGGCGGGTGTCAACCAAGTCGCGGGGGTCTGGACAGGCACCGACACAAGCGGCGCGGAATGGGGCAATCTTCGCGGTCTCGGGGCAGCCGCCGATCCGGTTTTAGGCCTTGCCGGCACGGTTTCTGTCCAGTGGATCGCCGCCTCACAGAATCCGTCTTCTCAGTTGCATTCCCTCTACGCGCTGTCCGGCCTCCTGACGGTCGAGAGTACGTCAGTCGCCGAACCGGGCCCGTTAAGCCTGCTGGCTCTGGGGTTCGTCGGTCTTGCTGTCCATCGCCGCAGGCGGGCTGGATAGAACGCACCGTCGGGATAGCGCGGCGGGACCTGAAGTTTCCGCCGGTGCTATTTTCCCGCCGGCAAGGAATTCCATTCCCCTGAAAGCCGCCGGTGGAGAAAGGCGATGGCCAACTCTGGCCGTTGGGCCTGATCTATCGGTGGGGTTATTCTGGTGCCATCGTTGAGTTGGGAGGAAAGACCATGGATATCGATGGTGCGGCGGCGCTGGTCACGGGCGGTGCATCGGGTCTGGGCGAGGCGACGGCGCGGCGCCTGGCCGCGGCGGGTGCACGGGTGGCGGTACTGGACATGAACCTGGACGCCGCCGAGGCGGTGGCGGCCGAGATCGGCGGCCTGGCCGCCGCCTGCGATGTCAGCAGCGCCGAAGGGGCCGAGGCCGCCCTGGCCGCCGCCACCCAGGCGCACGGCCCGGCCCGCATCGCCGTCAATTGCGCCGGCATCGCCGAGTCCCGCATGATGATCAATCGCGACGGCCCGATGCCGCTGGACGAACACCGCCGGGTGATCGAGGTGCATCTGATCGGCACCTACAACATCTGCCGCCTGGCGGCGGCGGCGATGTGCGAACTGCCGCCCCTGGACGACGGTGAGCGCGGCGTGATCGTCAATACCTCGTCGATCGCCGGTCTGGACGGCTCGCCCGGCGCCATCTCCTATGTCGCCGCCAAGGCCGGCATCGCCGCCATGACCCATCCGATGGCCTGGGAACTGGGCCGCCATGGCATTCGGGTGATGACCATCGCGCCGGGCGTATTCGAAACGCCGATGGCCCTGGGCCTGCGGGAGGATTACATCGAACGCATGCGCCAGGAGATCCCCTTCCCCAAACGGTTCGGCGAACCGGCCGAGTTCGCCGGCCTGGTGGAGACCATCGTCACCACGCCGATGCTGAACGCCGAGGTGATCCGCCTGGACGCCGGCTTGCGCATGACCTCATAATCGGCGTTCGCCAGGCGGGAGTGGAATGATGACGAAAGTGTATGTGGTCGGCGTCGGCATGACGCCGTTCGGACGGCTGCTCGAGCGGTCGGTCAAGGACCTGACCGCCGAGGCGGTCAATCTGGCGCTCGGCGATGCCGGCGCCGCCATCGCCGATATCGGGGCGGCCTATTTCTCCAACACCACGCAAGGACTGCTTGAGGGCCAGCACCTGGTGCCGGCGCAGATGGCCCTGCGCGGCATGGGCTTCGAGGGCATACCGATGTCGAACGTGGAGAACGCCTGTGCCTCGGCCTCCACCGCCTTTCAGCATGCTCACATGGCGATCAAGGCCGGCGTCACCGAGGTCGCCCTGGCGGTCGGCGCCGACAAGATGTACCACGCCGACAAGGCGCGCTCGTTCGAGATCTTCGACGGCGCCTGGGACGTCCACGACGTGGATGGCACCCTGGCGCGGCTGGCGGCCATGGGCGAAGGGGTGGAGCCGGACGAGAGGGAGGACATTCCCGACGGCCAGCGCAGCGTGTTCATGGATGTCTATGCCGCCTTCGGCAAGTTCCACATGAAGACCTTCGGCTCGACCCAGCGCCAGTTCGCCGCCGTGGCTGCCAAGAACCACCACCATTCGACCCGCAACCCGCTGTCCCAGTACCAGCAGGACTACAGCATCGACGACGTGCTGGCGGCACGCACGGTATCCTGGCCCTTGACCCTGCCGATGTGTTCGCCGATCAGCGACGGCGGCGCCGCCGCCATCCTGTGCAGCGGCGATGCGCTCGACCGTTTCGCCGAGGCGCGGCCCGTCAAGGTGCATGCCTGTGTGCTGGGCACCGGCGTCGACCGCACGGTCGAGCAGGTCGACCGGCACATCACCCACCTCACCGCCAACCGGGCTTACAAGGCCGCCGGCCTGGGACCACGGGATATGTCGGTGGCCGAGGTGCATGACGCCACCGCCATCGGCGAAGTGACGCAGACGGAGAATCTCGGCTTTTGCGCCTTCGGCGAGGGTGGCAGGCTGGCCGAACGGGGCGAGACCGCGATCGGCGGCCGCATCCCGATCAACCCGTCCGGCGGTCTCGAATCCAAGGGCCACCCGATCGGCGCCACCGGCCTGGCCCAGATCCACGAACTGGTCGGCCAGCTACGCGGCGAGGCCGGGCCGCGCCAAGTTGAGGGCGCCCGTCACGCCATCGCCGAGAATGCCGGCGGCATCTACGGCCTGGAGGAATCCGTCGCCTGCATCACCATTCTGGGCCGCTGACGGGGCCGGTCGTTACTCCGCCGCCTTGCGGAAGTCGGGTGGGCGTTTCTCCAGGAAGGCGTTCACCGCCTCGGCGTGCTCCGGCGACTGGAAGGCCGCCGTCAGGGTCGCCGTCTCCCGTTCCAGGACTCGGTCCAGATCGGCCTCGCTGCCGTTCCGGGTCAACAACTCCTTGACCATGCGGAGCTGACGGACCGGATTCTGGGCGATGGCGCCGGCCACCGACAAGGCTTCGTCCAACAGGCCGTCATGGTCTGCCAGACGATCCGCCAGACCCAACCGCACGGCCTCCTCGGCCCCGATTGTCCGGGCCGACAGGGCCGCCTCGCTGGCCGCTCCCCAGCCCATGCGCTGTACCAGATAGTGTGAACTGGCCAATTCGGTAACCAAGCCCATCTTGACGAAGGCACAGCAGAAGCTCGCCTTGTCCGAGGCGACGATGAAGTCGAAGGACAGGATCTGGGTCAGGCCGACGCCGATGCAGGGGCCGTTGACGGCGGCGATCATCGGCTTCGCCGCCCGCACCGCCTCGACCCAGGCACCGGCACCCGAGGGCTGATCCTCCGCCTCGTTGGTCAGTTGCTTCTTGAACACGCCGCCAATGTCGGCGCCGGCGCAGAAGCCGCGGCCGGCGCCGGTCAGCACCATGGCGCCGATGGCCGGGTTGCCGTTCGCCCGGTCCATGGCATGCAGCAATTCATCGCGCATGCCATGAGTCCAGGCGTTCAGCTTGTCCGGCCGGTTCAGGGTGATCAGCGCCACCGCGTCCCGTTCCTCGTACAGGATGGTTTCGTAGTCCATCCGATCTCCCTTCTTCCGGCCGTCGTCGGCCGGCGTCAGGCCGCCTGCCCGGCCAGCGCCTCGCGCACCCGGGGCATCACCTCGGCGGCGAACAGCCGCATCGAGCGCTTGGTCTCCTCATGACTCATGCCGCCGAACTTCATCTCCGACATCCAGTGATTGACGCCGGCCTCGTTGGCATAGGTAAGGATGCGGTCCGCCACCTGTTCCGGCGTGCCGAAGGCGCTGCCCCAATTGGCCAGGTCCTCGTAGGTGACCCTGGCATGGGCCTCGCGCACCTTGTCGTAGATCTCGTAGCTGGGGTGGATCTCCTTGCCCGGCGCGCCCGGCAGCACCTTCTGGAACAACTCGTGGTACCACATGGCATGGGGCTCGGCGGTGTCCTTGGCCGCGGCCTCGGTCTCGGCCACGAAGGTCTGCATCAGCATCGGCTGATCCTGGGCCATCGGGTCGAGGCCGGCCTCGCTCATATGCTTGGTGTATTCGCCCCATTGCTCCTGCACCAGGTCCAGCGAAGTGAAGCGCGGCGCCCGCAGGATCGACAGGCCATGCTGCGCCGCCAACTGATAGGACGGCGGCGAGACGGCGGCCATGTAGATCGGCGGATATGGCTTCTGCACCGGCTTGGGGTACAGCTCCACGTCGTTGCAGGACCAGAACTCACCTTGGTGCGAAAATTTCTCGCCGCTGAAGCATTTCAGCAGGATATCCATGGCTTCGAAGAAACGCGGTCGGGATTCCGCGGGATCCATGCCGAAACCGGCGAATTCGCCCGGCTGATAGGCCCGGCCGACGCCCAGCAGCAGCCGGCCCTCGCTCAGGCAATCCACCAGGGCGGCCTGTTCGGCCACCCGCACCGGGTGCTGCAGCGGCAGCAGCACCACGGCGGTGCCGATCTTGATCCGCTTGGTGCGCTGGGCGATGGCGGCGGCCAGGGTCAGGGTATCGCCCAGCATGCCGTAGACCGAGAAGTGGTGCTCCGGCAACCAGACGGAATCGAAACCCAGCTCCTCGGCCAGTTCCACCTCTTCGAGAAATTCCTTGAATACCTGAGCCTGCGGCTTCTCGCCGAACTCGCTGAACAGGTACATCATTCCGAATTGCATGTCGGTCCCTCCTGGACTGGTTCGTTTTGGTTTTTGTAAATCTAACGATTGTTAGATTATTGCCGTTGCCGGCGACGCCGTCAACGCACCGCCGCCAGCCGGTAGAACCGTAGCATCAGCAGACCGGCCGCGCAGAGCAGGCCGAGGGCCAGGCCGGTCCAGATGCCGGCGCCGGCGAGGCCCAGGGGAAAGGCCAGCAGCAAGGCGGCACCGGTACCGACGCCCCAGTAGCCGAGCAGCGCGATCAGCATCGGTACCCGGGTATCCTTGTAGCCGCGCAACACCCCGGCGGTGACGCCCTGGGCGGCGTCGGCGATCTGAAACAGGGCGACGAAATGCAGGAAGCCGACGGCCAACCCGAAAGCCTGGATATCGCCGGGGGCCGTCGGATCGAGGAACAGGCCGACGATGGCACGATCGGCCAGCCACAACACCACCGCCAGGACCAGGCCGATCAGCAGCCCCAGGGCGATGGCGAGGCGGCCGATCAGCCAGGCCGCCGCCGGCCGACCGGCGCCGATCGCATAGCCGACCCGGATCGAGGCGGCCGACGACAGGCCCAGCGGTATCATGAAGGCGATGCCGGCGCATTGCATGGCGATGGCGTGGGCGGCCACCTGCACGGTGCCGATCCAGCCCATCAGGAAGATCGAGATCGCGAACATCCCGGCCTCGGCCAACACCGACAGGCCGATCGGCAGACCGAGGCGCAGGATCTCGTGGAACAACGGCCAGTCGGTCCGCCACCAACGCCCCAGAATGCGGTAGCGGCGCAACCGGCGGTCCCACAACACGAAGGCCAACAGGGCGCCGAACATCAGCACTTCGACCAGCACGGTGGCGATCGCCGCGCCGCGCAACTCCAGGCGCGGCAGGCCGAAATGCCCGAACATCAGCAGATAGTTGGCCACCGCGTTGACGGCGATGGCCAGGCAGGTGATCACCATGGCCGACCGCGGCCGGGAATGGCTGACCGTGAAGCTGCGCAGGACCACGTACCAAAGACCCGGCAGGAACCCCCACAGGGCGATGCGCAGGTATTCCTGGGCCCAGACGGCGCTTTGCTCGACCTGGCCGATCAGCCGCAGAAAATCCCCCGAGAACCACAGCGCCACGCTGGCCGGCAGGCCCAGCGCGATGGCCACCCAGAAGCCCTGGCGCACCGTCCGCCTGACCTGACGGAAGGCCCGCGCGCCCAGGGCCTGGGAAATGATCGGCGCCGCCGCGCCCAGCACCCCCAGGCCGAAATAGTGCAGCGGGAAGATCATGTTGGCGGCCAGGGCGCCGGCCGCCAGTTTCTCCGCCCCCAGCCAGCCCATCATCAGCACATCGGTGGTGCCCAGCGCCATCTGCGCCAGGTTGGTGACCACCAGGGGCGTGGCCAGGCGCAGGGTCGCCGGCACCTCCGACCGCCAATCGCGGCCCACGTCGCCATACACCTGCATTGGTCGGTCCCCCGGGGCGGGCGCGCCATCGCGCGCGGGGTGTGATCTACGCCGAAGCCGGCCCGGGCACAACGGCAAACATTGGTGGCAAACATTGGTGGCAAACATCGGTTGACCCACCCCATCAGGCACACGACATTGCCAATGGGAGGCACGCCAGGCATGCACAACCAGACGGTCGTCATCACCGGCGGCAGCGACGGCATCGGCCTTGACACGGCCCGGCAACTGGCGGGGCTGGGGGCCAGCCTGGTGATCGTCGGCCGCAACGCCGAGAAATGCGCCCGGGCGGTGGCGGCGATCCAAGGCGACGGCGGCAACGGCGGCGTCGACTACCTGGTGGCCGACCTGAGCCGGATGTCGGCGGTGCGTGGCCTGGCCGAAAGCCTGCTGGCCCGGACACCCCGGATCGACGTCCTGGTGAACAACGCCGGCGGTCTGTTCAGACAAGCGATGGAAACGCCCGAGGGCCTGGACCACACCTTCGCCCTCAACCACCTGGCCTATTTCCTGCTGACCGAACTGCTGCTGCCCACCATGCGGGCCGCCGGTCGTGGCCGGATCGTCAACGTCGCCTCCGGCGTGCATCGCGGCGTGGACCTGGATTTCGACGACCTGCAAAGCCGGCGGAACCATGACGGTTGGCTGTCCTATCGCCGCTCGAAACTGATGAACGTGATGTTCACCTACGCCCTGGCCCGGCGCCTGGCGGATACCCGGATCACCGCCAACAGCCTGCATCCCGGCTTCGTGCGCAGCAAGTTCGGCCACAACAACGGCGGCCTGTACGGCATCGGCCTGCGGCTCAGCCAGCGTCTGGCGGCGATTTCGGTCGAGGCCGGCGCCCGCACCTCGGTGCACCTGGCCGCCGCCGACGAGGTCGCCGGCCTCTCGGGCCGTTACTTCGAGAAAAGCCGCGAGGTCGAAAGCTCACCACAGAGCCACGACCAGGCGGCCCAGGAGGAGCTCTGGCGTCATAGCGCCGACATACTGGCGGAACTCACTCAAACACCTCGATCTGTTCCGGGTGGGTGACCTCGATCAGCGGGCCGTTGTAGCTCTTCAGCCAGCCGCGCACGCGGATCAGGCGCCGGGCCAGGCCGCGATAGTCGAAGCCGGCCTTGTCGAACAGCCGACGGTCCCGGGGGGCGGCGGAGACGGTGAAATCGCTGCGCCAGTCCTCGCCGAAATTCAGGTACAGCCGGCCGCGCACCACCGCCACCGCCAAGACCCGCCCTTCGACCAGTTGGAAGCTGCCGATATGGCGGGGCGTCTCGGCCACCGTACGCACCCGGTACCAGGGGTTGCCCCAGATACCGCGGGCGGCAGCCCGGGCCTGCCGTTCCGCCGCCAGCAGTTCGGCCACCACCGCCCGGTTGTCGCGAAAGCTGTAGACCCGGGCCATGCCCTGCCGCAGCAACTCCTGCTGCAGCCACAGGCCGTCGGATCGGTGCAGATGGGCCAGGGCGCGACCGTAGCGGTCGCCGCGGCGGCCGCCGTATGACAATTCCACCCGCCGCCCCAGGGACAGCTCCTCCAAGGCGCGCTTGGCTTCCTCGGCCAGCGGCCAGGCCTGGAAATCGCGTCGCCCCAGGGGCAGTTTCGGGGCCTGGATACCGACCAGGCGAACCTCAACGCCGTCGTCCAGGAACAAGGTATCGCCGTCCACCACCTTGACCACCGTGCCGGCGCCGCTGCGCACCAGTTCGCCGGCGCCGGCGGGGGCGGCACAGAACACCAAAATGAGGCAGAACCAGCGGGCGGCCATGATCGGGCTTATAGCACCCCGCGGCCAAACCCGGCGACGGCTTCCCCCTATCGGTGCAACTTGGTATAGACTCCGGCCCGGCAGCCACCTGGAGGGACCCCGTGCCGTTGCACCATCGCCGTTTTGTCGCCGAATCCGTTCGCGCCCTGTTGATCGCGGCCCTGACCATGTTGGCGGCGCCGGCCTGGGCCGACGATCCCGATTTCCTGGCCTTCAGCGGCGGCGTCTTCGACCTGGGCAAGGACGAGACCGCCGCCGAGGGCCGCATCGAATACCGTTCCGATATGCGGTTCTGGGTGTTCAAGCCGTTCGGCGGCCTGATGGCGACCAGCGACGGCGGCGCCTATGGCTATGCCGGCGTGCTGGTCGACATGTTCTTCGGCCGGCGCATGGTGGCGACCCTGAGTTTCGCGCCAGGCGCCTACCATGAAGGCAGCGGCAAGGATCTGGGCCACACCCTGGAATTCCGCTCGCAGCTCGAGGTCGCCTACCGCTTCGACGACCGATCGCGCCTGGGCCTGTCGATATCGCATATGTCGAACGCCTCGAGGGGCAAAAAGAACCCGGGCACCGAGAACCTGATGCTGACCTATGCGGTGCCGGTGCGGCAGTTGTTCGGCGATTGACCCCTTCGCCGCCGCGACCCCGTGTCGCGGCCGGGCTTGCTTGAAATCATGGCCGTTGACGGCCAAATAAGGGAAAAGCGGCCATGCAGCCGAGGAAAGACATGAGTCCACAGCACATGAGTACACAGCAGGAAATAACGGTCTGGTCGATGGTCGTCCTGGGCGTCGTGATCTACATCCTGACCTTCGTGATGGCCTGGGAGTCCACCTCCGATTACCGCGCCAACGTCATGGGCGCGCAATCGGCGATCGAGCAGCCGCTGCTGACCGGGCCGGCGACCAGCCGCGCCGCCTGAGCCGCCAACCGCGCAGCGGCTAGTTCAACGACCTGAGTTCCAGTTTGGCGATCGCCTCGCGATGGACTTCGTCGGGGCCGTCGCCGATGCGCAGGAAACGCGCCTCGGTGAAGGCGTGCGCCAGGCCAAAATCGTTGGAGACGCCGCCGCCGCCGTGCACCTGGATGGCCCGGTCGATCACCCGCTGTGCCATCAATGGCGCCACCACCTTGATCATGGCGATTTCCTTGCGGGCCGCCTTGTTGCCCTCCCGGTCCATTTTCCAGGCCGCGTTCAGGGTGAGCAAACGGGCCTGATCGATCTCGCAGCGCGAGTTGGCGATGTCGGCCCGGATGGTGTCGCGCTCGGCCAGCGGCCGGCCGAAGGCGACCCGCGCCTTGGCCCGGCGCATCATCGCCTCCAGGGACCTCTCGGAACTGCCGATCAGCCGCATGCAATGGTGGATGCGCCCCGGGCCCAGGCGGCCCTGGGCGATCTCGAAGCCCCTGCCCTCGCCCAGCAGCATGTTGCCCACCGGCACCCGGACGTCGCGAAAGATCACCTCGCCATGGCCATGCGGCGCATGGTCGTAACCGAACACCGGCAGCATGCGGACGACCTCGATGCCCGGGGTGTCCAGCGGCGCCAGGACCATCGACTGCTGGCGGTGCTTCTCGGCCGAGGGATCGGTCTTGCCCATGACGATACAGATGGCGGCGTTGGGGTGGCCGGCGCCGCTGCTCCACCACTTGCGGCCGTTGATCACGTAGTCGTCGCCGTCCCGCTCGATACTGGTCTGGATGTTGGTGGCATCCGAGGAGGCGACCTCGGGCTCGGTCATGCAAAAGACCGAGCGGATCTCGCCGGCCAATAGCGGCCTCAGCCAGCGCTCCTGCTGGGCTTCGTCACCATACTGCGCCAGCACCTCCATGTTGCCGACGTCCGGGGCGCTGCAGTTGAAGACCTCGGGCGCGATCGGCGAGCGGCCGAGGATCTCCATCACCGGCGCGAACTCGAAATTCGACAGCCCCGGCCCGAACTTCTCCTCGGCGATGAACATGTTCCAAAGCCCTTCCTCCCGGGCCTTGGCCTTCAGTTCCTCCATGATCGGCGGCACCGCCTGCCAGCGGTCGGACATCGCCGCCACCTGTTCCTCGTAGACCTCCTCGGCCGGGTAGACATGCCGGTCCACGAAGGCCCGCACGCGTTCCTGATAGTCCTTGCTGCGCTCGCTGTACTCGAACATCCGACCTCTCCCGGTTATGGTGCTGGCCAAGAAATACCATGGATCGGCGGTGGGAGTGGAGTAATGGGTTCCTTCGATTATCGGGCATTGCAGCGGGAAGTCGCCGAATTCGCGGCCCGTGAGATCGCGCCGCGCGCCGGCCTGAACCAGGCCAAGGACTTCCCCGCCGAGCTGTGGCGGGCCATGGCCGAGGCCGGTTTGCTGGCGATCGCCCTGCCAGCCGAATACGGCGGCCGCGACGGCGATTATCGGGCCCTGGCCGTCACCATGGAGACCCTGGCCGACGCCGGCGGCTGCCAGGGGGTGGCGATCTCCTGGATGTCGCATGCCCTGCTGTCGCGCCTGCACTTCCTCCGCCTGGGCACGGCCGAGCAGAAAAGCCGCTATCTGCCGGAACTGGCCGCCGGCCGGCACACGCCCTGCATGGCGATATCGGAACCGGGCGCCGGGGCGCATCCGAAACACCTGGCCACCCGCGCCGTCGCCGACGGCGACGACGTGGTGTTGAACGGCGAAAAGGCGTTTCTGACCAACGGGCCGCTGGCCGATCTGTTCCTGGTGCTGGCGATCAGTGGCGAAGTGGACGGCCGGCGCAGTTTCACCTCGTTCATCGTGCCGCGCCGGACGCCCGGGCTGGAGCTGGTCGAAGGGGTGAAGATCGATTTCCTGCACCCCTCGCCCCATTGCGGCATCAAGCTGAACGATTGCCGCATCCCCGCCAGCCAGCACCTGGGCCCGGTGGGCGATGCCTTCAACGCCGTCTCGCTGCCGATGCGCCGGACCGAGGACGCACTCGGCGCGGCCAAGAGCGCCGGCGCCATGCGCCACCGCCTGCGGCTGTTGGCCCGGGCGGCGGCGGCACGACCGGCCGAGGCCGAGATGGAGGCGGTGCTGGGCCGTCTGGCGGCAGCGCCGGCCGGCCTCTCGGCCATGGCCTGGCGCGCCGCCGAGCTGTTGGACGCGAACCAGGCCGACGACGACGCCGGCACCGAAACCATCGCCGCCCTGGCCGCCGCGGCACGGGAAACCGGCGCCCGGGTGGAGGCGCAGGTTGAGGACTTCATCAACACGTGGGATATAGAGGTGCCGACGGAGCTTGCCATCGCCACCCGCGACCTCGTCAAGACCCTGGGCATCGCCGGTACGGCCCGTGATCTCCAGGCGCGCAAGCGTGGACAGGCCCTGCTGGCGGCAGCGAACGAATGACCCGTGACCCGGAGTAACAACCGCAGACCATGACCGAAACCGCCACCGCCATTCCCGCCCTGACCGTCGACGGCATCGTCGACGGCCTCGGCCAGGTCGGCTACATCTGCTCGCGGCAGATCGCCACCGCCATCTTCGTCGCCGAAAACCTGAGCAAGCCGATCCTGGTGGAGGGCTCGGCCGGCGTCGGCAAGACGGAATTGGCCCTCTCCACCGCCGCCTGGCTGGGCCTGCCGCTGATCCGCATGCAGTGTTACGAGGGCCTGGATGAATCCAAGGCGCTGTACGAATGGAAGTACGGCAAGCAATTGCTCTACACCCAGATCCTGAAGGACAAGATGGGCGACGTCCTGGGTGAAACCAAGGGCCTGGACGACGCCATGCAGGAGTTGCACGGCTTCGGCGACCTGTTCTTCTCGGAACAGTTCCTGGAGCCCCGGCCGCTGTTGAAGGCGCTGCGGCAGGATGGCGGCGCGGTGCTGCTGATCGACGAGATCGACAAGTCCGACGAGGAATTCGAGGCCTTCCTGCTGGAAATCCTCTCGGCCTTTCAGATCTCGATCCCCGAGATCGGCACCGTCACGGCGACCGTGCCGCCGCTGGTCTTCCTGACCTCCAACAACATGCGCGAGATGGGCGACGCCCTGAAACGGCGCTGCCTGCACCTCTATATCCCGCTGCCCGACGCCAAGCTGGAGGAGCAGATCGTCGCCGCCCGGGTGCCGGATATCGAGGAGAAGCTGCGCCGCAAGCTGGTGGCTTTCGTGCAGATGCTGCGGGAGCAGGACCTGAAGAAACTGCCCTCGATCTCGGAAACCCTGGATTGGGCCCGGGTGCTGCTTTTGCTGCATGCCGACGATCTGGCCCCCGATCTGGTCCGGGATACCCTGAACGTGTTGCTGAAGTTCGAGCAGGACGTGGACGCCGTCCGGCCGCAACTGGCGGAATTGACCCGCAAGTCCCGGCAGGCCGGCGATCGGGGCTATGCAACGCACGCTTGAGAATTTCTTCCGCGCCCTGCGGGCGGCCGAGATCCGGGTCTCGCCGGCCGAGAGCATCGATGCACATCGCACCGTCGAACTGGTCGGCTACGGCGACCGGCAGTTCCTGAAGGATTCACTGTGTGTCGCCCTGGCCAAGACGCCCGAGGAGGTGGCCAGTTTCGACGATTGCTTCGAAATGTTCTTCCAGCGCCAGGAGTTCGAGGCGCCGGACGACGGTGCCGGCGGTGACGGCGACCTGCCGGAAGGTGACGATGACGCCGCCGCCGATCTGTCCGATCTGCCCCTGGCGGAAATGGTCATGAGCGGCGACGGCGCCGGCCTGGCGGCCGAGATGGAACAGGCCGCCAACCGGGTCGGCGCGGCCGAGATCCGGTTTTTCACCCAGCGCGGCTATTTCGCCCGCCGCATCCTGGACGAGATGGGCCTGCGGGATCTGGAGCGGCTGATCGCCGAGTTGCGCCGCGGCGATGACGAGTCCGACGCCGCCCTGGGCCAGCGGCTGGAACAGGGTCGGCGTTATCTGCTGGAGGAATCCCGGCAATACGTGGAGCGGCAGTACGAGCTGTACGCCCGCGCCAACGGCGAGAACCTGCGCGACGAGTTCCTCATGGAAACCCGGCTGTCGAACCTGGAGCAGCGCGATTTCGACCGCATGCACCGCATCGTCCGCCGCATGGCCAAGCGCTTGGCCACCCGCTACAGCCGGCGGCGCAAGCATTCCAAGCGCGGCCAGCTCGACATCCGCCGGACGCTGCGGCGCAACATGCCACACGACGGCATCCCCTTCGACGTGGTCTGGAAATACACCAAGATCGAGCGGCCCCGGATCGTGGTGATCTGCGATGTCTCACGCTCGGTGGCGGCGGCGGCGCGGTTCCTGCTGTTGTTCCTGTATTCCCTGAACGAGGTCGTCGAGCGGCTGCAGGCCTATGCCTTTTCCGACCGGCTGATCGACGTCGGCGATATCCTGGAACACAAGGACGTCGACGAGGCGATCCCGGAGATCATGGTGAAGATCGGTTTCCGGCCCACCGACTACGGCCAGGCCCTGGACGACTACGAAGAAGGCTTCATGGACGAGCTGGACCGCCACACCACGGTGATCATCCTGGGCGACGGCCGCTCCAACTTCACCGATCCCCGCATCGATATCATGCGGCGGCTGCACGACCGCTCGCGCTCGGTGATCTGGCTGAACCCGGAGCCGGAATCGTTCTGGGGCACCGGCGACAGCGAGATGCCCCGCTACCGGCCGTTCTGCCACGTCGCCAAGACCTGCAGCACCGTGGTCCACCTGGAACGGGTGATCGACGATATCCTGAAGAGCTACGCTAGGGCCTGAGCCCGGCGGGAAATCGGGTTCTCATCAACGGTTCTCGGCACCCTCACGCAAGACGCCTGACCGGACGATCCGGCATGGCGCCATCTGTCGGGTGAAATTTGCCCCGTGATGGGCAAAGACCCAAAAGCCATTAAATATGATATAATGGTATCGACGAAAGGATGAGCCATGAGCAAGAACACGTCCGTCATTCTCGGCGACCATTTCGAGACCTTCGTCGGCGCACTGGTCGGCAGCGGCAAATATGGCTCGACAAGCGAAGTCGTGCGGGCCGGACTGCGACTACTGGAAGAACGCGAAACCAAGCTTCATGCGCTGCGGGCCGCGCTGATCGAGGGCGAGGCAAGCGGATTCAGCGATACGTCCATAGACGAGATCTGGGACGCCGCCGAGCAGCGTCATTCGCGAAAGAACGGCTAACTACCGTCTCGGTAGACGCGCGCAAGCCGATTTGGAGAGAACTGCGATCTACGGCATTGAGAACTTTGGGATCGAGCAGGCACGGATTTACCGCGACGGCCTCAAAGCCCGACTTGAGATGATTGCTCGATCGCCATTGCGATACCCGAAAGTCGATCACATTCGCCAAGGCTATCGCCGTTGCGTATTCGAAGTGCATTCGATCTACTACAGGATCGAGGGCGATACGGCGCAGATTATCCGCATCCTCGGGCGCGAAGATCCTGATTTGAACCTGCCGTCGTAGGGCCGACGCCGGCTTCAAGACAAGCGCCGTCCCTTCGGCTGCTGGACAAACAGAGGGGTCACAAGGATTGGGGTCAGGTTGAGCTAACCCGGCTTTGACGGACACCTTTGTCGTGAGCCCTTTGTCGACCCCTTTGTGCCTTTGTGGACGATATCCTGAAAGGTTACGCCCGGGCCTGATCCCAGGCCGCCGATTCACCCGAATGCAGGGTCGTTCAGGCCGGTGATGGCCTGATCGGCAATCTGCAATCCCCGTTCGACTACCGCGGCGCGCCACTCCGGCTCGTCGCGGCAGAAGGCCAGGCGGAAGGCTTCCTTGACGGCGCGGCCATCATGGCCGTTGCCCTGGCACCAGAGGGCGTGTTCGTCGCGCAGCGCCGCGAGGACCTGGTCGAACGGCAAGGTGCCGAATTCCAGGGTCAGGCAGACCACCCGGGCCGGCGCCAGGGCCTGAAGGGCGCCGTTGCCGGTCTTGCCGTGGTTGATCGTGGCGGTTGGCGCCGCGACGTCCTTGCCCCACCAGGCGCCGGCCAGATCGTAGTCCGCCGTGCCCGGCGGGTGATAGCAATACAGGCTGCCGTGGCCCGACGGCCCCAGGCCGGTGTGTAGGTCGACATAGGCGGCCAGCTTCACATTCGGCAGCAGTCTGGGCAGGTAGTCCCGCAAGGTGCGGTTCGACCAGACCGGAGCCCGGCCGCCGTAGAACATGCCGTCCGCCGCCGCGTACTGACCGCCGATCGCCCGCATGACGTTCGCCAGCCCCATCTCGCTGGCCAGCCGCTTCAATTCCGCGTCCCGCTCGGCCCGCTCGGGGCCGTCCAGGACGGTCACCGCCAAGGCGTCGGCGATCTTGGCATAGCCCTCGTTGGAGGGACGGTCGCTCTCGTGATCGATGAAGTTGCGGTTCAGGTCGACGTTGTTCTCGTTGACCCGGCGCAGGTTGGAAAATCCAAACGGGTTCAGGCCATGCACCAGCAAGACCGCCAAATTGTTCGGCAAGGCACCGCCCCGCGCCAGCCAGGCGCATTGAATGGCGGCGCCGGCGAAGCCTTCGGCGCCATGGGTGCCGGAAACCATGATCAGGGCCCGCTCGGCGGCCTCCGGACCAAGGCGCAGGAATTCGGTGCTCAGCCCGGTGCCGTCGGGACCCGGGGCCGGATTGGCGGCCCGCCGCAGCAGGCCGCCCGACTCCTTGGCCAGATTGAGAAAATGGTCCCGGCAGGCGGCGTAGTCCGGCCGGAAATGATCGGCCGAACTCAACTCTCCGCCAGCCCCCGCAGGGCCTGACGGGCCAGGGCGTTGGCCTGTTCCCAGACGTCCTCGCACCAGGTCTTGTCCTCGCCGTAGAAGGCGGCGCGGATTTCGGTCTTGATCTCGCGGCCCAGGGCCGAGTCGACCTGGCCATGCAGGTGCAGCCAGTTGTCGGCGCGCAGGGCCTGCAGCACCTGCTCGGCCGGCAGGGTGCCGTATTCGATGGCGATGGTGGTGGCCTCGGTGTCGGTCAGTATGCCGCCGTAGCCTTCCTCGATGGTGCCCTTGACCACGGCCGAGACGGAATCCCCGGCTTCCGGCGATTTCACGGCATCGCCGTACCATTCCAATGTTCGTTTGTGCTCGGCGCTACCGGGCGCGCCGACGGCGATCAGTTCGCCATGGCCGCGCGGCCCCAGGCCGGTGTGGAAATCGATCAACGCCACGTGGCCGGTTCCGGCCAGCTTTGCCCCGGCCGTCGCCTCGATGGTGCGGCGCGACCAGGTCGGCGCCTGGCCGCCGAAGAACAGGCCGTCCGGGTGGCCCCACTGGCCGCCCGACACGGCGGCCTGAAAGGCGAACAGACCGCGTTCCTCGATATAGCCAAGGATCGCCGCATCGGCCGCCTGCCGGTCAGGTCCCTCCCAGCTTGCCGGCACCAGCCAGGGATGCACCTCGTCATAGTCGGGATTGGCCGGCGGCGGAGCCGAGAAATCGATGAAATTGCGGTTCAGGTCGACGTTGTCCTCGGTGACCCGGCGCTGATGCGCGAAGCCGTGGGGGTTGTGGGCATGCACGTGCAGCAGCGCCGTGCCGGCCGGCAACTCCCGGTGCAGGCCGCTTTCCAGAAAGCCGACCTGACAGCCGGAACCGCAGAAGCCCTCGATGCCGTGGGTGGCCGACGAGGTGACCAATACCCGCCCGGCATCGGCCGGGCCCAGGCGGGCCACGTCGAGGGCCAGATCCTCCCCCGCCGGTCCCTTCAGGGGATGGGGGTGGCTGGTCAGTTCGGCCCCGGCGCCCTTCGCGGCATCGAGAAACTTCCCCTTGGCCTCGGCGTACGAGGCGGCGAACCAATCATTGACGGACACGGCGTGACTCCCTTGAAAATGAACCGGGGCGGGACCGATGACATCCGGTCCCGCCCCGTTTTGTCTACGGAATTCAGTTCCAGCGGCGCAGTTCCAGCCGCCCGATCTGATTGCGATGCACCTCGTCCGGGCCGTCGGCGAAGCGCAGGGTGCGGGAATGGGCGTAGGCCGAGGCCAGGTTGAACACCTGGCTGACGCCGCCGCCGCCATGCACCTGCATCGCCATGTCGACGACGCGACAGGTCATGTTCGGCACCGCCACCTTGATCATGGCGATTTCCTTGCGGGCTTCCTTGTTGCCCACCTGGTCCATCTTGTTGGCCGCATGCAGCACCAAAAGCCTGGACTGGTCGATGGCGATGCGGGCCTCGGCGATGCGCTCCAGCGTCACCGATTGTTCCGAGACCAGCTTGCCGAAGGCGAAACGCGACTTGGCGCGCTTGCACATGTTCTCCAGCGCCCGTTCGGCGACGCCGATCTGCCGCATGCAGTGATGGATGCGGCCGGGGCCAAGCCGGCCCTGGGCGATCTCGAAGCCGCGGCCCTCGCCGAGCAGCATGTTGTCGGCCGGCACCCGAACGTTCTCGAACAACACCTGGCCGTGGCCGTGCGGCGCATCGTCATAGCCGAACACGTGCAGCATCTTCTCGACGGTGATGCCGTCGGCGTCGGCCGGCACCAGGATCATCGACTGCTGGCGATAGCGGTCGGGATTGTCCGGCGCGGTCTTGCCCATCAGGATCAGGACCTTGCAGCGCGGATCGCCGATGCCCGAGGTCCACCATTTGCGGCCGTTGATGACGTATTCGTCGCCCTCGCGGACAATGGAGCATTCGATGTTGGTGGCGTCCGAGGAGGCGACCGCCGGTTCGGTCATCGCGAAGGCCGAGCGGATCTCGCCGTTCAGCAGCGGACCCAGCCACCTCTTCTTGTTGGCCTCGCTGGCGTAGCGGGTCAGCACTTCCATATTGCCGGTATCGGGGGCCGAGCAGTTGGTGGATTCAGGGGCGATCGGCGAACGGCCCATGATCTCGCAGAGCGGCGCGTAGTCGAAATTGCTCATCGGCTCGACGTCGTCGCTCTCCGGCAGGAACAGGTTCCACAGGCCGCGCTCCCGCGCCTTGACCTTCAATTCCTCGAGAACTGGCGGGATATGCCAGCGGGTGTCACCGGCGTCGAGCTGCTCCTTGTAGATCTCCTCGTTCGGGTAGATCTCCTCGTCCATGAACTTAAGCAGTTCCTCCTGCAACTGCTTCGAACGGTCGGAGAAATCAGGGATCATCGCGCACCTATCCTTCCTTGTGGTCCAGTCGTGATCGAATTTTTCTTTGCGTTGTCTCGCCTCGGGGCAATCTAGCGTCTGGCCGCAAAGAAGTCTCGTAGCAGTTTTGTGGCAGTTCCCTCGGCGATTCCGGGATAGAGCTCGGGGCGATGGTGGCAGGTCGGCTGATGGAAGATGCGCGGGCCGTGTTCGACACCGCCGCCCTTGGCGTCGGCGGCGGCGTAGTAGAGCCGCGCCAAACGGGCGAAGGCGATCGCCGTGGCGCACATCGGGCAGGGCTCCAGGGTGACGTACAGCGCACAATCAGGCAGCCGGGGGGCGCCCCGTTCGGCGCAGGCCTGGCGGATCGCCAGCATCTCCGCGTGCGCCGTCGGATCACGCAGTTCCTCGGTCCGGTTGCCGGCGCTGGCCAGGATCGCGCCGTCGCCATCGACGATGACGGCGCCGATGGGCACCTCGCCCCGCGCCGCCGCCGCCCGGGCCTGTTCCAGAGCCAGCTCCATGAAGGTTGATTTGCCATCGCGGTTGGGCATGCTGGCCACCATGGGAAGCAAGCGACAAGGGGTCAAGCCGGAAGCCGCGCCGACGGCCGAGCGGATCGCCAAGCGGCTGGCCCGGGCCGGCCTGTGTTCCCGGCGCGAGGCCGAACGCTGGATCGCCGCCGGCCGGGTGCGGGTCGACGGCAAGGTGCTCGACAGCCCGGCCCTGAACGTCACCGCGAAAAGCCGGATCGAGGTTGATGGCAAGCCCCTCGCCGCCCCCGAGCCGACCCGCCTGTGGCGCTATCACAAGCCCAAGGGCCTGGTGACCACCAACAACGACCCCGAGGGCCGGCCGACGGTATTCCAACGCCTGCCCGAGCGCCTGCCCCGGGTGCTCTCGATCGGGCGGCTGGATCTGAACACCGAAGGGCTGTTGCTGCTGACCAACGACGGTGAGTTGGCGCGGTTCTTGGAGCTGCCGTCGACCGGCTGGCGCCGGCGCTACCGGGTCCGGGTGCACGGCGAGGTCGACGAAGGCGCCCTGGCCAAAATGGCCGGCGGCGTCAGCATCGGCGGCATGAAATATGACGCCATCGAGGCCCGCCTGGATGGCCGCAAGGGTGCCAACGCCTGGCTCAGCCTGTCCCTGACGGAGGGCAAGAACCGCGAAATTCGGCGGATCATGGAACATCTGGGACTGCAGGTGACGCGCCTGATCCGGCTTTCCTACGGGCCGTTTCAGCTTGGCGATCTGCCGCGCGGCGACGTCGCCCCGGTGCCGCGCCGCATCCTGCGCGACCAGCTCGGCGCCAACGCCGCCCGTTTCGGGCTGACGGGGGTCGAGGGCGATGCGCATCGTCGGCGGCAAGCATAAGGGCCGGCGGCTGATCGCGCCGGCCGGCCGCGATACCCGCCCCAGCACCGACCGCACCCGCGAGGCGCTGTTCAACATCCTCTCGCACGGCGATTTCGCCGGCCCGCAGGGGCCGGCGCCCCGGGGCATGGCGGTGCTGGATGTCTTCGCCGGCAGCGGTGCGCTGGGCCTGGAGGCGCTGTCGCGCGGCGCCGCGCGGGTCACCTTCATCGAACGGGGGGCAGGCGCGATCCGGGCGATCGAGGACAATCTGGCGCAATTGGATGACACCGGGCAGGCCGACATTCTGCCCATCGATGCCCGGCGGCCAGGGCCGGCACCGGCCCGGTTCGATCTGGTGTTGATGGACCCGCCCTATCGGGCCGGCCTCGCCGAGCCGTGCCTGACGGTATTGGCGCGGGACGGCTGGCTGGCTCCGGCGGCTTTGGCCGTGGTCGAACTGGCGGCCAAGGAAGCATTTGAGCCGCCGAACGGGTTCGACCGCCTGGACCGCCGCCGCTATGGCGCCGCCGCCCTGGTCTTCCTGCGCTGGGTGGATTGACCGATCCGAGTGGCGGCCTTGTTGAAATCGTAACCAATTGGGTATAGTTGAGATTCCGGTCGGTCCACGGAGCCGGCCCGGACGCGCCGGGACTGGTGAATTTGTCCGTGTGTTGAGATAGCGAAGCCGGACGGTCATAGAACTGCCATGTCATCAGCCGCGCCAGGACATAGCGTTAACGTCGAGGAAATCCTTTCTTGGGATCATCGCCGCATGGATGCCAGCCACGAAGGTGAGATGCACCTCATCCGCAAGCACCTCCATCTGGAGGATATTCCGAAGATGGCCGGTACCCAGCGATTGACCGAACTGTTGACGTTTTGGATGCAGTCGCGCAACGACGGCGACGTGCCGGATTGGCTGCCGCCGGAAGCCCTGAACAAGATCGGGGTGTTGGGCGACGTCAGCGTGGTCGATACCACGGCACCGTCGTCGGTCGGCTATTGGTTTCGCATCTGGGGTTCAAACCTGTATTTCCTCGGCGGTCGGGAAATGACCGGCAAGCCCCTCTACGACCAGGACAACGTGACCTATGCCAACGCCATGCTGGATGACTACGCGACGGTGGTGTACACCGGCTGGCCGCGTTTTCAGTTCATTCACTTTTCGACGCAGGTCGGTCTAAGCAACCGCTACCGGCTGTTGTTGCCGCTCTCGAGCAACGGTTACGAGATCGACAAGGTCGTCGCCGCCACCCAGTACGTTCGCGCCCAGTTGGTCTAGCGCACTTTCGTACCATTCAGCGTCGGATTCGTATGGCAGGTACTGGGTCTCGTTTCGGCCGGTCAGCGGGCAGAACTGTTTGTCCATGCATTTGACAACGTTGCTATAGCCATAGCCGTGTTTCGGCAGACCGTGTTTCCCCAAGCCTTCGAAGACCATGCCGCAGTGCCATCGCGGCTGCCAGCGCTGCACGGCAATGGCACGGGCCAGCCTGGGCAGCGCCGCCGATAGACCGTTGCCACGATAGCGCTTATCCACCCAGAGCCCGCCATAGTGCTGGCAATGGCCGGCGATCTCGGGGAAATCCCCGGGCAGGCAGAGCACCATGCGGGGAAACTCGCGAACCTTGCCGCCGAGCCAAAGGTCGGAGAACCTGATCAACCTTAGATAGTCTTGCGTCACCACGTGCTTGCTGGCGATACAGGCGATTTGCTCGTCGTCCCGATCCCTGACCTCGATCCAGAACGCCTTGTCCGGTCCGACGTCGCTGAATTCGGGGTTGAAGGCAGGGTTGACGATGGTGGTGTTGGGCGCGTTGGACATCATCTCGACCCAGGCATTCAGGTCGTGCCGCATGGTCGCGATCAATCCCGCCCGTTCGATTGACAGGAAAACAGTGCGGGCATATTGCCGCGCCACCTTCAGATGTTCGTTCATGAGAAGCCTCCGTCGCTGATCGAATCATCGGGTCATTTGGCCATAGTAGCCTTGCGGTTGATTGACAGCGAGATTTTGGTTAACGGAAATGACGAATCGCCCGCGCCCTCTACCGCTGATTGTCGCAAAGACTTTACAAAGTAGCGCTGGACCACCCTCAAGGCGGCAATTGTAATCGCCGGCGGGGGTCCTAGCGCCGGCCGAACAGGCGTTCGATATCGGCCAGTTTCAGTTCCACGTAGGTGGGACGGCCGTGACTGCACTGGCCGGAGCGGGGGGTCCGCTCCATCTCGCGCAGCAGGGCGTTCATTTCCGGCGCGGTCAGGCGCCGGCCGGCGCGCACGCTGCCGTGGCAGGCCATGGTGGCGCAGACCCCGTCCAGCCGGTCGCGCAGGGCCAGGGCCTGGTCCATTTCCGCCAGCTCGTCGGCCAGATCGCGCAGCAGGCCCTGTAGATCGGTCTCGCCCAGCATGGCCGGCGTTTCGCGCACCACCACGGCGCCGCTGCCGAAGGCTTCCAACAGCAGGCCCAGTTCGGCCAGTTCGTCGGCCCGCGGCACCAGCCGCTCGGCCTGGCCGGGCGCCAGCTCCACCACCTCCGGTAGCAGCAACAGTTGCCGTTCCACGCCTCTGGCCGCCAATTGCGCCTTCATCCGTTCCATCACCAGCCGTTCATGGGCCGCGTGCTGATCGACGATGACGATGCCGTCGGCGGTTTGCGCCACGATGTAGGTCTCGTGCAGTTGGCCGCGGGCCACGCCCAGGGGATAGTCGGCGGCTTCCGCCGCCTCTTCTTCCAGCGCTTCCAGCCGGGCCGCCGGTTCCGCCGCCCCCGCCAGCGGCGCCTGGAACGCCGCCGCGGCTTCGGCCAGTCCGGGCGCGGCGGCTGGCGGCCGCCGGTAGGCGAAGTTCGGCCGCGCCACGTTGGCCGGGCCATCCCCCGGCCGCAAGCGTCCCATGGCGGCCAGGCCGACGGTGGTGGCGGCGCGGTGACCGGCCCCGGCCAGGGCATGGCGCAGGGCCGAAACGATCAGGCCGCGCACCAGGCCGGGATCGCGAAAGCGGACCTCGGCCTTCATCGGATGCACGTTGACGTCGACCAGATCGGCCGGCATTTCCAGGAACAGAGCGGCCATGGCGTGACGATCGTGAGCCAAGACGTCCATATAACCGGCCCGCAGGGCCCCGGCCAGCAGGCGGTCGCGCACCGGCCGGCCGTTGACGAACAGGTACTGCATGCGGCTGTTGGCCCGGTTCAGGGTCGGCAGCCCGGCATGGCCGGTCAGGCGCAGGCCCTCGCGCTCGGCCTCGATGGGAATGGCGTTGTCGGCGAATTCCCGCCCCATGATGGCGCCGAGACGGCCCAGGCGGGCGGTGAACAGATCGCCCGTGGCCACCGCCAGGTCCAGCCGCCGCCTCTCGCCGTCGGCGACGGTAAAGGCAATGTCGGGACGGACCATGGCCAGGCGCCGCACCGCGTCCAGGGCATGCTGCAACTCGGTGCGCGGGGATTTCAGGAATTTCAGGCGGGCCGGCGTGGCGAAGAACAGATCCCGGGCCTCGACCCGGGTGCCGGGCGGCTGCGCCGCCGGTACGGTGGGCGACAGCCGGCCGCCGTCGACCGTGATGCGCCAGGCCTCGTCGGCGTCGGCCGGGCGAGAGGTGATCGACAGCCGGGCGACGGCGCCGATCGAGGGCAGCGCCTCGCCGCGAAAACCCAGCCAGTCGATGCGCAGTAGGTCCTCGTCCGGCAGTTTCGAGGTGACGTGGCGTTCCACCGCCATGGCGAGTTCCCCGGCCGTCATGCCCCGGCCGTCGTCGACCACGGAAATCAACTCGCGGCCGCCGCCCAGCAGGACCACGTCGATCCGGCCGGCACCGGCGTCGATGGCGTTCTCGACCAGTTCCTTGACCGCGCTGGCCGGCCGTTCCACCACCTCGCCGGCGGCGATGCGGTTGATGGTGGTCTCCGGCAGCCGGCGCAGCTGGATCACGGCGCCGCCTCCCGCAGATAGTCGCGGGCCCGCTGTTTGCCCGACTCCACCGCCGGCTGGCCGAACGGATCGACCCCGAACAGATCGGCCGCGAACACGGTCTCCAGCAGGAAATGCATGAACAGGGCGCCCAGGGTCCGTTCATCCAGGGCGGTGGCGCCGAGCCGCCGCACCGGCCGGCCGCGGCACGCCAGGGCATCGGCGGTGGCCCGCTGCATCGCCGCCACCAGATCGCCGATGCGCCGGCCGGCCATATAATCCAGGCCCAGTTGTTCGGCCATGGCCCGGTCGATCGCCGGCCCCTGGTCCGCCGGGTCCAGGGTCAGCACGGTGAACAGCTTGTCGCTGGGGCCTTCCAGATACATCTGCAACTGACTGTGCTGGTCGACCGGTCCCAGGGCGTCGATCGGCGTGGTGCCGTGGCCGTTCTTGCCCAGGCTCTCGGCCCACAATTGCCGGTACCACAGGGCGAACGGCCGCAGGGCCTCGGCATAGGCCAGCAACACCGCCTGATTGATCCCGCGATGGCGGAGCAGGCCGACATTCACCGCCGCCCCGATGGCCGGCCCGGCGGTGGCGATATCGTCGGCGTCCAGGGCCGCCTCCAGCACCTCGCGGGCGCCCCGGCGCACCGCCGCCGCGTCCAGGCCCAGCAGCAGCGCCGGCAGCAGGCCGACCAGCGACAGCACCGAAAACCGGCCGCCGACGTCCGGGTCATGGGGCAGCACCCGGGCACCGATGCCGTCGGCCAGGCGCCGCAGGGCGCCATCTCCGGGTTCGCTGATCATCACGAAACGCTCGGCCAGCCCGTCGTTGTCCAGGTTGTCGCCCAGCGCCGTCAGCGCCGCGATCGCCTGGGCCAGGGTCTCGGCGGTGCCGCCCGATTTCGACACCACCAGGAACGCGGTCTCTTCCAGACACTCCGGCGCCAGCACCGCCGACATCAGCGCCGGATCCAGGTTGTCCGGCACCACCAGTTCCGGGCCGGCCGCCGCCGGCAGCGCCGCCAGGGCCCTAGCACCCAGGCTGGAACCGCCGACGCCCAGCAGCACGACGCGGCGAAAGCGGCCGCGCCAGTCGGCCGCCAGTTCCGCCAGGGGCGGCAGATCGTCGGTGGTCCGGGCCAGATCCAGGGCCCGCAACCCGCCCCGGTCCAGGCCCCGGCGCAGACGGTCCCGGGTCGCCCGGCAGGTCGCCAACAGCGGCGCCAGCTCGGCCGCCGTCAGACCGGCCGGGCCGGCGGTGTCCGCCAGGCAGCCGGCGATATCCTGTTCGATGGCGAGATTGCCAGTCATCCGGGCAGGGTAGCAAAGCGCCCGGCCGCCCGAAAGCGGGCCCGGGCCGCGCTGGTCCGGACTATTCGCCGGCCTCCAGGCCGACCGGCTTGCCGACCACCACCACCAGCATTTTCTCGGGCCGCAGCAGGCGTTTGGCCACCCGCTTGACGTCCGCCAAGGTCACCGCGTTGATCAGTTCCGGCCGGCGGTCGAAATAGTCGATGCCGAGGTTTTCCCGCTGGATCGCCACCAACAGGCGGGCGATTCGCCCCGACGAGGTCAGCCGCAAGGGGAAGGAGCCGTTCAGGAAGGTCTTGGCGTTGGCCAGTTCGTCGGCGTTGATGCCCTCGTCCCGGGCCTTGGCGAACTGCTGGCGGATCACCGTCAAGGCCTCGGCCACCCGGCCGTTCTGGGTGCCGACGCCGCCCAAATGGATGCCGGCGTGATCGAGGGGGTAGAGGTAGCTGTAGACCGAATAGGCCAGGCCGCGTTTCTCCCGCACTTCGTCATAAAGGCGGGAAGCGAAGCCGCCGCCGCCCAGGACGTAGTTCAGCACATAGGCGGCGTACCAGTCCGGGTCGTCGCGCTTCAGGCCGGCGGCGCCGAACATCACCCGGCTTTGCGGGATCTCCATCTCCACCACCTTCAGGCCAGCGTCGGTGACCGGCGCGGTCTCGCCGATCATGGTCCTTTCGGTGCTTTCGGGCAGGCCGCCGAAGGTGGCGTCCAGCAGCGGTGCCAGCTCGGCGGCGCCGATGTCGCCGACCACGCCGATGGTCAGGCGGTCGCGGGCCAGGGCGCTGGCGACGAAGGACCGCAGATCATCGGCGGTGATCGCCGCCACGCTGTCCTGGCTGCCCCGGGTCGGCAGGGCGTAGGGGTGGTCCTTGAAGGCCATGGCGAACCAGGTCCGGCCGACCACGGCGTTGGGGTTCTCCTGATCCTCCTTCAGGCCGGTGATGATCTGCCGGCGGATGCGTTCCACCGCCACCCCATCGAAGCGCGGCTTGGTCAGGGCCAGGCGAAGCAGATCGAAGGCAGCGTCGCGGTTCTCGGTCAGGGTGCGCAGGCCGCCGGTGAAGCTGTCGCGGTCGGCGTCGAAACTGAGCCGCACCGCCAATTCCTCCAGGCGGGTCTGAAAGGCCAGCGAGTCAAGCCCGCCGGCACCCTCGTCCAGCAAGCCGGAGACCATGTTGGCCGTACCCTTGCGGCGCGGGTCGTCCAGGGTGGCCCCGCCGGCGAAGGAAAAACTGACGCTGATCAGCGGGATCGTTGGTTCTCGGACCAGCCAGGCGGTGATGCCGCCGGGGCTGCGCACCCGCTGGATTTCGGTGGCGCCGGCGATCGCCGGGTACAACCACAGCAGGCCAAGCAACGGCAACCCGATCAGCAACCGCGATAACGACATCCGCCTAACCCTCCGGCAGCAACAGGCCGGTGACCGAGCGGCGCGGGTCCAACACCGCCCGGCCCGCCGCCATCACCTGTTCCATGGTCACCGCCCTAACCTCGTCGGGCCAGCCCTCGACCTGCTCGACGGTCAGTCCCGAGGTCAGGGCATCGCCGAAGATCCGCGGCGAGGTGAACAGGCTGTCCCGGGCGTAGATCGCCGCCGCCAGCATGCCGGTCCGCGACCGGGCCAACTCGGCCGCCTCGAAACCGTCCCGCAGCACCGCCGCCAGCACTTCGTCCATGGCCTGTTCCGCCGCCGTCACGGTGACCCCCGGCGACGGCGTGACGTAGAGGGAAAACGTTCTGCGATCGAGATTGGTGGCGCTGTAGTAGGCGCCGGCGCTGGCCGCCAGCTTCCGCTTCACCACCAGTTCCTGATACAGGCGCGAAGTGGTGCCGCCACCCAACATCTCAGCGAACAGGCTCAGCGGAACGGCATGACGGGTCTCGCCGGCGCTGCGGCTGGGCGCCAGATAGCTGCGCCGCAAATCCGCCTGGTTGACCCGGGCGTCCCGCAACTCGACCCGCCGGGCGGCCAGTTGCGGCGGCTCCTGCGGTCGCCGCCGCGCCGGCGTGTCGGCCCGCGGTATGCCGCCATAGTGGGTCTCGGCCAGCGCCATTACCTGCTCGGCGGTGACGTCGCCGGCGACGATCAGGATGGCGTTGTTCGGCGCGTAATAGGTGCGATAGAAGGCCAGGGCGTCCTCGCGGCTCAGGGCCTCGATCTCGTGCTGCCAGCCGATCACCGGAATGCCGTAGGGATGGGCCATGAATTGGGTGGCGTGCATGGCCTCGCTCAATTGGGCCGAGGGTTTGTTGTCGGTGCGCGAACGGCGCTCTTCCAGGATCACCTCGCGCTCGGTTTCCACGTCCTCGGGGTCGAGGCGCAGGTTGACCATGCGGTCGGCCTCCAGCGACATCACCAGATCCAGTTTGTCGCGGGCGACGTTCTGGTAGTAGCCGGTGTAGTCGTGCGAGGTGAAGGCGTTGTCACGGCCGCCGTTGCGGGCGACGATCTTGGAGAACCCACCGGAGCCGACCTTGGTCGTGCCCTTGAACATCAGGTGTTCCAGGAAATGCGCGATGCCGGATTTGCCGGGCGGCTCGTCGGCGGCGCCGACCCGGTACCAGACCATGTGGGTGACCACCGGCGCGCGGTGATCCTCGATCACGACGATGCGCAGGCCGTTGGCCAGACTGCCGACCTTGGGATGAAACAGACCGGCCGACATTGCCTCGCCGGCGACGGCGGTGGCGAAGGCCAACAGGGCGAGCATTGAAACGACGCGGCCTAATGCACTGCCGGGCGGCGGAACAAGCCCTGTGGCTCGCAGGTGCCAAATGCTGGTCATTGGGGCGGAGTCACCCCAGCGAACATCAAGAAAGCAATGAGCAGCACAAGGGCAGCGACACCAAAATACCCGACGCCGACGAGCTCAAGGCGGCCGAATGTGATAGATAAGGAATTACCATGTGACTGCAGGGTCATTAAGATCTCCACTTTTGCTCGCCGTGAACACTCCGCCTTCCCTTTTGATGTGTGGCGAGCGACGCCTATGGATATGCGCGGTGGCGGCAACAAAGCAAGCGTCGGATTTTCAAGCCCTCGTGAAGCGCCATCGGCGGCAAGCGCATGACTAGTTTGATTGGATTCACCGGGCCACCCACTCCCCCGTCCCAACCACCCATAGATGGTAACCTCGGGGTGGTTGGGACGGGGGAGTGGGTGGCCTGGATTAGGCAAGACATACGCTAAGCGGTGGCTCCTAGAAGATGCCCTCCAGGATGCCGCGCTTGCGGCGCTTGATCACCGGCGTCTGTCCGCCGGTGATCGGCTTGCCGGCCGCCGCCGCCTCGCGCAGGCGCTGCGCCTCCTTGGTGGCATCGACGGTGGAGCCGTAGGCTTCCGTCTTCTGCCAGAAGATCAGCCGGTCGGTGAAGGATTTGTCCTTCTCCGCCAACACCGTCGATTCGCGGTTGATCGTCTCGCGTATCGATGGATCGCTGCCCAGGGCACCGGCCTTGCTCAACAGGGCCGCCTCGGTAGCGTCGGGCGCGGGACCGGCGGTGGCCGGCGCGCCGCCGGAGCGGCCGCCGGCGGCGGCGACCGCCGCCTGGCCGATCCGGCTGGCCCCTCGGGCGCCGCCGCGACCGTCGCCACCCGCCGCCGCCACGGCCGAACGGGCGGTGTCGCGGGGTTGTTTCTCCTGCGGCCGCTTCGCCCCGGGCCTGGGTGGACGCAACGAGAAGTCCGGCGGCATCACCAGCGGCGCCTTGGTGACCACGGTGAACTCGTCGGGCGGCCGCTTGGTCAGGCCGGCCTGTTCCTTCAGGGTATCGCAGCCCGCCATCACCAGCGCCGCGATGGCGGCCAGCAGCAACCCTGGCAGGACGCCTATGCTCCCTCGCATCACCCTAGCTTTCCTCCGGTCCGATCTCGGCCCTTTTGTCACCGGCCCGAAACGCATCCAATAATAGCATACCGACGCCAATGGTTATGGCGCTGTCGGCGATATTGAAAGCCGGCCAATGATACCCCATCAGGTGGAAATCGAAAAAGTCGGCGACGGCGCCGCGCAGCAGCCGGTCGGCGACGTTCCCCAGGGCGCCGCCGATCACGGCGCCGAGGGCCAGGGCCGGCAACAGCCGGTCGACCCGACGCAGCCAGACCACCAGGGCGGCGCAGACCACCAACGAAACGATGCTCAACAGCCAGCGCCCGGCCTCGCCGGATTGCAGCAAACCGAAGCTGATGCCGCGGTTCCACACCGTCACCAGATTGAAAAAGCCGGTCAGTTGCACCTGGCCGTCATGCCCGGCCAACCAGTCGAGCAGCCATAGTTTGCTCAACTGATCCGCCACCAGGACCGCCGCCGCCAAGGCGATGCCACGTCTCAGCATGGCCCCTCAGGCCGCGTCGCGGGCCGCCACCGCCTCGGCGCAGCGGCCACAAATGCCGTCGGCCGCCGGCACTTCCGGCAGGACCTGCCAGCAGCGGGTGCATTTCTCGCCGTCCGCCATGCCCACGACGACGCCGATGCCGGCGACGTCCTCGACGGTGAAGGCGCCCTCGGGCGTTGTCCCCTCGGCCAGGGTGGCATCCGAGGTGATGCAGATCTCGGCCAGATCCTGGCCATCCAGCGCCGATAGGTATTCCACCGGGGCGTTGATCACGGGGTGGGCCTGCAGGCTGGCGCCGATGCGCTTTTCCTTGCGCTCGATCTCCAGGGCGCCGGTAACCACGCGGCGAAGGGTGCGCACCTTGGCCCAGCGCGCCGCCAGCCCATCGTCGCGCCATTCGGCCGGCACCTCGGGGAACAGGCGCAGATGCACGCTGTCATCCTCGGGGAACCGCCGCCGCCAGGCTTCCTCGGCGGTGAAACAAAGGATCGGCGCCAGCCAGGCGGTCAGGCACGAGAACAATTGGTCCAGCACCGTGCGCGCGGCCCGCCGCCGGGTTGTCATGCGGCCGTCGCAATACAGCGCGTCCTTGCGGATATCGAGATAGAACGCCGACAGATCGTTGGTGCAGAAATTGCCCAGGGCGACGTACATGCGATGGAAATCGAAGTCGTCGACGCACTGGCGCACCAGTTCGTCCAGTTCGGACAAGCGATGCAGCACCCAGCGGTCCAATTCCGGCATCTCCGCCGCCGCCAACCGCTCGCCGTCCTCGAAACCGTCCAGGTTGCCCAGCAGGAAGCGCAGGGTATTGCGCAGTCGGCGATAGGCGTCGACCTGGGCCTTGATGATCTCCGGTCCGATCCGCTGATCGAGGGCATAATCCGAGGAGACCACCCAAAGCCGCAGGATATCGGCGCCGTACTGGTCGCAAACCTCCTGCGGCGCGGTGACGTTGCCCAGGGACTTGGACATCTTGCGGCCGTCTTCGTCCTGGGTGAAGCCATGGGTCAGCACCGCCTCGTAGGGCGGGCGGCCGCGGGTGCCGCAGCTTTCCAGCAGCGAGGAATGGAACCAGCCGCGATGCTGGTCCGAGCCTTCCAGGTACAGCGAGGCCGGCCATTGCAGATCCGGCCGCTGTTCCAGCACGAAACTGTGGGTGGACCCGGAATCGAACCAGACGTCGAGGATGTCCTCGACCTTCTCGTAGTCGTCGGGGTTCAGCCCATCGCCCAGGAAACGGCCCGGCTCGGAATTGAACCAGGCATCGGCGCCTTCCTGGCGTACCGCCTCCACGATGCGTTGGTTGATCGTTTCATCGCGCATCGGCTCGCCGGTCTGCTTGTCGACGAACAGGGTCAGCGGCACCCCCCAGGCCCGCTGCCGCGACACCACCCAGTCCGGGCGTTCGGCGATCATCGCATGGATGCGGTTGCGCCCCGCCGCCGGCACCCAGCGCACCTGGTCGATACCCGCCAGAGCGGCATCCCGCAGCCCGGTGGCCGACATCGAGATGAACCATTGCGGCGTGTTACGGAAAATCAGCGGCGCCTTGGACCGCCAGGAATGAGGGTAGCTGTGCCTGAGCTTGCCATGGGCCAGCAGCCGGTCGGCCGCCTTCAGCTCCTCGACCACGTTGGCGTCGGCCTTGAAGACGTGCTGACCGGCGAACAGCGGCACATGGTCACAGAACACGCCGTCGGCGTTCACCGTGTGCGGTACCTCGAGGCCGTGCGCCGTGCCGACCTCGAAATCCTCGGCGCCGTGGCCCGGCGCGGTATGCACGAAGCCGGTACCGGTATCATCCGTGACATGATCGCCGGGAAAGAGCGGCACATCGAACTCATAGCCCCGGCCGCGCCAGGGATGGGCGCACAGGGTCCGGGCCAGATCGCCGTGGCTGACATCGCCCAGCACACGGTGGTGGGTGATGCCGGCCTCTTGGCAGATCTCCTCACGCAGGCTTTCGGCCACCACCAATTGCTCGCCGGCCCGGGCCAGCGATCCCTCGTCGACCTCGTCGACGACGATCAGCTTGTAGTCCAGCCTGGGGCCGTAGCAGATCGCCCGGTTGCCCGGCATGGTCCACGGCGTGGTCGTCCAGATCAGCACCGAGGCCTCGGTCAGCCGCTCGTCCGGGCTGGCGACCACCGGGAAACGGACGAAAATCGTCGTCGAGGTGTGGTCGTGGTATTCGACCTCCGCCTCGGCCAGGGCGGTCTTTTCCACCACCGACCACATCACCGGCTTGGAACCGCGATAGAGGGCGCCGTTCATCAGGAATTTCAGGCATTCGGCGACGATCTGCGCCTCGGCCTCGTAAGTCATGGTGGTATACGGCGCCTGCCAGTCGCCGATCACGCCCAGGCGCTTGAACTCGCCGGTCTGCACCTCGATCCAGCCTTCCGCGAAGGCGCGGCATTCCTTGCGGAATTCATCGATCGGCACCTCGTCCTTGTCCTTGCCGGCCTTGCGGTAGCGCTCCTCGATCTGCCATTCGATGGGCAGACCGTGACAGTCCCAGCCGGGCACGTAATTGGCGTCCTTGCCCAGCATCTGCTGCGAGCGGTTGACGATGTCCTTGAGGATCTTGTTCAGGGCGGTGCCGATGTGAATGTTGCCGTTGGCGTAGGGCGGGCCGTCGTGCAGGATGAATTTCTCCCGCCCGCGCGATTGGTCGCGCTGGCGCTGGAACAGGTCGATCCGCTCCCAATGCTCCAGGATCGTCGGCTCCAGCTTGGGCAGGCCGGCCCGCATGGGAAAGTCGGTTTGCGGCAGGAACAGCGTCGATTTGTAGTCGGTGGTCATGGGGTTCGGTCCCCGATCCAACAGTTCGATGAGTGCGTTTGTTTGCCTATCGAGTGGCGCCGCCGGTGGTGCCCCGGGGCCAACGCCACCCCTTCCCGGCCCTATACCAGGGCCGGGCCAATAATTCGTATGGCGCGGCCGGCGTCGCGACCGGAATATGCGGCTTCGGCGAACATCGCCGCTATGTAACAGGGGCGCGGCCGGCTGTCCATAGAAGGCGGTCTCTAAAGGGTTTCGACCAGCTTGCGCATGCCTTCGCCGATGCGGCACAGGGCGGCATGGTAGATGAAGCGGTCCCAGCCGATGCAGAAATGGCGGACGCCCAGATCGATGTAACGCTTCGCCTGTTCGACCTCGGCGATCTCGATCCGCGGCGGCACGCCGTGCTCGATCGACTTCGCGATCACCAGTTCCTCGAAGGGCCGGATCTGTGGCGTGTGCATCAGGTTCGGATCGCCCCGGGACAGGCCGAAATCGGCCGGTCCCCATTGCGTCATGTCGGCGCCCTTGGCCTTGGCCATGGCCAGCACCGCGTCGAGGTCGTCGACGGCGGCGTCCTTCTCCACCATGATCAGGAAGACGATGCCGGCGAGGTCCGCCATGTAGTCGTCCATCTTGGTGCCGGCCAGGCCCGGACGCCGCAACTTCAAGCCCATCAGGCCGCCGATCTCAGGCGTATCGGCGCGGATCTGGCGATGGCAGGTCTCGACGTCCCGCGGCGTACGGATATCGGTGAACAGCACCGCCTTGAAGCCGGCGCCGATCGCCGCCTGGGCCCAGAAGCCCTGGTTTTCCTGATCCAGCTTGATCATCAAGGGCAGGCCGGCGCACTGGCCGGCCCGCGCCATGTGGTAGAGCAGCCGCATGTCGAAAGCCGAGTATTCGGCGCAGTATTCGCCGTAGTCGAACAGCCCGGTGTCGCCGATGATCTCGGCTATGTCGGGGTCGCTCGACAAAAAGTGGGTGCCCAAGGTCGGCGCGCCCGCCGACAGTTTCTCCCGCAAACTATTGGCCATGATCACCTGATCTA
>JASLMH010000031.1 GCA_030746635.1 Alphaproteobacteria bacterium | reverse complement strand
AACTACCCGGCGATCCACGCCGTCGGCCGCGCCTCCGACCGGGCGCCGCGCCTGGTCGATTTCTCCTGGGGCGAGGCGGATGCGCCGAAACTGACCCTGGTCGGCAAGGGGGTGTGCTTCGACAGCGGCGGGCTGGACCTGAAACCGGCCTCGGGAATGTTGAAGATGAAGAAGGACATGGGCGGCGCGGCGGCCGTGCTGGGCCTGGCCTCGATGGTCATGGCGGCGGCCCTGCCGGTGCGCCTGCGGGTGCTGATCCCGGCCGTCGAAAACGCGGTTTCCGGCACCGCCTATCGGCCCGGCGATATCCTGGACACGCGCAAGGGCCTGACCGTCGAGGTCGGCAACACCGATGCCGAGGGCCGGATCGTGCTCTGCGATGCCCTGGCCGAGGCGGCCGGCGAATCGCCGGCACTGATCGTCGACCTGGCGACCCTGACCGGCGCCGCCAGGGTCGCCCTGGGACCGGACCTGCCGGCCTATTTCACCGACGGCGACAGCCTGTCGCATGCCCTGCTGCGATGCGCCCGGGCCGAGGCCGATCCGCTTTGGCGCCTACCCCTGTACGACCCCTATGCCGAGCGGCTGAAAAGCAAGGTCGCCGATCTGAACAACGTGTCCGACGGCCCGTTCGCCGGGGCGGTGACGGCGGCCCTGTTCCTCAAGGCTTTCGTCCCCGAGCCGGAGAACTGGCTGCACATCGACACCTATGGCTGGAACGACAAGGACCGACCGGGCCGCCCGGCCGGCGGCGAAGCCCTGGCGATCCGGGCGCTCTACGCCATGATCGCCGAGCGGTTCAATCCTTAGTCCAGCCAAAAGGGTTTGCCGACCTCCCAGGCCTGACCTGCGCGGCTCAGGCCAATGTCGCGCAACTGGCGGTCGTCAAAGCGGGCCAACTGAGCCCGACCCTGGGCCCGGCGACGCCACAGCCGCAGCCGTTCGACGAGCCGGTCAAAGCCGCCAAATTCACGCCGAATTTTCATACCTGTAATGGTAATATCGGTCATCTGTCGTACTCCATTTCCTGTCATTGTTGCCTGATATCTGGGGGTATCTCCGCATTTCGGCAATCGACTTATTGTCATTTTGAATATGAAATAATCTCATGCTAAGATCAGTCATATGAAACCTTTGCCTTCCCTCAGGGGCCTGCACGCCTTCGAGGCCGCGGCCCGGGGCCTCAGCTTCACTCGGGCGGCGCGGGAATTGCATGTGACGCAAACCGCCATTAGCCATCAGATACGCCGGCTGGAGGAACAATTGGCGACCCGCCTGTTCCATCGGAATGGCCGGCGGCTGACCCTGACCGCCCAGGGGCGGCGTCTGCTGCCGGCCGTGCAAGGGGCCTTCGAGATGCTGCGCGGCGGCGTCGCCGAATTGCACGCCAGCGGCGCCAATGCGCCGTTGACCGTGAACACCCTGACCTCGTTCGCCACCAAATGGCTGGTGCCGCGCCTGGCCGGCTTTCAGGCCCAACATCCCGACATCGAGGTGCGCATCACCACCTCGACCGAACTGACCGACTTCGCGACCGACGAGGTCGACGTGGCCATTCGCTATGGTCGGGGCGTCTGGCCCGGTCTGCGGGCCGATAAGCTGTTGGCGGAGGACGTCTTTCCCGTCTGCGCGCCGAAGCTGCTGCGCGACGGCCCGGCGTTGCGCCAGCCCGATGATCTGCGCCGGCACACCTTGTTGCATGTCTCCGCCTATCGCGACGATTGGCGTACCTGGCTGCTGGCGGCCGGCATCGATGGTGTCGATCCGGCGCGGGGCCCGATGTTCGATCTGATGATCAACACCCTTGGCGCCGCCATCGACGGCATGGGCGTGGCCTTGGGGCGCGGTCCCCTGGTGGCCGACGACCTGGCCGCCGGCCGGCTGGTGGCGCCGCTGCCGATGTCGCTGCCGTCCGAGGCCGCCTATTACCTGGTCGCCCCCGAGGTCACCGCCGAGCGGCCCGCCATCGCGGCCTTTCGCGCTTGGCTTTTGGCCGAGGTGGCCGGCGCCTCGGCCGCCGGCTAGCGGCCTCCCCCTTGACGATTTCGGCCGGAGCGGGTTCACTCGGCCAATTGAACCGGTGCCGAAATGATATGCCGATGATGGCGCGATGGCGACGGCCCTGACATCACAACAAGCATTGCACCTGTGGCACCGGGCCCTGGCTTCGGCGGTACGGGATGAAGGACCCGACCTGTCGGCCCGACAAATGGCTATTTTGCTGCAGGTCTACCTGGGATCGCCGCCGCACACGGTGCGCGGCCTGGCCGCCGAGCTGCGCATTTCCAAGCCGGCCGTGGTGCGGGCCCTGGACGCCCTGGGCCGGCTCGAATTCGTCCGCCGCCGGCGCGACGAAAGGGACAAGCGCAATGTCCTGGTGCAGCGGACGGTGAAGGGATCGGTTTTTCTGAGTGAGTTCGCCGGCCGGGTGATCGCGGCGGCGGGCGAGACCTGAGGACGGGCGGATGGCGTCGTTCGACCCGCGCATTACCCCGGCCCGCGAGGATCTGGCGGCCGAGTGGTTGCGCGACCGGGTGGCAGCGCGCCGCTATGCCGCCGGCACGCCGCACAGCGTCATCCGGGACGGGGCGTCGTTGCATTTCGCGCCCGATGCCGGGGCCCGGCAGGAAAGCCAGCTGGTCTATGGCGAAACCTTCACCGTCCTGGAAACCAAGGACGGCTGGTGCTGGGGACAGAACAACAACGACGGCTATGTCGGCTATGTCGCCGCCGCCGCCCTGTCGCCGGAACTGCCGGAGGTCAACCATTGGGTTTGCGCCCTGCAAACCCACCTCTATACCGAACCGGACCTGAAACAGCCGGTGGTCGGCTTGATCAGCTTTTCCTCGCAGGTCGAGGTCGTCGACTACCAGGACGGTTTCAGCCGGATCGCCTCGGGGCATTGGCTGCACTCCAAGCATCTGGTGGAACGCGATTACACCACCCACGACCTGGTCGGCACCGCGATCAAGTTCATCGGGGTGCCGTATCTGTGGGGCGGGCGCTCGGCCTTCGGCGTCGATTGTTCGGCCCTGGTCCAGTTCGCCCTGACCTTCGCCGGCATCGAGGCGCCGCGCGACAGCGATCTGCAGGAAAGCGCCGTCGGCCAGCCGGTGCCGATGGCCGACCCGCACGACTTTTCGCACGTCGCGGACGGCGATCTGGTGTTCTTCCCGGGCCATGTCGGCCTTTATGTCGGCGGCTGGCGGTTCCTGCACGCCAACGCCTATGACATGCAGGTTTCCCTGCAACGGTTTTCCGACGTGCTCGATCGTGCCGACGCCGAGGGCGCCGGCGTCACCTCGATCCGGCGGGTGCTCGAACTGGCGCCGGAGGACGGCGCGCCGTAGCGGCGTCGCCGGAAGGGTTGACGAATGCAGACGACGGACAACGCCCAAGCCTCCAGGCGGCGACCCGGCCAATGGCCGGAGGTCCGGGAAATCGCCCTGGCCGATTTGCTGGAGGTCCTGGCGGCGGGCTTGCTGGATTTTCGCGCCGCGCCGCTGTACGGCCTGGGCCTGGCCGGCATCTACGCCGTGGGCGGTTGGCTGCTGGTGTTGCTGCTGGTGGCGTTCGACCTGCCCTACCTGGTCTATCCGTTGGCGATCGGCTTTGCCCTGATCGCGCCGTTCGTCGCCACCGGCTTTTACGCCGTCAGCCGCTGCCTGGAAACCGGTGATCCGCCGTCGGCGCAAGCCATCGTGCGGGCGGTGCGGGCTGCCTTCGCCGGCGACCTCGGCTGGATGGCCCTGGTCACCGGGTTTTCCCTGTTCATCTGGGTCGATGTCGCGGCCATGTTGTTCTTCGGCTTCTTCGGCCTGCGGTCGTTTGAGATCGCTGAACTTCTGGCCTTGGTCTTCACCACTCCCATGGGACTGTTGTTCATGCTGATCGGCAATACCGCCGGGGCGGTGATCGCGCTTGCCGTGTTCTCGTTCTCGGTGGTCTCGTTCCCGATGCTGTTCGACCGTCGGGTCGACTTCGTCACCGCCATGGTCACCAGTGTCAGGTTGGTGCGGCGCAACCCACGCGCCATGTTCGTCTGGTGCGCCATTATCGCCGCCCTGATCGGCCTCTCGCTGCTGTCCGGTCTGCTGGCCCTGTTCGCCGTGCTGCCGTTGCTCGGCCACGCCTCCTGGCACCTCTACCGGCGCGCCGTCGGCCCGGCCCGGGTTTCCGCCTGACCCGCTCACCCGCCGGCCGGCTGGCGCGCCGGATTTGGGCGGTTATTATACCGGCACCACAAGATGACCGGGAAAGTGACCGACATGAGCCTGCGCTTCGATCTGTACTACACCATGCGTTCGCCCTATTGCTATCTGGCGACGCCGTTTCTCGCCGAGTTGGTGCGCGATTATCAGGTCGACTGCGATCTGCGGCCGGTCTATCCCCTGGCGGTCAGCGATCCGAGCTTCTTCACCAAGGTCAATCCGTTGTTCGTCAGCTATCTGGCCATGGACACGGCGCGGGTGGCCGAACGCCATGGCATTCCCTATCGCTGGCCGCAGCCGGATCCGGTGGTGCAGGACCTCGAAACCCGAAAGATCGCCGAGGAGCAGCCCTATATCCAACGCCTGACGCGGCTGGCCGTCGCGGCCCAGGAACGGGGCCGGGGGTTGCCCTTCGTGGTCGAGGTCAGCGGCATGATCTTCGGCGGTGTCGACGATTGGCACCTCGGTGACCATCTGGCCGGGGCGGTCGCCCGGGCCGGCCTCGACCTCGGTGAGCTCGATGCGGCGATCGCGGCCGATCCCGACGGCTACCAGGGCGTCGCCGCCGAGAATCGCCAATCGCAGCTCGCCGCGGGCCATTGGGGGGCGCCGTTGATGGTCTTCGAGGGCGAACCGTTCTTCGGCCAGGATCGCCTGGACCTGTTCAAATGGCGGCTGGAGCAGCGCGGCCTGCAACCGCGAACCGGCTAATAACCACGTTCCTTGTCGAGCAGGTGCAGCAACGGCTCGCCGGCCTGATCGCGGCGGATCGTGGCGGCCACCGCCTTGGCACAGGAGCGCGGCACCAGCTCGCCGGCCACGTGCGGCGTCATCCAGACCTTGGGGTGGTGCCAATAGGGGTGTTCAGGGGGCAACGGTTCGTCGTTGAAGACGTCCAAAAAGGCGCCGGCGATATGACCCCCATCCAGCGCCGCCAGCAGATCCGCGTCGACCACGTGGCCGCCACGGGCGATGTTGATCAGATACGACCCTTCCGGCATCGCCGCCAGGGTACGGGCGTTGACGATGCCCTGGGTCTCGTCGGTCAGCGGCAGCACGCAGACCAGGTAGCGGCAACGGCCCAGCATCTCCAGCAATCCGGCCTCGCCGGCATGGCAGATCACGCCCTCGATTGCCTTGGGCGAGCGCGACCAGCCGTGCACCCGAAAGCCCATGGCCAGCAGCTTGCCGGCGCAGTCGGCGCCGATCGCCCCGAGGCCGAGGATGCCGACGTCGGTTTCGGGCGTATAGAGCGGCCAGCGCCGGTTCCACACGCCCTGCAACTGCTCGGCCCGATAATCGTCCATGTCGCGGTGAAAGTGCAGCACCGCATAGACCGCGTATTCCGCCATCATCGCCGCCAGATAGTCGTCCACCATGCGGACGATCGGCAGCTGCGCCGGCAATTGCGGATCGGCCAGGATGTGGTCGCAGCCGGCGGCGATCGACAGGATCGCCCGCAGGTTCGGCAGGCTGGCCAACAAACCCTTCGGTGGCCAGTAAACCAGGGCGTAGTCGATCTCGGCCGGATCGCCGACCTCCGGATCGACGCGCACCTCGACGTCGGGCATTTCCGCCCGCAAGGCCGGCAGCCACAATTCCGGCGGATCCTGGAACGAAGAGAACAATAGGGTCGTCATCGAGCACCCCAAGCCTGAAAAATCGGCCGACAGCATAGCCGGGCCGGCGAATTTCGCTAGTCCGCCGCCGTTTGAGGCGGCAACATGCGGCGATGCACGGCCCGAGCCCCATTCTGCCGCTGGAACTGCGCGACGTCTCGCTGGCCGCCGGCGGCAAGCGGGTGATCAAGGACCTGACCTGCACCTTCACCGCCGAGTTGGCCTGCAGCGTGATCATCGGACCCAACGGCGCCGGCAAAAGCCTTTTCTTGAAGCTGTGCCACGGCCTGATCGCGCCGGGAACGGGCCAGGTCCGCTGGGGCGGCGGCGGCGATCCCGGTCTGACCGACCGGCGCCAGGCCATGGTCTTTCAGCGGCCGGTGCTCCTCCGCCGCTCGGTGGCGGCGAACATCTCTTTCGCCCTGCGTTTGCAGGGCCTGGCGAGCGCCGAAAGGCACCGGCGCATCGCCGAGGCGCTGGAGAAGACCGGCCTGAAGCGGCTGGCCGAGCAACCGGCGCGGCTGCTGTCCTTTGGCGAGCAGCAGCGCCTGGCCCTGGCCCGGGCCTGGGCGCTGCGGCCGCAACTGCTGCTGCTGGACGAGGCCACGGCCAATCTCGACCCCGCCGCCACCCATCTGTTCGAGGACATCGTGCGGGAGGCGGCGGCGCGGGGCACCCGGGTGATCATGACCACCCACGATCTGAACCAGGCCCGCCGGCTGGCCGACGAAGTGCTGTTCATGCATCGCGGCCGACTGAAGGAACAGGCGCCGGCCGAGGCGTTTTTCGCCGGCCCCCGCAACGACCTGGCCCAGGCCTTCCTGCGCGGCGAGTTGCTGTGGTGGCGCAAGCGGTCGATCTACAACGGCGACGACGACCGCCCGCAGCTCGAATAACGGCCGCCGTTGCCTCGGCGCGCGGCGACCGCCTATGCTGGCCGCCCAAAAAAAGATAGGCGGAGGGAACCCGATGGCGGGTGATGGCGAGACTTCGGTCGGCGCATTCGACTATATCGTCGTCGGCGCCGGCACCGCCGGTTGCGTGTTGGCCAACCGCCTGAGCCAGGACGGCGGTAGCCGGGTGCTGCTGCTGGAGGCCGGCGGCAAGGACAACTACATCTGGATCCATATCCCCGTCGGCTATCTCTACACCCTCGGCAATCGCCGCACCGATTGGTGCTTCAAGACCGAGCCCGAAGCCGGCCTGAACGGCCGGGCCATCGACTACGCGCGCGGCAAGGTGCTGGGCGGCTGCTCGTCGATCAACGGCATGATCTACATGCGCGGCCAGGCCCGCGACTACGACCACTGGCGGCAGCTGGGCAACGCCGGCTGGTCGTGGGAGGACGTGTTGCCGTATTTCCTGCGGTCGGAGGATCACTACCGCGGCGCCGACGACTATCACGGATCGGGCGGCGAATGGCGGGTCGAGGAGCAGCGCCTGTCCTGGGAATTGCTGGATGCCTTTCGCGAGGCCGCGGCCGAGGTGGGCATTCCCAAGACCGACGATTTCAACCGCGGCGACAACGAGGGTTGCGGCTACTTCCAGGTCAACCAGAAGACCGGCGTCCGTTGGAGCACCGCCAGGGCCTTCCTGAAACCGGCCATGGACCGGCCCAATCTGACCGTCTTGACCCGGGCCCAGGCCACCGGCCTGCATATCGACGATGGCCGGGCCAGCGGCCTGGATTTCCTCCATGACGGCCAGGCCCGGCAGGCGACGGCCCGAGGCGAGGTGATCCTGTCGGGCGGCGCCATCGCCTCGCCGCAATTGCTGCAGCTTTCCGGCATCGGACCGGGCGAGGTTCTCCAACGCCAGGGCATTCCGGTGCGCCACGAGTTGCCCGGCGTCGGCGAGAACCTGCAGGACCATTTGCAGGTCCGCCTGGTCTACAAGGTCCGCAACACCCGGACCCTGAACCTGCGGGCCAACAGCCTGCTGGGGCGGATCGGCATGGGTTTGGAGTACTTCCTGTTCCGCACCGGCCCCTTGACCATGTCGCCCAGCCAATTGGGCGCCTTCGCCAAGAGCGACCCGGACCGGGCCACCGCCAACCTGCAGTACCACATCCAACCGCTGAGCACCGACAAGCTGGGCGAATCGCTGCACCCCTTCGAGGCCTTCACCGCCTCGGTCTGCAACCTGCGACCGGAAAGCCGGGGCAGCGTCCATATCAAAAGTCCGCACGCCACCGAGCAACCGGCGATCCGGCCGAACTACCTTTCCACCGCCGAGGACCGGCGGGTCGCCGCCGACGCCATCCGCCTGACCCGGCGGATCTGCGCCGCCCCGGCCCTGGCCCCCTTCCAACCGGAGGAATTCCGCCCGGGCGACGAGGTGCGGGAGGAAGAAGACCTGGTCCGCGCCGCCGGCGACCTGGCGACCACCATCTTTCACCCCGTCAGCACCTGCCGCATGGGCAGCGACGACGGCGCGGTGGTGGACGAGAGGTTGCGGCTGCGCGGTGTCGACGGCCTGCGGGTGATCGACGCCTCGGTCATGCCGACCATTACTTCGGGCAACACCAACTCGCCGGTGATCATGATCGCCGAAAAAGGCGCCGAGATGATCAAGCAGGACGCCGCGGTGGGCTAGTCCTGAGAGCGGGCCAGCAGCGGCACCAGGAAGGCGATACAGGCGAGCAGGAAGAACAGGCCGCCGGCCAGGCCCAGCCAGTCGCCGCTGCGCAGCGACGCCAGGATGAAGAACAGGGCCGAGACGACGAACAACCCCCAGCCCAACAGGACGAATTTCCGGTGCCGTTCCTCGTCCATCGCCATGATCCCTAGGTCATTACCCGGCACCATGGTATATGCTGCCCGCCATGTTGAGCCTGCCGAAAATTCTGCTGCTGCTGGTGGTGATCGTCGGCGTCGTGATGGTCAGCAAATTCCTGCGCGGCAACCGCAAGAACGATGACAAGGTCGGGAACGCGGGGCCCGAGGCGCTGGACATGACCAAATGCACCGTCTGCGGCAATTTCGTGGCCGCCAACCACCCCGGCTGCGAGCGCCAGGGCTGTCCCTACGGGGCCTGATTTCCCCGTGTTGACCGGGGCGAATGCGGCCAGTACCTTGCGCCGCGACAAACGTACCGCCCGTCTGGGGCAAGACAGCATCGAGCCGGCCATGACGGCGGAATCCACCTCCAGCAACGACTTCAACACCCGGACCTTCCAGGGCCTGATCCTGGCCTTGCAGCACTATTGGTCCGAGCGCGGCTGCGTCATCCTGCAGCCTTACGACATGGAGGTCGGGGCCGGCACCTTCCATTGGGCGACGACCCTGCGGTCGCTGGGCAGTCGGCCGTGGAACGCCGCCTACGTGCAGCCCTCGCGCCGGCCCACCGACGGCCGCTATGGCGAGAATCCGAACCGGTTGCAGCACTACTATCAGTTCCAGGTGATCATGAAGCCCTCGCCGCCCGACCTGCAGGAGCTGTATCTGGGCAGCCTGGCCGCGATCGGCCTGGATTCGAAATATCACGACATCCGGTTCGTCGAGGACGATTGGGAAAGCCCGACCCTGGGGGCCTGGGGCCTGGGCTGGGAGGTCTGGTGCGACGGCATGGAGGTCAGCCAGTTCACCTACTTCCAGCAGGTCGGTGGCTACGACTGCAACCCGGTCTCGGGCGAGCTGACCTATGGGCTGGAGCGCCTGGCGATGTACGTCCAGGGGGTCGATCATTTCCGCGACCTGGCCTGGAACGACCCCGACGGCGCCCATCCCACCTCCTACGCCGATGTCTATCTGGCCGCCGAGCAGCAATTCTCGGCCTACAATTTCGATCACGCCGACACCGAAATCCTGTTCCGCCACTTCCAGGATGCCGAGCGGGAGTGCGCCGCCCTGGTCGGCGTCGAGCTACCGCTGCCCGCCTACGACCAGTGCATTCGGGCCAGCCACATCTTCAACCTGCTCGACGCCCGCGGGGTGATCAGCGTGACCGAGCGGGCGGCCTATATCGGCCGGGTGCGCGATCTGGCCAAGGCTTGCGCCACCGCCTACCTGCGGGCGGAGGGCGAATTGCCCGAGGCATCGGCCTGAGATGGCGGAACTGCTGCTGGAAGTGTTCTCGGAAGAAATTCCGGCGCGCATGCAGGCGCGCGCCGCCGCCGATCTGGGCCGTCTGGTCGGCGACCGCCTGAAGGCCGCCGAGCTGGCCTGCGAGGGGCTCCACAGCTACGTCACGGCGCGCCGGCTGACCCTGGTGGCCAGGGGCCTGCCCACCGCCCAGCCCGATGCGCGGGAGGAAAAACGCGGCCCCCGGGCCGATGCCCCGGACAAGGCGATCGGAGGTTTCCTGCGGGCCAACGGCCTGCGCCGCGAGCAGTGCGAGGAGCGGGAAACCGACAAGGGGGTGTTTCTGTTCGCGGTGATCGAACGCCAGGGCCGGCCGACCGGGGAGGTGCTGGCCGAATTGCTGCCCGAGGTGCTGGCCGCTCTGCCCTGGCCGAAATCCATGCGCTGGGGCAGTGGTGCCACCCGCTGGGTACGGCCGCTGCATTCGATCCTGGCCTTGTTCGACGGCGCGGTGGTGGATTTCGCCTTCGCCGATCTGACCAGCGGCGACACGACCGCCGGACACCGATTCCATGCGCCCGAGCCCATCGTCGTCACCGGCTTCGACGACTACCGCGACAAACTGGCGGCCGCCCGGGTGCTGATCGACCCGGCGGAGCGCCAGGAGCGCATTCTGGCCGGCGCCCGCGCCCTGGCCAAGGGCGCCGGGCTGAGCCTGGTCGAGGATCCGGGCCTGCTGGCCGAGATCGCCGGCCTGGTGGAATGGCCGGTGCCGGTGCTGGGCGCTTTCGATCCCCGTTTCATGGCGGTGCCGCCGGAAGTCCTGGTCACCACCATGAAGGTGAACCAGAAGTACCTCTCCCTGCGTGATGGGAAGGGCGAGCTGGCCTCGAATTTCATCGCCGTCGCCAACCTGGAGGCGGCGGACGGCGGTCGGCAGATCGCCGCCGGCAACGAATACGTGCTGGGCGCCCGTCTGGCCGATGCCGAGTTCTTCTGGAACCAGGACCGCCGGCAAACCCTGGAGAGCCGACTGCCGGCCCTGGCGGAGATGGTGTTCCACGCCAAGCTGGGCAGCCTGGCCGACAAGGTGGCGCGGATCGAGGCGCTGGCCGGCGAACTGGCCGGCCAGATACCCGGCGCCGAGGCCGGCAAGGCGCGGCGGGCGGCGCACTTGGCCAAGGCCGATCTGGTCAGCGACATGGTCTACGAGTTTCCCGAACTGCAGGGCGTGATGGGCCGCTACTACGCCCTGAACGACGGCGAGGACGAGGCGGTGGCCCAGGCCATCGCCGAACACTATTCCCCGGCCGGGCCGAACGACGACTGTCCGTCGGCACCGATCTCGCTGTGCGTCGCCCTGGCCGACAAGCTGGATACCCTGGTCGGGTTCTGGTCGATCGACGAGAAGCCGTCGGGCTCCCGCGATCCCTTCGCCCTGCGCCGGGCCGCCCTGGGTGTCATCCGCATGGTGCTGGAGAACGCGTTGAGGTTGCCCCTGGCGCAACTGTTCGCTGTCGCCCGGGAGCCCCTCCCCAATGCTGGCGCGGCCGGCGACGATACGGATCTGCTCGATTTCTTCGCCGATCGTCTGAAGGTGCATTTGCGGGAACAGGGGGTGCGCCACGATCTGGTCGCCGCCGTATTCGCCCTGGGCGATGAAGACGATCTCTCGCGCCTGGTGACGCGGGTGGCCGCCCTGAGTGACTTCGTCGACAGCGATGACGGCGGCAACCTGCTGGTCGCCTATCGCCGGGCGGCCAACATCCTGCGCATCGAGGAGAAGAAGGACGCCGCCAGCCATGACGGCGTGGCCGATCGCGGCCTGTTGCGGCAGGACGAGGAGAGGACGTTGGCGGCTGCGCTGTCGACGGCGATCGACCGGGCCGACCAGGCCCTGGCGGGCGGGGACTTTTCTGCCGCGATGTCGGCGCTGTCGGCGTTGCGCCAGCCGGTCGACGGCTTCTTCGAGGAAGTGACGGTGAATACCGACGATCCGGAGCTGCGCGGCAATCGGCTGCGTCTGCTGTCGGAGATCCGCGCCACCTTGCACAAGGTCGCGGATTTCAGCCAGATCGAGGGGTAAGCGGTGATCGGCATAGCCGTCGCCGGCCAGGGAGATGGGCATGACGAAATGGGTCTATAGCTTCGGCAACGGCCGGGCCGAGGGCAGCGCGGCGGATCGGGAGCTGCTGGGCGGTAAGGGCGCCAACCTGGCCGAGATGTGCAACCTTGGCCTGCCGGTACCGCCCGGATTCACCCTGACCACAGATGTCTGCACCGCCTTCTACGACAACCAAAGGCAATATCCCGACGACCTCAAGGCCCAGGCCGAGCAGGCCATGGCGGCGATGGAAAAGGCCATCGGTACCGACTTCGGCGATGCCGACAAGCCGTTGCTGGTCTCGGTCCGCTCGGGCTCCCGGGCCTCCATGCCGGGCATGATGGACACCGTGCTGAACCTGGGCCTGAACGATGAAACGGTGCGGGGCCTGGCCGCCCAGGGCGGCAACGAGCGCTTCGCCTGGGACAGCTATCGCCGCTTCGTGCAGATGTACTCCGACGTCGTCCTGGGCATCGACCACTACCACTTCGAAGACCTGCTCGAAATGCGCAAGGAGCAAAAGGGCCTGCAGCTGGACACCGAACTGGAAGCCGATGATCTGCGGCAACTGGTCGCCGACTACAAGGCCAAGGTCAAGGCGGAGCTGGGCCGGCCCTTTCCCCAGGACGTCAAGGACCAGTTGTGGGGCGCCATCGAGGCGGTGTTCGGCTCGTGGATGAACGAGCGCGCCATCACCTATCGGCGACTGCACGACATCCCCGAGGATTGGGGTACCGCCGTCAACGTCCAGGCCATGGTGTTCGGCAACATGGGCGAGGATTCCGCCACCGGCGTGGCCTTCACCCGCGATCCCTCGACCGGCGATCGCCGCTTCTTCGGCGAATACCTGATCAACGCCCAGGGCGAGGACGTGGTCGCCGGCATCCGCACGCCGCAGCATCTGACCACGGCCGCGCGCGAGGCCGCCCGCGACGACAAGCCCTCGCTGCAGGAGGTCATGCCGGAGGTCTTCGCCGAGCTGGAGGCGATCTACCGGCATCTGGAAACCCACTACCGCGACATGCAGGACATCGAGTTCACGGTGCAGCGCGGCAAGCTCTACATGTTGCAGACCCGCGCCGGCAAGCGGACCACCAACGCCGCCCTGAAAATCGCCGTCGACATGGCCGAGGAAGGCGTGATCAGCAAGGCCGAGGCGGTGGCCCGGATCGACCCCGCCTCGCTGGACCAGTTGCTGCACCCGACCCTGGACCCCGAGGCCGAGAAACGGATCGTCGTTCGCGGCCTGCCGGCCAGCCCCGGCGCCGCCTTCGGCAAGGTATCGTTTTCCGCCGACGAGGCCGAGACCCTGGCCGCCCAGGGCGAGGACGTCATCCTGGTGCGCATCGAAACCAGCCCCGAGGATATTCACGGTATGCACGCCGCCCGCGGCATTCTGACCAGCCGGGGCGGCATGACCAGCCACGCCGCCGTGGTCGCCCGCGGCATGGGCCGGCCCTGCGTCTCGGGCGCCGGACAACTGCGCATCGACTACAAGACCCAGTCGATGCGGGTGGCCGGCGAGACCATCAAGGCCGGTCAGCAGATCACCCTGGACGGCAGCAGCGGCGAGGTGATGCTGGGGCGGGTAGCGACGGTGCAGCCGGAATTGTCCGGCGACTTCGGCGTGCTGATGGGCTGGGCCGACAAATTGCGCAAACTGGAGGTACGGACCAACGCCGAAACCCCGACCGAGGCCGAGGTGGCCTTGTCATTCGGGGCCCAGGGGATCGGTCTGTGCCGCACCGAGCATATGTTCTTCGACACCGATCGAATCCTGGCGGTACGCGAAATGATCCTGGCCGACGACGAGTCCGGCCGGCGGGCGGCACTGCGCAAGATCCTGCCGATGCAGCGGAATGATTTCACCTCGCTGTTCGAGATCATGGCCGGGCTGCCGGTGACCATCCGCCTGTTGGACCCGCCGTTGCACGAATTCCTGCCCCACGGCGAGGCGGAGCTGGCGGATTTGGCCAAGGCGACGGGCGCCTCCGCCGAGCATCTGCGTCACCGTGCGGACCAATTGCATGAATTCAATCCGATGCTGGGTCACCGCGGCTGCCGTCTGGGCATCAGCTATCCGGAAATCTATGAAATGCAGGCGCGGGCGATCTTCGAGGCCGCCGCCGGCGTCAACCTGAACAAGGGCGCCACCGTGGTGCCCGAGGTGATGCTGCCGCTGATCGCCAGCCGAGCCGAATTCGATGCCTTGAAGAGGCGGATCGACACTGTCGCCAAGCAGGTCGCGGCCGAGAAGGGTTGCGAGGTGGATTATCTGGTCGGGACCATGATCGAATTGCCGCGGGCCGCCTTGCGGGCCGGGGAGATCGCCGCCGGCGCGGAATTCTTTTCCTTCGGCACCAACGATCTGACCCAGACCACCTATGGCATCAGCCGCGACGATTCGGCCGGATTCCTCGAGGAATACCAGAGCAAGGGCATCTTCGAGGCCGATCCCTTCAGCACCCTCGATATCGATGGCGTCGGCGAACTGGTGCGTATCGCCGCCGAGCGGGGCCGCCGCGTGCGGGCCGAATTGAAACTGGGCATCTGTGGCGAACATGGTGGCGATCCGGCCTCGATCGCGTTCTGCCACGACATCGGCCTGGACTACGTTTCCTGTTCGCCCTATCGGGTGCCGATCGCCCGGCTGGCCGCCGCCCAGGCCGCCATCGCCTCGGGCTAGCGCACATCCAGTTTGATTGGAGGCAGCGGGTGGCTTGGATTAGACGAGAAATGCCCTAGCCGCTTCCTGCCGTCAGCCGTCCTCGATCTGGCCGGCGAATTCGTAGCCCACGCCGCGGACCGATTTGATCAGCGCGTCGCCACCGCCATTGTCGTCCAGCTTGCGGCGCAGTCGGCCGACCAGGACGTCGATGTTGCGGCTGCTACCCTGCATCTCGTAGCCGAGCGCCTCGCGATGCAGCAACTCGCGCGCCACCGACCGGCCGGCATGATCGATCAGCGTCTGCAACAACCGGGACTCCGCCGCCGTCAGCACGGTACTTTCGCCGTCGGCCCTGGTCAGGCGCTGGAAGGCCGATTCGAACCGCCAATCCTTGAAGTGCACGGCGCCGCCGCCGCCTTCGCCGGCTTGCCGGCGGGCGCGTTTGGTCCGGCGCAGCACGCTGCGAATTCGCGCCAGCAACTCCCGCGCCTTGAACGGCTTGGCGACGTAGTCGTCGGCGCCGACTTCCAGGCCGATCACCAGATCCATTTCGGTGCCCTTGCCGGTCAACATAACGATGCCGGCATCGCAGCGTTCGCGAAGATAGCGGGCCAAGTTCAGACCGTCGTCGTCGGGCAGCAACAGATCGAGGATGACCAGATCGATTTCGTGCCGTGCCACGGCGGCCCGCATTTCGGCCCCGTCGCCCGCTTCGATGACCTCGTAGCCCTCGGGCTCGAGATGCTCACGCAACACCAGACGCAAATCGGCATCGTCGTCGACGACAAGTATCCGTCCCTGCATGGCGGTCCCACCACTATCCAGCCGAGCCAACGCCGCGGAACGCTACGGCCACGATTTCTATTTCTAATATGTTACAAAACTTTCGACAACGGTTAATCGGCCGATGCGGCGATGGCGGAATTCGGACGAAATCTATGCGATCTGGAGTTATTTTAGAATTTGATACAATACTTGCCAAAAAGTTACAAAAAAACCTGAGTGTAATATTTTTGAATTAAAGAAATACTTTTGGAATATTTTGATATTTTGGCCTTTTTTTGTTCAAATATTCTTTGGTTTATATTATGTTGACCTTGCATCATTGAGGCATGCTTCTTCCCAAGCTGAGTGTGCTTCCCTGGCCAGCCGGCATGATGCCTGTGTGTAGGCGTAACAGTCTGGATCGTTGGCCGCGTATTTGGTCAAGCGTCGATCCGGCCAGTCGGGAACGGGGCCGATGCCGACGGCGCGCGATGCCATGTTCCGAGCGCGGCATCGCAATCGCCAATAGCCCCCTCGCTCGGTCTCCGTTCCCGACTTTCTCGCCGCACCGCCCGCCCGAATGCCATCAAATGGCTCCATAGGGTCGGATAGCGCTATAGAGCTACAGTCCGGCAACGGCGCGGGCGAAATCCCGGGCTCCAAAGGGTTGCAAATCGTCGATACCCTCGCCGACGCCGATGAAATGCACCGGCAGGCCGAACCTCTCCGCCACCGCCACCAAAACGCCGCCCCGCGCGGTGCCGTCGAGCTTGGTCATGGCCAGGCCGCTGACGTCGCAGACCTCGCCGAACACCTCGACCTGGCGCAAGGCGTTCTGCCCCGTCGTGGCGTCCAGCACCAACAGGCAATCGTGCGGCGCCGTGCCGTCCAGCTTGCCCAGCACGCGGACCACCTTGGCCAGTTCGTCCATCAAGTCGGCCTTGTTCTGCAGCCGGCCCGCGGTATCGACCAGCAGGACGTCGGCGGCCTCCGCCCGCGCCCTCTCCAACCCCTCATAGGCCACCGCCGCCGGGTCGGCGCCGACCTCGCGGCGGACCACGATGGCGCCCGCCCGCTCGCCCCAGATTTCGAGTTGTTCGATGGCGGCGGCGCGAAAGGTATCGCCGGCCGCCAGCACCACCGACTTGCCCTGATCCCGCAGTCCCTTGGCGATCTTGCCGATGGTGGTGGTCTTGCCGGTGCCGTTGACGCCAACCACCAGCACGACGTGCGGGCGGTGCTCTGCGTCGATCCGCAGCGGCCGCTCCACCGGCGCCAGGATATCGACCACCACGTCGCTCAAGGCGCTTCGCACCTCCTGTTCGGAGATCTCCTTGTCGAACCGCTCGGCGGCCAGTTTCTCGGTCACCCGCGCCGCCACCGCCGGTCCGAGATCCGCCGCGATCAGCAGATCCTGCAAATCCTCCAGGGCGGCATGATCCAGTTTGCGTTTGTTGAACAGCGCCGATACGCCGTCGCCCAAGCTGGTCGCGGTGCGGTTCAGGCCAGCCTTCAAACGCAAGAACAGACCGGGTTTGTCCCCGCTCATGCGGCGATCCGGCCAATCAGTCGATCGGAGGTCGCGGCGGCGATTTCGACGTCGACGATGGCGCCGACGGCAATATCGGCGGCGATGTCGGTGACCGCGAATTGCTCGCAGCGGCCCTGGCCGGCGCGCTCCACCAGGACCCGGGCCCGGCGGCCGACCCTCGAGGTCAGGAAATCCGCCAATGCCGCCTCGCCCCGCCGCCGCAACAGCGCCGCCCGCCGCCGGCGTTCCGGACCCGGTACCTGGGGCATGCGCGCCGCCGGCGTGCCGGCCCGTGCCGAATAGGGAAAGACATGCAGAAAGGTCAGGCCGCAATCGTCGATCAGCGACAGGGTATTGCCGAATTGGGCCTCGCCCTCGGTCGGAAAGCCGGCGATCAGGTCGGCGCCGAACACCATCTCCGGCCGGCGCGCCCGCAGGCGGTCGCACAGGGCGACCGCGTCGGCCCGGGCATGGCGCCGCTTCATCCGCTTGAGGATTAGGTCGTCGCCGGATTGCAGGCTGAGATGAAGGTGCGGCATCAGCCGCCCTTCGTCGCCCAGCAGCCGCTCCAATTCGGCGTCGATCTCGACCACGTCCAGCGACGACAGACGCAGGCGCGGCAATTCCGGCACCGCCCGCAACAACCGGCGCACCAATTCCCCCAGGGCCGGCCGGCCGGGCAGATCGGCGCCATAGGCGGTCATGTCGACGCCGGTCAGCACGACCTCGCAATAGCCGTTGGCGACCAGCGCCCGGACCTGGTTGACGATGGCACCCATGGGCACCGATCGCGCGGGCCCGCGGGCGAAGGGAATGACGCAAAAGGTGCAGCGGTGATCGCAACCCTGTTGGATCTGCACGAAGGCGCGGGTGCGGCCGTCGAAGCCCGGCACCAGGTGGCCGGCGACCTGGCGCGCGGTCATGATGTCGTCGACCAGGATGTCGTCGACCAGGTCGGCCAAAAAACTCTCCCGCCGCAGCTTTTCCTGATTGCCCAGCACCCGGTCGACCTCGGCCATGGCGGCGAAGGTCTCGGGCGCCAACTGGGCCGCGCAGCCGGTGACCACGATCTTCGCCCCGGGTCGGAGGCGCCGGGCCTTGCGGATCGCCTGCCGGGCTTGGCGCACCGCCTCGCCGGTAACCGCGCAGGTGTTGATGATCACGGCGTCGTCCAGGCCGGCGCGCGCGGCCTGCTCGCGCACTACCTCCGATTCGTAGCTATTGAGCCGACAACCGAAGGTGATCACTTCCGCCCCGGTCATGCCGCCACCCGCATCAATGTGGTGTCCAGCAGACCGGAAAAACTTGTCGCCACGGGTCCGCTCATCAGGACATGTCCGTCGTCGGCCCGCCATTCGACGACCAGCCGGCCGCCGTTCAATTCCACCTGGGCCCGCCGTCCGGCCAGATCGCGGCGATGGCAGGCGACCAGGGCGGCGCAGGCGCCGGAACCGCAGGCCTGGGTCAGCCCGGCGCCACGTTCCCAGACCCGCAGGCGGATGTCGTCGTGGCTGCGCACCTGGACGATGCCGATATTGGCCCGCTCCGGAAACAGCGGATGGCTCTCCAACATCGGGCCGATGGTGGCCAGATCGATGGCCTCGACGTCCTCGACGAAGAACACCGCGTGCGGATTGCCCATGCCGACGGCGCAGGGATCCGACAACACCGGCGCGCTGGCCGGCCCCACCGACAACGGCAGGTGCAGAGTGTCCACCTCCTCCGCCAGCGGGATTTCCCGCCAATCGAGATAGGCCGGGCCCATGTCGACGGTGATCAGGTCATCGGCGGCGGCCGTGGCGCGCAGCAGGCCGGCCCGGGTCTCGATCACCGCGCGATCGGTACCGTTCTCGGCGAACAGCAGCGAGGCAACGCAGCGGGTGCCGTTGCCGCAAGCCTCGGCCTCGCTGCCGTCGGGGTTGTGAATCCGCATGAAGGCATCGGCGCGGTCGGACGGTTCCACCGAGATCACCTGATCACAGCCGACGCCGGTGCGCCGGTCCGCCACCGCCCGGGCCAGCGATTGTGCCACGCGCAACGACGTGCCCCGCAGATCGAGCACGACGAAGTCGTTGCCCAACCCGTGCATCTTCAGAAACGGCTGACCATCCTTGACGTTCATCCGCCGGATATAGGCAATTCGCCGTCGCGCGTCCAGCCGGCCGGCACGCATTCATGTAATCTTAACCATCCCGAACAACACTGCGCGAAGTCGAACCCGCAAATTCGGCCCATGGTTGCCGCGCGGAACCGGGCGGCGTTCGTTTACCTGGCGCGCTCATCGGCGCGGGCCACCATGGAAACCACTGGCATGGCGGGCCGGACGCGTTCGCGATGGTGAGGGAATTGACGGTAACCGCGACATCGACCTTGTGTGACCTCTCCGAGGCACCCGCCGACGTGCGGGAGCTTGCGGACTATTGGCACGCCAAGCGCGGCGACCGGCATTTTCCCGCCCGTCGCGACATCGACCCAGTCGATCTGCGGCCCTATTTGGGCAATTTATGCATTCTGACGGTGGTCGAAGCGGGTAGCGATTTCGTCTTTCGCCTGTTCGGCTCCAAACTGGCCGATGACATCCATCCAGATTTCACCGGCAAGAGCGTCCGGGAGTTGAGGCCTGAGGCCTTGGCGGCCGCGGTGCATCAACAGCTGGAAGAAACCCTTTCGGCGGCCGAGCCGCGCTACTATCGCGTCGATCTGACCGGCAGCGGTTTCGGTTTCGACTATGAACGGTTGGTTCTGCCGCTGGCGGAGGACCGCCGGACGATCAGCGATCTTTTGACCTACTCCCGGCTGAACGATGTCGCCCGGCGGCTTTGGCCACGCCCAACCAACTAAAGTCAATCCGCACTGATAGACAGCCACCGGTTGGCGGAGGTGATAGGCTGGCGCCTATTGCGAGCCGCCAAACCAAGGAGTGGGACATGAGCGCCGAGGCGAAACTGCGGGAATTGGGTATCGAACTGCCGACGGCACCGACGCCGGTCGGCAACTATGTCGGCGCGGTGCGGGTGGGCGATCTGTTGTTTCTCTCGGGCCATGGGCCGCGCGATCTCGACGATTCGCTGATGCAGGGCAAGGTCGGCGGGGCCTTGAGCGTCGAGCAGGGGCAACAGGCGGCGCGGCTGGTCGGCCTCAACCTGCTGGCCACCATGCGGGCGGAACTGGGCAGCCTTGATCAGGTCAAGCGCATCGTGAAGGTGCTGGGCATGGTCAACGCGGAAGCCGACTTCAAGGAACATCCCAAGGTCATCAATGGCTTCTCCGACCTGATGATGGAGGTGTTCGGCGAGGCCGGCCGACATGCCCGGTCGGCCGTGGGCATGGGCTCCCTGCCATTCCAGATCCCGGTCGAGATCGAGATGATCGTCGAGGTCGCCTGAGCGGAAATCGGCCGCGACGATGGCGGCCTGCCCTTAGCCCCGCTTCAGGAAGGCCTCCAGGATCGCCGCGGCGGCGGCCGAGGGGGTGATCTCGCCGGCCGCCGCCCTCCGCTCCATCTCGGCGGCCAGGGCGGCGATCGCCGGGTCGCTTTTCAGCGCCGCCAACAGGTTTTCCTCCACCTCTTCCCAAAGCCAGCGCCGGGCCTGACCGGCACGGTGGAGGGCCAAGCCGCCGGCCTGTTCGATGGCTGCCCGGAACCGGCCCACCGCCGCCCAGGCTTCCGCCAGGCCCTCGCGCCGCAGGGCCGAAACCAGCAACACCTCCGGCCGCCAGCCACTGGCCTTGGGCCGGATCAGGCTCAAGGCGCTGGCGTAATCGGCGGCGGCATGGCGCGCGGCCTTCAACAGACCGCCGTCGGCCTTGTTGACCAGCAACAGATCGGCCAATTCCATGATGCCCCGCTTGATGCCCTGAAGCTCGTCGCCGCCGCCCGGCGCGACCAGCAGCAGGAAGACATCGACCATGTCGGCCACGGCGTATTCCGATTGGCCGACACCGACCGTTTCGACGATCACCACGTCGTGGCCGGCCGCCTCGACCAGCCGGATGACGTCGCGTGTACGCCGGGCCACGCCGCCCAGGGAGGCACCGGCCGGCGAGGGCCGAATGAAGGCATTGGCATCCCGGGACAGGTCCGGCATCCGCGTCTTGTCGCCGAGGATCGAGCCGCCGGTACGCGAGGAGGAGGGGTCGACGGCCAGCACCGCCAGCTTGTGACCCTGGCCGGTCAAATGCTGTCCGAAGGTCTCGATGAAACTTGATTTGCCAACCCCCGGCGCGCCGGTGATGCCCAGGCGGATCGCCTCGTCCCGGCCCGGACCCAGGCTGGATAGCAGGGCCTCCGCCTGCCGGCGATGATCGGCCCGGGTCGATTCGACGAGGGTGATGGCGCGGGCCAGGGCCCGGCGGTCGCCGCCCACGACCGCCTTGGCCAATCGGCCCTGATCGCCGCCCTTCGTCATCGCCGGCGTCTCAGCCCCGGCCGCCGACCAGCCGGCGCCCCCGGCCTAGACCCCATGTCCGATTGAGGTAAGGGCGACCCGGACGGCGAATGGCATCGGTCGGAAACAGGCTCAGCCCCGCTTGTCGCGATCGCCATGCAACATTGCGAACAGCAAATGGTCGCTCCAGCGGCCGTTGATGCGCAGATACTGCCGGGCATAGCCTTCTTCCTCGAAACCCACCTTGCGCAGCACCGTTTTCGAGGCTTCGTTGTTCGGCAGGCAGGCCGCCTCCAGGCGGTGCAGCCCCAGATTTTCGAACACGAAACCCAACACCGTCCGCACCGCGTCCTGCATCAGACCCTTGCCGGCATGCGGCTTGCCCATCCAATAGCCCAGCGAGCAGGACTGTGTCACGCCCCGGCGCACGTTGGACAGGGTAACGCCGCCGAGGAGACGATCGTCTTGCCGGTGAAACACGAAAAAGGCGTAGCCAAAGCCCTCGCGGGCATCGCGGGCGTAGCGGCGCAGCCGGCGGCGAAAGGCGTTGCGGGTCAATTCGTCCTCGGCCCAGGTCGGCTCCCACGGCGTCAGGAATTCACGGCTGGCGGCACGCACGCGGGCCCATTCGGCCCAGTCCCCCGGTTGCGGCGCCCGCAGATAGACCTGTTCGCCGCGCAAGATCGGCGGACTACCGGTCCAGGGTGGATTACGCAGGAAGGCTGACAATTGGGCGATCCGTGGCTGCTTGCTTATCCCTTGCTAAATCTTGCCGCGATCTCGTCATGGCTGGCAAGGGCGCTGATTGGCCCCATGGCGGCCAGCGCCGGCGCTCCGGCGGTGGCCACCCGTTCCGCCACCCGCCGCACCGCGGCGGCATCGACGGCGTCGATCTTGGCGGTGATTTCCGACAGCGGAATGGGCCGGCCGAAAATCAGCATCTGCCGGGCCAACTGCTCGGCCCGCGCCGGGGTGTTTTCCAGCGACATCAAGGTGCCCGCCTTGAGCTGATTGCGCGCCCGCGCCACCTCGTCATCGCCGGCATCACCGGCCAGGCGCATCATCTCGTCGCAGATGACCGGCACCAGTTCGGCGATCTGTTCCTCGCCGGTGCCGGCATAGACGCCGAAACTGCCGCAATCCTTGTAGGACGAGGCGAAACTGAACACCGAATAGCACAACCCCCTGTTTTCCCGCACTTCCTGGAACAGCCGCGATGACATGCCGCCGCCCAGAACCGTCGACATCACCTGCAGGGGATAGAAATCGTCGTCCTCGTAGGGCAGCCCGGGCAGCGCCATGGCGATGTGCACCTGTTCCAGGTCGCGGAGGTCGCGCCGATCGCCGCCGGCGAAATCGCCGACCTCGAAGCTGCCGGCCCGGCCGGCCGGCAGGTCCGCGAACTGCGCTTCCGCCAACGCCAGCAGCCCCTCATGCTCGACCGCGCCGACGGCGCACAGCAACAATCTAGCACCACCGTAGTGTTCGGCCATGAAGTCGAACAGGGTCTGCCGAGCCATCACCGTGATGCCCGCCGCCGGCCCGAGGATCGACCGGCCCAGGGCCTGGTCGGGAAAGGCCGCTTCCTGCAGGCGGTCGAAAATGATGTCGTCGGGGGTGTCCTCGGACTGGCCGATTTCCTGGATCACCACCGTGCGTTCGCGCGCCAACTCGACCTCCGCGAAGGTGGAGCGCTGCAGGATATCGCCCAGGATATCGACGCTGAGGGGCACGTCGTCCCGCAACACCCGGGCGAAATAGGCGGTGTGTTCGCGCGAGGTATAGGCGTTGAGGTGGCCGCCGACGCTTTCGATTTCGATCGCGATATCGCTGGCGCTGCGGCTTTTCGTGCCCTTGAAGGCCATGTGCTCCAGCATATGGGCGACGCCGTTGTTGTCCGGGTTTTCATAGCGGGCACCGGCGTCCACCCAGACACCGACCGCCGCCGTCTCAAAGCCGGGGCGGGCATCGGAAACCACCCGCAGGCCGTTCTTCAAAGTGCTGATCTCGACGGACACGGAACCTTCCTTGACGGCTATTTGTCTTGCCGGCGGTGTTGCCGGACGTGTGCCTGCACCCGCGCCAGATCGTTGGGCAGGACGGTGTAGCGTTCCTCGCGCTGATATATGTCGGCCAGGGCGGCGGGCAACTCAGGACGCACGCCGCAGGCCCGTTCCACCGCCTCGGGGAACTTGGCGGGATGCGCCGTGGCCAGGGTCACCACCGGTCCCGGCAGGTCCAGATCCCGGGCCGCGCGCAGGGCCACCGCGGTATGCGGATCGATCAGAATGCCGGTTTCGCGGTGCAATTCGGCGATCGTCGCCGTGGTGGTCTCCTCGTCCACCCGGTGGGAATCGAAGATTTTGCGGGCCCGGTCCAATTCGGCCCGGCCGACCCGAAAACCGCCCTCGTTGGCCAAGCCGTCCATATAGCCCCGGACCACCTCGCCGTCGCGCTCGGCCAGATCGAACAGCAACCGCTCGAAATTGCTCGCCACCTGAATATCCATGCTGGGACTTTGCGTCGCCACCACCCCGTCGGTGCGGTACTCGCCGCTCTGGAAGAACCGGTGCAGGATGTCGTTGCGGTTGGTGGCGACCACCAGGCGATGCACCGGCAGGCCCATGCGGGCGGCCCCGTAGCCGGCGAAAACACAGCCGAAATTGCCTGTCGGCACCACGAAACTGACCGGCGTTTCGGGGGCGCCCAGGGCGACGGCCGAGGTGACGTAATAGACCACCTGCGCGACCACCCGGGCCCAGTTGATCGAATTGACCGCCGACATGGCGATCTCGTCGCGGAATGCCAGGTCGTCGAACATTTGCTTCACCAGCGCCTGGCAATCGTCGAAGGTGCCCTGGATGGCGATGTTGTGGACGTTGTCGGACAGCACCGTGGTCATCTGCCGGCGCTGTACCTCCGACACCCGGCCCTCGGGATACAGGATGAAGATATCGATCGCCTGGTGGTCGCGGCAGGCCTCGATGGCGGCGGAGCCGGTGTCGCCCGAGGTGGCGCCGACGATGGTCACCCGCTGATTGCGCTGTTCCAGCACGTGGTCGAACAGCCGGCCGAGCAACTGCATCGCCACGTCCTTGAAAGCCAGGGTCGGGCCGTGGAACAACTCCATCAGCCATTGGCCCTCGCCGATCGGCCGCAGGGGCACCACGCCTGGATCGTCGAAAACGGCGTAGGCCTCGTCGATCATCGCCGCCAATCGTTCGACCCCGATACCCTCGGCGAACGGCGCCAGGATACGCGCCGCCGCGGCCGGATAGTCCATTTCGGCCAGGGCCCGCAGATCATCCGCCGACAATTGCGGCCAGACCTCGGGCACGTACAGCCCGCCGTCTCGCGCCAAGCCGGTCAGCAAGGCATCCTGAAAGTCCAAGTTGGGCGCTTGGCCGCGGGTGCTGATGTAGTGCACGGAAGGTGACCCCTGAAAGTGGGGCGCCAACCTAGCGGCGCTGCGGGCGGGACGCAAGGCGGCTCAATTGTCCAGATAACGACGTTCGAGATGGCGGCGGAATGCGCCGGGATCGAGCGGCCGGCCCGTGGCCCGGTGCAGCAATTCATCGGTGCTGGCGTGATAGCTGCCCCAGCCGTGTACCGCCGCCCGCAGCCATTCGAGCAGGGGGCGGAAATCGCCCCGGCGAATGGCCATGGGCAGATCGGGTTCCGCCTGATCCAGGGTCTCATACAACTGGGCGGCGGCGATGGCGCCCAGGGTATAGGTCGGGAAATAGCCGAAGTCGCCGCCCATCCAGTGAATGTCCTGCAGGCAGCCGTCGGCGTCGTCGGGGGGCACGATGTCCAGCAGCTCGGCCAGGCCGGCACGCCAGGCCTCGGGCAGGTCGGCGATGGGCAGATCGCCGGCCAGCATGGCCCGCTCCAGCCGGTAGCGCAGAATGACGTGCAGGGGATAGGTCACCTCGTCGGCGGTCACCCGGATCGGCGTGCGGGCCACCCGGCGAACCCGGCGGCACAGGTTGTCCGGCCGCCAGGCGGGGCCGTCGACGCCGAAGGCATTGACCAGCAGCGGCGCCAGGTAAGCCAGGTAGGCGTCCGACCGGCAAAGCTGCATCTCGATGATCAGCGACTGGCTTTCATGCACCGCCATGCCCATGGCGCCGCCCACCGGCTGGCCCCGCCAGTCGGCCGGCAGGCCGTTCTCGTACAGGGCATGGCCGCATTCGTGCAGGATGGCGAACAGGCCGGCAAAGGGATCAGCCGCCTCGTACCGGGTGGTCAGCCGCACGTCGCCCGGCACGCCGCCGGTGAAGGGGTGATGCGAGACGTCCAGGCGGCCGTGCTCGAAATCAAACCCAAGGTCGGCCATCAGTTGGCGGCCCAGCCGCCGCTGCCGATCGGCTGGGAATTCCCCCGTTATCGGCGGTGGATCGGCCTGGGCTTCCAGGACCGCCGCCACCAGGTCGGGCAGGAATCCTTCCAGCTCGCCGAAGCAGGCATCAATCCCGGCGGCCCGGGCAGCCGGTTCGTAGCCGTCCAACAGGGCATCGTAGGGGGCGCAGCCCAGCCAGTCGGCCTTGGCCGCCGCCACCTCGCGGGTCAGGCCGACCACCCCTTCCAGATCCGCCCGCAGCATGGCGAAATCGTCGGCCGCGCGGGCCGAGCGCCAGGCCATTTCGCAGGCCGAGGCGGCCTTGCTGCGGGCCGCCACCAACTCGGCCGGTACGGCGACGGCATGGCGCCAGCGCCAGCGCATCCCCCGCAGGTTGGCGACCTGCCAATCGTCCAGATCGCCGGCATCGGCTTCCGCCCGGTCCAGCAGTTCCCCGACCTCGGCCTGGCAAAGCAGTTCGTGCCGCAACACCGACAGGGCGGCCAGTTGCTCGGCCCGGGCGGCGGCGCCGCCCGGCGGCATCATCGCCGCCCGATCCCAATGCAACACCGCCGAGGCGCCGGCCAGATGGCTGAGCCGGGCGAACCGCGGTTCCAATTCGCCATAGGCCGCCAGGCTCACGGCGTCCCCCGGCCGCGGCGATGGGCGAGCACGAACACCGCCAACAGACCCGCCGCCAGGGCGAACCAGGTGATGGCGTATTGCAAATGGTCGTTGCGGATGTCGAGGCGGCTGACACCGCCCAGCGGCAGGCCGCCGGGATTACCGGCCGGCCCGGCCTCGAGGACCGCCGGCAACAGCCGCAGGCCGCGTCGGCGGGCGATATCGTTCACGTCGTACCAGAACCACATATCCGCCCCCACATCATAGTCCGGCGTCCAGGCGCCGGGCAGCAACCGCGCGCGCAAGATGCCCGCGACGGCGACCGTTGCCGCGAGCTGGCCGCCCGGCCGAGCCGCCGGGTCGCGGCGATCGTCCGGTACCCAGCCGCGATTGACCAACACCGTCCTCTCGTCGGCCAGGCGCAACGGCGTCAGCACATGAACGCCGGGGCGACCGCCCCGGCTCCTCGGCCCGACATGGGCCTCCCGGTCGTGCAGGAACACACCGGTCAGGCGTACCCGACGGTAGTCGTTCGCCGCCAGCGCCGCAGCCCCGGCGGGCAGCGCGATGGGCGGGGCCGACATCCCGGCTTCGATTTTGGCAATCAGTTCGCGCTTCCAGGCGAGCCGCTGTAGCTGCCAACCGCCCAGGGCCAGCAACACCAGCAGGCCCGACAGCGTGGCCGCCAGCGCCCAAAGGCTCGGCCGGCGCACCGCAATTACTCCGCCTGATCGTCGAAGCCGGCGGCGCGATGGCGATACTGCAGGGCAATCAGGGTCGCCTTGAACGGCCGCAGAAACAGGATCGAGGCGCCCAGCACGAAGGGGATCTGATAGATCAGGTGCAGCCAGATGGGCGGTTCGAAGGCGGTTTCGACCATGAACGCCAAGCCGACCGCCAGGCCGCCGACCAGGAGCATGACGAAGATCGCCGGCCCATCGCCCGGATCCTGGGCCGATAGATCCAAATCGCAGGATGGGCATATCGCGGCGACCTGCAACAGCCCGTCGAACAGCCTGCCGCGGCCGCAACGGGGACAGCGACAGAGCAGACCGGCAAGGAACGGCGAAACCTCGGTTTCACCGTTCATGCCGGGGCCGTCGGCTCACTGTCGGATCGGTCGCCGCTCAGGCACCCCAGACATAGATGAACGAGAACAGGAACAGCCAGACCACATCGACGAAATGCCAATACCAAGCGGCCGCCTCCAGGCCGAAATGCTGGTCCGGCTTGAAGTGCCCCTTGGCGGTACGGAACAGGCAGACCAGCAGGAAGCAGGTGCCGATGATCACGTGCGCGCCGTGGAAGCCGGTGGCCATGAAGAAGGTGGAGCCATAGATGCCGCCACTGAACTCGAAAGTGGCATGGGCGTATTCGTAGGCCTGGATGCAGGTGAACAGGGCGCCCAGGATGACCGTGACCACCAGACCCTGAACGGCACTTTTCTGGTTGCCCTCGCGGACCGCGTGGTGGGCCCAGGTGACCGTCGTCGACGAGGTCAGCAGGATCAGGGTATTGACCAGGGGCAGATGCCAGGGGTCGAAGGTTTGAATGCCCTCGGGCGGCCAGACGCCGCCAATATGCTCGGTCGGATAGATCGAGGCGTTGAAGTAGGCCCAGAACCAGGCCATGAAGAACATCACTTCCGAGGCGATGAACAGGATCATCCCGAACCGCAGGTGAAGCTGCACCACCGGCGTGTGATGGCCCTCGTCCTTGGCCTCGCGAATCACGTCGCGCCACCAGACGAACATGGTGTAGAGGATCAAAAGGAAGCCGATGGCGGCGATCCAAGGCGGCCCATCGTGTAGGAACCAGATGAAGCCCGCCGCCGTCAGCAGCGCCCCCAAAGCACCCAGGGCCGGCCATGGGCTCGGATCTACGAGATGGTAGTCGTGCCCTTTTGCATGCGTATCAGCCATTTCTTCACTCCGTTCCCAACATCCTGCTCGTCCGGTTTGCCGCCCGGCCCCTTGCCCGGCCGCTAGCCATTGCCGTCGTTGCTATCGGCCGCGACCGTCGCGGCCCTCTCGTCCGCCACCTCGAACAGGGTGTAGGACAGGGTAATGGTCTTCACGTCGGCCAGATTCGGGTCGTCGTCGATCGCCGGATCGACAAAGAACGACACCGGCATCTCGACATCCTCGCCCGCTTCCAGGGCCTGTTCGGTGAAGCAGAAGCATTCGATCTTGTTGAAGTAGGGTCCTGCCTTGGCCGGTGTGACATTGAAGGTGGCTGTGCCGACGACACGGCGTTCGGTGGGATTGCTGGCCCGATAGAAGGCCAGCGCCTGCTCCCCCACCCGCAAGGAGACTTCCCGCTGCACCGGACGGAAGCGCCAGGGCATGCCGCGCGCCGTGTCGGCGTTGAAGCGCACGGCGATCAGCCGCGTTCCAACCGTCGCCGGCGCCGCTTCGGCGACCTGGGTGGTACCGCCGAAGCCGGTCACCTGACAGAACAGCCGGTACAGCGGTACCGCCGCATAGGCCGCGCCGACCATGCCGAGGACAACGGCCGCCGCCAGCAGCCCGGTCAGGCGATTGCGCGCCCGGATGTTCGAGGGGCCGCTCACGAGCCAGCCTGGAAAGAAGCGAAGGAGGTGAGGAACAACAGGATGGCGGCGACCACCAGGGCCCCGGCCACCGCCAGATTGCGGCCGCGACGCTTGCGATGGATCTCGCTCAACGGCATCTCAGCTCCAGACCGCGATCAGGCGCTCGCCCAGCATCAGCGCGAACAGGGCAAACAGATACAGAATGGAAAAGCCGAACATCTGCCGCGCCGGCCCCTCGTCACCGTCGGCGGCGCGCCAGACCCGCACGGCGCAAACCAGGAAGCCCAGGCCCAACAGGGCGGCGCCCGCGGCATAGATCGCGGCGCAGACGCCAAGCGCCACCGGCAGCAGGCTGACGGGCACCAGCAACAGGGAATAGATCAGAATCTGTCGCCGCGTCACCGCCTTGCCGGCCACCACCGGCAGCATCGGCACCCCGACATGCCGGTAGTCCTCGGCCCGGTACAGCGCCAGCGACCAAAAATGCGGCGGCGTCCAGATGAAGATGATGGCGAACAGCGCCAGCGACGCCGGATCGACCTCGCCGGTCGCGGCGGCCCAGCCGATCATCGGCGGGAAGGCCCCGGCGGCGCCGCCGATGACGATGTTCTGCGGCGTCCGCCGTTTCAGCCAGATGGTGTAGACGAAGACGTAAAAGGCGATGGTGCCGGCCAGCAGGCCGGCCGCCGGCAGGTTGACCAGCCAGGCCATGGCCAACACCGAGGCCACGGCCAACACGCAGCCCATGGCCAGGGCCGACCCGGGTCGCACCCGGCCACGCGGAATAGGCCGATCGCAGGTGCGCAGCATTCGCGCGTCGATGTCGGCGTCGTACCACATGTTGATGGCACCCGAGGCGCCGGCCCCGATGGCGATGCAGACCAGGGCCAGCAGCGCCATGCCAGGATCCATCACGCCCGGTGCCAGAACCAGCCCGACCAGGCCGGTGAAGACCACCAGGCTCATCACCCGCGGCTTCAACAGAGCCAGGTGGGCGGCCAGCCCGCCGCCCGGGGCGGAAGGCCGTACCAGCACGTTCATGGCCAAGCCGCGATCGCTCAAGACCCCTTCTCCTTCTCCGTTCCGCCGCCGCGCCTAGCGGATGCGCGGCAATTCCTCGAACTGATGGAACGGTGGCGGCGAGGGCAGCGTCCACTCCAGGGTATCGGCACCTTCGCCCCATGGGTTGTCCGGGCACTTGGCACCGGCCGTGATCGTCCGGAACGCCAGGTAGAGGAAGAACAGCGTGCCCGCCACGCTGATATAGGCGCCGATCGACGAGATCATGTTCCAGCCGGTGTAAGCGTCCGGGTAGTCGGGGATACGCCGCGGCATGCCGGCCAGGCCAAGGAAATGCTGCGGGAAGAAGATCAGGTTGACGCCGATGAAGGTGACCCAGAAATGGATCTTGCCCATGGTCTCGTCATATTGCCGGCCCGACATCTTGCCGATCCAGAAATAGAAGGCGGCGAAGATGCCGAACAGCGCGCCCATCGACATGGTGTAGTGGAAATGGCCAACCACGTAATAGGTGTCGTGCATGGCCAGATCGGTGCCGGCATTGGCCAGCACCACGCCGGTGACGCCGCCGATGGTAAAGAGGAAGATCATGCCGAGGGCGAACAGCATCGGCACCCGGAACTGGATCGAGCCGCCCCACATGGTGGCGATCCAACTGAAGATCTTCACCCCGGTCGGCACCGCGATCACCATGGTGGCGCCGACGAAATAGGCCCGGGTGTCGACGTCCATGCCGGCGGTGTACATGTGATGGGCCCAGACGATGAAGCCGACCACGCCGATCGCCACCATGGCATAGGCCATGCCCAGGTAGCCGAATACCGGCTTGCGGGCGAAGGTCGAGACCACCTGGCTGATCACGCCGAACGATGGCAGGATCAGGATGTACACTTCCGGGTGGCCGAAGAACCAGAACAGGTGCTGATAGAGCAGCGGATCGCCGCCCTGGGCCGCATCAAAGAAGGCGGTTCCGAAGTTGCGGTCGGTCAGCAACATGGTGATGGCGCCGGCCAGCACCGGCAGCGACAGCAGCAACAGGAAAGCGGTCACCAGCACCGACCAGACGAACAGCGGCATCTTGTGCAGGGTCATGCCCGGCGCCCGCATGTTGAAGATGGTGGTGATGAAGTTGATGGCGCCCAGGATCGACGAGGCGCCAGCCAGATGCAGGGACAGAATGGCCATGTCCACCGCCGGGCCGACATGGCCCGAGGTACTCAGCGGCGCGTAGACGGTCCAACCAGTACCCACGCCCGTGCCGCCGGCGGTGCCCTCGACGAACAGGGAGCCGGAGAGCAGGATCAGCGACGGCGGCAGCAGCCAGAACGAGATATTGTTCATCCGCGGGAAGGCCATGTCCGGCGCGCCGATCATCAACGGCACGAACCAGTTGCCGAAGCCGCCGATGAAGGCCGGCATGACCATGAAGAACACCATGATCAGGCCGTGCGCGGTGGTCAGCACATTGAAGAAATGATGGTCGCCGCCCAGGATGCCGGGGCCGGGCGCCGCCAACTCCATGCGGAGCAACAACGACATCAGGCCGCCGACGATGCCGCCGACCACGGCAATCACCAGATACATGGTGCCGATGTCCTTGTGGTTGGTGGAATAGAGCCAGCGCCGCCAGCCGGTGGGAATGTGGTGGTCGTGCTCGTGCGCGTCGGATGTGGCTGCCGCGTTCATTTGTCTTTTCCTTCGCTGCAATCGCTACTTGGCCATCGACCGGCTATCGGCGAGTTTCACGCCGGCCCGGGCGCCGTTGTCGGCGAACTCCTCCTTCGCCTTGACCAGCCAGGCGGCGAAAGCCTGCTTCGAGACCACCTTGACCATGATCGGCATGAAGCCGTGCAGGGTGCCGCAGAGCTCGGAGCACATGCCGTAATAGATGCCTTCCTTCTCCACCCGCACCCAGGTTTCGTTGACCCGGCCGGGCACGCCGTCCAGCTTCACGCCGAAGGCCGGCATGGCCCAGGAATGGATCACGTCGTCGGCGGTGATCAACAGCCGGACGTTGGTGTCGACCGGCATCACCACCGCATTGTCGGTGGCCAACAGGCGCGGCTGGCCGTCCTTCAGCTCCGCATCCTCCAGCATGGTGGCATCGAAGGTCAGTTCGTCGTGATCGGGGTATTCGTACGACCAGTACCATTGGTGGCCGATGGCCTTGATGGTCATTTCCGCGTCGACCGTCCGATCGGCGAAGTACAGCAGTTTGAACGACGGCACCGCGATGACCACCAGGATGATGATCGGAATGACCGTCCACACCACCTCCAGTAGGGTGTTGTGGGAGGTCTTGGAGGGCGTCGGATTGGCTTTTTCGTTGAAGCGCACGAAGCAGTAGACCAACAGAACCGTGACGAAGATGGCGATCACGAAAATGATCACCAGCAGCATGTTGTGAAAATCGTGCAGCTGCTCCGCCACCGGCGTCACCGCCGCTTGCATGCCAAGCTGCCAGGGCTCCGCCAGGCCGCCCGCCGCTTGTGCCGATGCCGCCACCAGACCGCCGAACAGCGCCGTTGGCGCGGCTAAGATTCGCCAAGCCGTCATCTCAAACCCTCAATTTTCCGCAAGAAATGTCACGCAGGGATGTGTCCCCCAGTCCCGGTAGCGACTATCTACCCCAACGAATCGCCGGCAAACAAGCCCCCCGCTTGACCACCGTCAAGGCGGCCGTCCGCGACTACCCCCAGTATCAGACTTGAAAGTGCGATAATTGGCCCCATGTCGGCTGTAAGTTGGCTCAAAATGAGCCAATAGGGTGGTGTGCGTCCTGAACATGCGACGTATTGTCGCATGGCTTTTCCCATGCCCAAATCGTTCTTGGCCTCCTGCAGGCGGTCGGATGCCGACGGGGAGTGATGCCGAAAATGACCGATTCGAGCTCGGAATCGACGCAATTGATGCCACGCGCCGGCCTGGATGAGGGGCGCGTCGAAGGCATCGTCGAAGAGGCGTTGCACGGTTGCGATGATGGCGAGCTGTTCCTCGAATACCGCCAGAGCGAAAGCCTGGTCTTCGACGATGGCCGGTTGAAGAACGGCAATTTCGACACCAGCCAGGGCTTTGGCCTGCGGGCGGTGGCGGGCGAACAGACCGGCTATGCCCATGCCTCGGAATTGAGCGAGGCGGCGATCAGCCGGGCCGCCGGCGCGGTCCGGGCGGTGCGCGCCGGTCACGACGGCGTCATGGCACAAGCGCCGGCCGCCACCAATCAGGCGCTCTACCCCGACAGCAATCCTTTGGGCGACACCGCCTTCGCCGACAAGGTGAAACTGCTGGCCGAGATCGACGGCTACGCCCGCCAAAGCGATTCCCGGGTGCGTCAGGTGACCGCTTCGCTGCACGGGGAATGGCAGGCAGTGGAAATCATGCGGGCCGACGGCCGGCGGATAAAGGACGTGCGGCCGTTGGTCCGCCTGAACGTCGCCGTTGTGATGGGCGAGGGCGATCGCCAGGAGTCCGGCTCCCACGGCGTCGGCGACCGCGTCGGCTATGGCCAGTACATCCGGCAGGCCAATTGGCGGGCACAGGTCGACGAGGCGATACGACAGGCCGCCGTCAATCTGGAATCGGTGGCCGCGCCGGCCGGCGAGATGCAGGTCGTGCTGGGTCCGGGTTGGCCGGGCATCCTGTTGCATGAAGCCATCGGCCACGGCCTGGAGGGTGATTTCAACCGCAAGCAGACCTCGGCCTTCGCCGGGTTGCTGGGCGAGCGAGTGGCCAGCCCCGGCGTCACCGTGATCGACGACGGCAGTATCGACGGCCGCCGCGGTTCGCTGTCGGTGGACGACGAGGGCACGCCCAGCGAGAGCACCGTGCTGATCGAGGACGGCATCCTGAAAGGCTATATGCAGGATCGGCTGAACGCCCGCCTGATGGATATGGCGACCACCGGCAACGGCCGGCGGCAATCCTATGCCCACATGCCGATGCCGCGGATGACCAACACCTTCATGCGGGCCGGCGACCGCGACCCGGCGGAGATCATGGCCGGCGTGAAAAAGGGCCTCTACGCCGTCAATTTCGGCGGCGGCCAGGTCGACATCACCTCCGGTAAGTTCGTTTTCAGTTGCACCGAGGCCTATCTGGTCGACGACGGCAAGCTGGGCGCGCCGGTGAAGGGCGCGACATTGATCGGCAACGGCCCGGACGTGCTGACCCGGGTCGACGGCATCGGCAACGATCTGGCGCTGGACCCCGGCGTCGGCACCTGCGGCAAGAACGGCCAGGGCGTACCCGTCGGTGTCGGTCAACCGACCCTGTTGATCGACGGCCTGACGGTGGGCGGCACGGCGACCTGATATCAAGGATCATCGGTAGAGGATATCGGCGGCGAGCTTCAGCGTGAGCAAGAAAAAGACTATCAAACGGCCGGTCGCCGCCAACGAGGTTTTCGCGACGTTGCGCCAAATGTATGGCGCCGGCGGCAGCTTGCCCGAAATCATGCCGACGGCATTCGATTTCCTCAACGATCAGTTGGGCGGTTGGCGTACCGGTCTGCACTTGATCGGCGGCGAACCCGGTTGCGGCAAGACGTCCTTCGCCCTGTTCAACGCCGCCGTCGCCGCCCGCGCCGGACATCCGGTGCTCTATCTCAGCTTCGACGTCGAGGCGCGTTTGCTGGTCTTGAAGCTGCTTTGCCAACAGGCGGGCCTGGACAGCCGGGCGGTGCTGGACGGTACCGTCGAGCAGGCGGCGTTCGAGGCCGCGTTGACGGCCCACGGCGACGATTTCGAACGCATTTCCGTGCTGGAGGCGGAGGCCACCCTGGCCGCCGAGGCGGTCGAGGCGATGGCCCACGAACGCATGGCCGCCAGTGGCGGCAAGGCCATCCTGGTGATCATCGACTATCTTCAGATCTGGGCCGCCGGGGCCCGGCAGTTTTCCGAGTTCCGACACGAAATCGGCAAGCTGATGACGGCGATGCGGCGGCTGGCGCTGCGCCTGGACAGTCCGGTGTTGGCGATCTCGTCGCAAAACCGGCAACGCCAGGGCGAGGCCGTGCTGGGCAGCCTGGAGGGCACCTCGGATCTGGAATATTCCGCCGACAGCGTTTCCTTCCTGATCAACGTCGAACGGCCGAGCAGCGGACGCAACTATGCCCACCCCGATGACGTGGCGGCGAAAAGCCGTTCGGTATCGATCAATCTGCGCAAGAACCGGTTCGGCGAAACCGGTTCGCGGGTGGTCAAATTCCTGCCCCAGACCGGCGCCTTCGACGAGGAGACGGTCCGCCGCGCGCCCGAAAATTAAACTTCGGTCGGCGGCGTCATATCATCAAGATAGGGCGGTGCCGCGAAAGCGGCCAAATGCACCGCCGGGTCATAATAGCGGGTGGCGAAGCCCGCCGCCTTGAACCGGCTGGCCAAGGCGCCGGGGTCGACGGCGGCGGCGTCGGAGCCATCCGAGGCGCAGCCGAAGGCCATGACGCCGCCGACATAGGTCGGCACGGCGGCGAAATAGAACCGCGGATAACGGAACAGCTTTTGGAAGGATGCCCGGCTGCCGGCGAATTCCGCGGCCTGGAAGAAAGGCACGCCGTTCTGGGTCACCAGAATACCCCGTTCCGTCAGGCGGCGCCGGCAGTCGGCATAGAATTCCCGGCTGAACAGCACTTCGCCGGGTCCCTGGGGGTCGGTGGAGTCGATGATGATCGCGTCGAAGCGGCGTTCGGTCTCGGCGACGAAACGGGCACCGTCCTCGAACCGCAACTCGGTCCGGGGATCGTCGAAGGCGCCGCCGCAGATCTTCGACAGATGTTCCCTCGCCAGGGCGACGACACCGGCGTCCAGCTCGATCATGGTCGCCCGCTCGATCGGGTGTTTCAGTACCTCTTCCAGGCAGCCGCCATCACCGCCGCCGATGATCAGCACCTCGCTCGGCGCCTCGATGGCGAACAACGGCACGTGCGCCAGCATCTCGTGGTAGACGAATTCGTCCGCCTCGGTGGTCTGCACGATGCCATCGAGGATCAACACCCGACCCAGGGCCTCGTTCTCGATCACCATCACCGATTGGAATTCGGTCCGGCCTTGGTGTATCAGGCGGTCGATCCGGAGGCCTTGCTCGAAGCCGCCGTGCAGGCGCTCCCTGA
>JASLMH010000030.1 GCA_030746635.1 Alphaproteobacteria bacterium | reverse complement strand
CCGGTCCGTCGCCGCGACCGCTGGTGTCAAGAACTTCGCCAAATCGCTACCGGCTTCCAGCTTCGATTGCGCCAGACCCAGGTTGCCCAGGATGACGGCAAGGACATTGTTGAAATCGTGCGCCACACCACCGGTCAATTGACCGACCGCATCCATCTTTTGCGCTTGGCGGAGCTGTTCCTCAAGTTGCTTGCGTTCGGCCATGCCGACGATAAGCCGATTGTAGACTTGAGCCAGCTCCCCGATCTCATCGTTTCTGCGGTCAAAACCCGTGACCGGTTGCCCAAGATCTTCTTCTACCGTTAGCGACTGCTCTATCTGATTTGAGAATCGCGCCAAGGGTCGGGTGATCATCCGGTGTACGCTGACGTAAATAATGATCGAAAACGTCAAACTAAACAGGAAGTAAAAGAACAGCAATTGAGTGGTAGTTGTGATTAAATTGTTGTAGTAGCTTGAGCTATCCAACGTCAACTCCAGCCTTCCGAAAGATATTCTTTCCTTCGCTGAAGGTTTATTCAGGGTGATGCTATAGTGCTGCGGGAACGCCAACTGCCGCATTGTCCATCGGTACAGTGCGCGCTGCTGTTTTTTTGGACGGTATTGAGATGCGGCATCTACGAAGAGCTCTCCGCGGTCATCGTAGAGCTTCGCTTCAATGATGAAATCATGGGACAACAGACCGGTCAGGATGATTTCTCCACTCCGGTCGTTCATATAAAAAATGGCGTCCGCCGCAGGATTGGATGCCGTGGCAGCGATCTCGGAGACCTTCTCCAGGATTTCCTGTTTGCTTGACTGGGCCTCGTACCAAACAATAAATGAGCAACTGACAAGGGCAAAAGCCAAACCGCTTACGCCCATTATCAGTCCCAATTTTCGAGAGAGGCTTGCCACGGTAGTGCCGGTCCATTTCTCAATCTGAACTTGAAACGTTGAACAATACTTGGCCGAACTAACCGCGTCTACGGAAGCGGCTGGGTATTCAGGCCGCGACCATTCGATGAAACGTAACGATGCCTTGGCCGTATACGAAAGCATGCGCGGGCAATGCCGCACGCAAACCGGCTGTTCCGGGTGACCCGCCAGCGTATCGTGGCCGAAGATACCGACCGACCCGTGGATATGATGGCCAAGGCCGTCGCGTTGCTCACGTCCAAAAAGAACCAACAAGACCAAAATATGATACAAGGGACTTTCTCCGCGTGATCGGCAACCGGAATACATCCTGAATCCGCCGTCAAACGGTTCACTTGATCGGGACCATCCAAATTGTCACACCTGAGCAGATCAATATTACTCACCCTGGCAATTAGCTTGGCTCTGCCGGTCACAAAAGGCTTTGCTGCCGCGCCGGTATCGATATGCGGTGAAACCTGGGCGCCCTATCTCTATGAATCAGGCGGTGACAATCAGAAGAAGAAAGAGGTTACCGGAACTCATCTGGCGAATTTCCGTTTGCTAGCGGAGTTAACCGACTTGGAATTCACCTTCAGCATAATGCCGTGGAAACGCTGTATGTATTATGTTGATAACTATTCCAAACCTGGTGATCACGAAATCGCCATAGACGCGACCTTCAACAAAGAGCGAGCCGAAAAGTACCATTATGTGGGCCCGATGTACGCCATTAGCACGGCCGTGTTTTATTCCCGCAAGCGGTTTCCGGATGGACCTCTTTCGAAGAAGACCGGCAGAGTGATTTCATGGATCAACGAGATGCAGCATTATAGCATTTGCGGCTTTTTGGGCTGGAACTACGAAATGTACTATGTTGAGCATGGCATCCCTCGTTCCAACGAAATCATCAGAACCTCAGCTGGGTTTCAGGGCTTGTTTAGAATGTTGTCGGCGGGTCGTTGCGACTTGGTGGAAACCCATCCCTCACTAGTATTGGGAGCAATGGCCACCGGCGAACTGGATATGCCAAAGGACATTGCTTGCAGCAAAATGAAGGAGGAACCTGAAGCATTCTATTTGATGGTTGCCAGGAAGTCGCCCCGTGCCGAGGAGCTCGTCACACGCCTCAGTACGGCGCTCATTTTTCTGAAGCGCACCCTAGAGTGGAAGTCAATTAGAGCCAAAGGAGTTCTCCCGGCTTCAGGATTCGAAGATATCAGGAACTGCCTGTGATCCGACTGACGATCGCTCCTGCCCGGCCGGTTAGGTTGAGTTGACGATAGGAAACCCGGTTCAGGCGCAGGTTTTGGCGTAACGCCAGGGCATGAGTTCGTCGAGCCAACTGATCTTGTAATTTGCCATTGCCCGCGGATGCTGGTCAGCCTGTCGGTGAGCCTGGCTCGGCGATCGCCGCCGTCATCTGGTGGCGGCTGCGGCCGAGGGCGGGGATGACGTCGCCGTCGGCCAGGTCGGCCTCGCTCATTTTCTGCTGGTGGAAGGCGGAGTTGAAGACGCTGTAGGCGCCGCATTTCGCGCAATCCACGTCGTTGCCGTAGCAGCAGAAGGTGCGCTCGAAATTGCCGCCCTCGCCCATATAGAGGGGCAGGGTATTCAGCATCAGGCAGTGCTCGCCCTGCTCGCCGGTGTAGTCCAGGCAGCGATCGGAATACATCAGCTCCATGGCGCCGATGTTGGTCTTGATCAGGCTCGGGTACTGCTTCTTCAGGGCGATCAGCCGGTCGATCACCCGATCGCGCTCCTTCAGGTCCTGCCAGGCGAGGTCGCTCTGGTCGTTCTTCGGCGGCACGTAGAAGGTAAAGGCGACGCCGTTGACCGGCCAGTCCTTGACCTCCTCGACGAACTCCTCCAGGCCGGGGGCGTTCTGCTTGGTGATCGACATCTGCAGGATCACCGTGGTGCCGTCGCCGGGGTTGCGCTTGGCCACCGCCGCCTTGACCTTCCGGAACACCCCTTCGCCGCGGATCCTATCGTTGGCCTCCTCCGGGCCGTCCAGGGAGACGGTGACCAGGCCGCCCGGCAGTTCCGGGATGCCGTAGGTGCCGTTGGTGACGATGGCCGGGATCTCGAACAGTTTCGCCGCTTCCATCACCAGCTTGCGGCGGATCATCGGCTCGCCGCCCATGAACAGCATCGAGCGGATGTTGTGCTTGTCGCGCAGCTCAGCCAGGTGACGCAGCATGGTGGCGTCGTCCATCTTGTCACGCGGCGCGTTCGGGTTGTCGTCGCGGAACACGAAGCAATGGGCGCAATCCAGGTTGCAGACGTTGGTGACGTTGACCAGGGCGGTGGGGAACTCCCGGTCGCCGAAATCGGTGACGGGGCGGTCGGGATCGGGGACGGGCTGCACGGTCATGATTGGCCTTCGGTGGTTCTTCACCTAACGATCGTTAGATTATACCCGTTTTCGAGGCGGGGCGAAAGTCACCCGCCCATGGCCCCGCCGGCTGCGCTATCCTCGCCACGACGAACGAACCGGCGGTGCGAGGGCGACGATGCAGATCCAGGACCTACAGACCTTCGTGGTGGGCAATCCGCCACCCCATTTCGGCGGCCGCTATTTCATCTTCGTCAAGCTGACCACCGACGGCGGCGTCACCGGTATCGGCGAGGTCTACGCCGCCAGCTTCGGCCCGCACGTCGTGGCCCGGATGATCGAGGACGTCGGCCAGCGCCACCTGATCGGCCGCGATCCCTTCAAGATCGAGCGATTGTGGCGCAGCGTCTACGGCGCCGGTTACACCCTGCGCCCGGACGTCTCGCTGATGGGGGTGCTGTCGGGGCTGGAAATGGCCTGTTGGGACATCATCGGCAAGGAAGTGGGCAAGCCGGTCTATGAATTGCTCGGCGGCCAGGTGCACGAACGGTTGCGCAGCTACACCTACCTCTACCCCAGGGACGGCGATGCCACGGACGTCTACAGCGACCCGGACCTGGCGGCGGAGCGGGCGGCGGAGGAGGTGGCGCGCGGCTTCACCGCCGTCAAGTTCGATCCGGCCGGGCCCTATACTGTCTACGATGGCCGACAACCGGACCTGGAAAGCCTGGAGCGTTCGGAAGCCTTCATGGGCAAGTTGCGTGACGCCGTCGGCAGCAAGGCCGATCTGCTGTTCGGTACTCACGGCCAGTTCACCGCCGCCGGCGCCATCCGCCTGGCCAAACGCCTCGAACCCTACGATCCGTTGTGGTTGGAGGAGCCGACGCCGCCGGAGATGCCCGAGCAGATGGCCCGGGTGGCGCGCCAGACCTCGATCCCCATCGCCACCGGCGAGCGGCTGACCACCAAGTACGAGTTCGCCCGGGTGCTGGACACCGGGGCGGCGGCGATCCTGCAGATGGCCCTGGGCCGGGTCGGCGGCATCCTGGAGGCCAAGAAGATCGCCGGCATGGCCGAGACCCGTTACGCCCAGATCGCCCCGCACCTCTATTGCGGGCCGATCGAGGGCGCCGCCAACATCCAGCTCGCCACCTGCAGTCCCAACTTCCTGATCCTGGAGAGCATCCGGACCTGGGGCGGCTTCCACGCCGACATCCTGCGCCGGCCGATGCAATGGCAGGACGGCTACGTCATCCCGCCCGCCGAACCGGGCCTCGGCGTCGAACTGAACGAAGCGGTCGCCCTGGCCCACCCCTACGAGGGCGAGGCCCTGCACCTGGAGATGGGCGAAGAGCCGCTTTAGGTCCAAAGGCGATTTCATCGCGCGTCCCCGTCACTCTTCGAGACGCCCGCTGCGCGGGCTCCTCAAGGTGAGGATCGAAAATCAACCTCATGGTGAGGAGGGCGCGCAGCGCCCGTCTCGAACCATGGCGTCCGGCTCGCGCCCGCCGATTTGACATACCGGCGCCGGTGCTGGCTTGTTGAAGCGGTAGTGCGTGAGTCCATTTGATGGCGGAGACCAACCATGACCCAGGGCGCGGCGGCGGCCGAAACCTCTGACAGAACCGGCGCCGACTGGCTGGCCCCGGACTGCCAGGGCGAGAATTTCTACGACCTCGACCCGGCCTTCGGCGCCATCCTGCCGCACTACATGGCGCCGGCCCTGCACGACCATTTGCAGCCGCACCTCCATCGCCTGGGCGGCATCGCCGGCGGCCGGCTCGACCAGCTGGCCCGGCTGGCCGACGTCCACGCACCGATCCTGCACCCGCGCGACCGCTATGGCCGCGACGACGACTGGGTCGAGCACCACCCCGCCTATCGCGAGATGGAGAAGATCGCCATCGACGATTTCGGCCTGCATGCCATGAGCCATCGCGGCGGCGTCTTGGGCTGGCCGGAGCCCATGGGCCCGCTGGCCAAATACGCCGTCAAGTACCTCTACGTACAGGGCGAGTTCGGCCTGATGTGCCCGATCAGCCTGTGCGATACCGCCGCCTTCATGGTCGGCCGCTATGCCGAGGCGGAGATCCGCGAACGCTACCTGCCCCGCATGCTGGCGCCGAGCCGGGAGGAGATGTGGACCGGCACCCAGTTGATGACCGAGCGGGCCGGCGGCTCCGACGTCGCCAACCTGGAGGTCGCGGCCCGCCACGACGGCGAGAACTGGCGCATTCACGGCGACAAGTGGTTCTGCTCCCACATCGACAGCGACGTCATCCTGCTCCTCGCCCGCACCCCGGCCGGCCAAGGCAAGGGCAGCCGGGGTCTGAGCCTGTTCCTGGTGCCCAAGCGGCTGGAGGACGGCCGCCGCAACGCCTACCGCATGGTGCGGCTGAAGCCGAAACTGGGCACCCGCTCCATGGCCACCGGCGAGGTCGCCTTCGAGGGCGCCGTTGGCTACCTGATGGGCGAGGAGGGGCGCGGCCTGCGCCAGACCATGGACCAGGTCAACCTCAGCCGGCTCTCCCACGGCGTCCGGGCGGCGGCCTTGATGCGCCGCTGCCTGAACGAGGCCATGGCGGTGGCCCATGGCCGCCAGGCCTTCGGCCAGCCCCTGATCAAACACCCCCTGATGCGCCGGCAACTGATGAAGATCATGTTGCCGACCGAGCAGGCCCTCTCGGCCTTTCTGTACACCGCCGCCACCATGGAAAAGGCGGACGGTGGCGACGAAGGGGCGGCGCGGACCCTGCGCATCCTGACGCCCCTGATCAAGTTCCGGGCCTGCCGCGACAACATCCCCGTCGCCACGGCGGCCATGGAGGCGAGGGGCGGCAACGGCTTCATCGAGGATTGGGTGAACGCCCGCCTGGTCCGCGACGCCCATACCGGCGTGCTGTGGGAGGGCACCTCCTCCATCGTCGCCCTGGACGTCACCACCCGGGCGGTGCCGAAGAACCTGGCCCACGAGGCGCTGGCCGACGGCCTGCACGAGATCATCGAGGAGTCGGATGGCGTGCCCGGGCAGTTCCGGGGCGAACTCTCCGGCGTGGTCGACCGGGCCGCCGGCTTCGCCGCCGAGGTTGCCGCCAGGGCCGAGCACGAATCCTTTTCGCGCCAGGCCACCAATGCCCTCTACCATGCCATGACCGCCGTGTTGCTGGCCCGCGAGGGCGCCCTGATGGCCGAGGCCACCGGCGATGCCCGTCGGCAACTGCTGGCCCGGCTGGTGATCAACCAACGGATGCGGCCGCACGATCCGATGAGCCTGGACGACGGGCCGCTGGAGGGACGGGCGGCCGAACTGCTGCTGGACCAGCCTAGCGCCCCGGCCGACCGCGTGGCCGACGCCCTGGCCATGTAACGTCTTGAAAGAAGGAGAATTGCCATGGGACCGCTCGCCGGTTTCAAGATCATCGAAATCGCCGGCATCGGTCCGGGACCGTTCTGCGCCATGCTGCTGTCCGACATGGGGGCGGAGGTGATCCGCGTCGATCGCGTCGAGCCGGCCGACCTGGGCGTGCAGCGGGAGCCCCGGCACCAGGTGCTGCATCGCGGCCGGCGCTCGCTGGCGGTGGATCTGAAACAGCCCAAGGGGGCGGAGACGGTGTTGCGCCTGGTCGAGGGCGCGGATGCCCTGATCGAGGGCTTCCGGCCCGGCGTGGCCGAGCGCCTGGGCATCGGCCCCGAGGTGTGCCTGGAGCGCAATCCCCGCCTGGTCTACGGCCGGATGACCGGCTGGGGCCAGGACGGCCCGCTGGCCATGGCGGCCGGTCACGACATCAACTACGTCGCCTTGTCGGGCGCCCTGCACGCCATCGGCCCCAAGGACGGCCCGCCGGTGCCGCCCCTGAACCTGATCGGCGATTTCGGCGGCGGCGGCATGCTGCTGGGTTTCGGCGTCGTCACGGCGCTGCTGGAGACCAGCCGCTCCGGGAAGGGCCAGGTGGTGGACGCCGCCATGGTCGATGGCGCGGCCTTGTTGCTGAGCAGCATCTATGGCCTGCACGGCACCGGCGGCTGGTCGGACCGGCGCGGCAGCAACGTTCTCGACGGCGGCGCCCACAACTACGGCACCTACGAGACCGCCGATGGCAAGTATGTCGCGGTGGGCTCGCTGGAGCCGAAGTTCCATCAATTGCTGTTCGAGCTGGCCGGCCTGAACGAAACGGTGCCGGATCGGAGCGACAGCGTCGCCTGGCCGGTCATGAAGGAGAAGCTGGCAACCTTGTTCAAGCAGAAGACCCGGGATGAATGGTGCCGGATCATGGAGGGCAGCGATGTCTGCTTCGCCCCGGTGTTGAGCATGGCCGAGGCGCCCAGCCATCCCCACGCCCGGGCCCGGGACGCTTTCGTCGAGATCGGCGGCATCACCCAGCCGGCCCCGGCCCCGCGTTTCGACCGCACGCCGCCCGAGGTCCAGGGCGAGCCGCCGATCCCCGGCGAGCACAGCGAACAGATCCTGGCCGACTGGGGCTTCGATGCCGGGGCGATCGCGGAACTACGAGGCGAAGGCGTCATCGCCTGAACGGAAAACAGGGAGACTCCCCATGAAAATGCGACGGATCACCAGCGAGCACGTGGCCGAGCCGCAGCCGGAGACCTGGTCGAACTGCAAGGTGGCCGGCGACTTCGTGCAGATTTCCGGCATGGTCTCGGGCTACCGGGACGGCGTGATCGCCGGCGGTGACGACATGTACGAACAGGCCCGGCTGATCTTCGAGAAGATCAGCCACCTGATGGACGCCGCCGGCGGCAAGATGGCCGACATCATCAAGGTCACCATCTTCGTCACCGACATCACCCAGCGCGAGGAGGTCTGGCGGGCCCGGCGCGAGTTCTTCAGTGGCGATTTCCCCTGCTCGACCCTGGTCGAGGTGGCGGCCCTGGCGCTGCCCGGCCTGCTGGTCGAGATCGAGGCCTGGGGTATCCTCGGCGCCGGCGAATAGGGCTGGGACGGAAGGCTTCTGTCGGCGCCGCCAATGGATGCCCGGATCAAGTCCGGGCATGACTATCATATAATTCGTCATTGCCGGGCTTGACCCGGCAATCTTTTGCCGGCCGTCAGCGGTCCCCCGGCGTCAGGATCTCGAACTGCAGGGGGAAATCGTCGAGCAGCTCGAACAGCGTCGCCACCACCCCATCGTCGCCCGTTACCGTCAACCGGCCGTCGGCGATCGCCTCGGCCACCGTGGTGCGGCGGATGCACAGGGCGACCAGGGTCGCCCGGTCGGTGGCGACGCTGGCATCGGCATCCTCGGCTTGCTTGCCCATGACCTGGGTCAGGGCGCTGTTCTCCAGGTTCTGCAGCAGCCTCTCGTCGCTGTCGGTGATGTGCCAGTTGATGCGGAAGCGGCGGCCCATCACCTCGCCGGCGTTCAGGCGCACGGCGATGAAATCGAACAGGGTCTCGGTGTCGATGCCGTTCAGCAGATCGGGCGGCAGGATCGGCCGGGGCGGCAATTGCAGCACGCCGTTGCGCAGTTCCTGGGCGCCGTAGAGGAAGGCGTTGCGCCAGGTCGCCGATTCCGCCTGGTAGCCGAGTTGCTCCAGGGCATCGGCGCCCAGCTCCCGGGCGGCTCTGTTGTCCGGCTCGGCGAACACCAGATGCTGCATGGCCTGGGCCACCCAGCGGAATTCGCCGTTGCCGAAGTCCGTCCGGGCCCGGGTCAGCATGGGCTCGGCCCCGCCCATGTATTCGACGGTCTTCCTGGCCGTCTCCACGGGGGGCAGCGGGTTCAGGTTGGTCGGGTTGCCGTCGTACCAACTGAGATAGCGCTGATAGACCGCCTTGGAATTGTGGCTGATGGTGCCGTAGTAGCCGCGCACCGACCATTCGGCCGACAGTTCGGGCGGCAGGTCCAGCACCTCGGCGATCTCCGCCGGGCGGTAGCCCAAATTCATCAGCCGCACCGTCTGGTCGTGTACGTACTTGTAGAGATCACGCTGCTTGGTCAGGAACTCGCCGATCTTTTCCCGGCCCCAGGTCGGCCAGTGGTGCTGGCCGATCAGCACCTCCGTGCGGTCGCCGAACATCTCGCTGGCCTCGGACAGATAATGCGACCACATGCGCGGGTCGCGCACCACCGAGCCGCGCAGGGGACAGAAATTGTGCAGGTGCCGGGTGGCGTTCTCGGCCATGTTCAGCACCGCGAACCGCGGTAGGTACATGTGCATCTCGGCCGGCGCCTCGGTCTCGGGCGCCAAGTGGAAGACCATTTCGACGCCGTCGATGACGTGGGTTTCCACCGGCTGCTCGATCACCACGGTTGGCGGGATCAGGCCGACGTTGCCGCGGGCCACCCCCTTGCCCAGGCCGGCGTCGACCTGGCCGCGCGGTCCCGGCGCCACCAGGGCGCCGAACTGGAACTGCGCCCGCCGCAGCATGGCGTTGCCGACGAGGACGTTCTCGCCGCCCACCGCCTCCATGAAGCCGTCGGGAGCGAACACCTGGGCTTCGCCGCTGCGCACCGCCTCGTCGGTCAAGACGCCCTTGACGCCGCCGTAGTGGTCGACGTGGCTGTGGCTGTAGATCACCGCCAGCACCGGCTTTTCCGGCCGGTGGGCGTGGTAGAGGGCCAGGGCGGCGCGAGCGGTCTCCGCCGCCGTCAGGGGATCGACGATGATCAGGCCGCTATCGCCCTCGATGATGGTCATGTTGGCGATGTCCAGGCCGCGAACCTGGTAGACCCGGTCGACCACCTTGAACAGGCCATGGGCCATGTTCAGGCGGGCGATCCGCCACAGGCTGGGGTTCACCGTGGCCGGCGGTTCTTCATCCGCCAGGAAGTCGTACAGGGTCAGGTTCCAGACCGGGGTGCCGCTATCGGAGGTGATCTTGCCGCCGTCGAGGGTGCCGATGAAGCCGCGCCGCACATCGGTGAAATCCTCGACGTCGTCGAACGGCAGGCTCGCCGCCACCTTGTCGTTGGCCGCTCGGGTCGCCGGCTCGGCGTCCTTGGGCATGATCGGCTCCGGCCGGTCGGATGGGCTCATGGGGGGTCCTCCTGGTTCGCGGTCCGCCCACATGGCCAGGGCGGAGAATTCCTTCTAGGCTGAACCGCAACACCGGCCAAGGCAAGGGAGAGCAATGGCTGACGATACGAAGGGCGATCGGCCTCGGCAGGTGACGGCGGGCGGCAAGACCGTGTTCGGCGCTGCCGTCGGCATCCTGATGCTGGACAGCCGCTTCCCGCGCATCCCCGGCGACATGGGCAACGCCGCCACCTGGCCGTTCCCGGTGCTCTACCGCACGGTACGCGGGGCGACGCCCGATCGGGTGGTGCGCCAGGGCGCCGAGGGCTGCCTGGACGCCTTCATCGAGGCGGCGCGGGACCTGGTCGAGCAGGGTGCCGACGGCATCACCACCACCTGTGGTTTCCTCTCGCTGTTCCAGGCCGAACTGGCGGCGGCTGCCGGGGTGCCGGTGGCGGCCTCCTCCCTGATGCAGGTGCCGCTGGTGCAACGGACCCTGCCGCCGGGCCGCCGGGTCGGGGTGATCACCATCTGCCAGGCGGCCCTGAGCGAAGGGCATCTGACCGCCGCCGGGGTCGATGCCGATATCCCCGTGGTCGGCACCGACGACGGCGAGGAATTCACCCGCGCGGTGCTGGATGACGAGCCCCAACTGGACGTGGCGGCCGCCCGGCGGGACAACCTGGCGGCCGGCCGGGCGCTGTTGGCCGCGCACCCCGAGGTCGGCGCCGTGGTGCTCGAATGCACCAACATGGTGCCCTATCAGGCCGATCTGCGCCGCGCCCTGGGGCTGCCGGTGTACAGCATCTATTCCTTCGTGCAGTGGTTCCAATCCGGCCTGCTGCCCCGGTCCTTCCCGACCGACCTACCCGATCCGCGAATGCGAGATGGAGACCCTGGATGACCAACCCGGCCCGCGAACGCTGGAACCAGCGGTACCAAGGCGATGACTACCTGTTCGGCACGGCGCCGAACGGCTTTCTGGCCGACCAGGGGCAGCTTCTGCGGCCCGGCCAGCGGGCCCTGTCGATTGCCGACGGCGAGGGCCGCAACGGCGTCTGGCTGGCCGAGCAGGGGCTGGATGTGCTGTCGATCGATTTCTCGCCGGTGGCCCAGGCCAAGGCGCAGCGGCTGGCGGCGGCGCGCGGCGTTAGGATCGAGACCCGCCAGGCCGACATCGCCGCCTGGGACTGGGCGGCCGAGGATTTCGACGTGATCGCGGCGATCTTCTTCCAGTTCGCCGCGCCGCCGCTGCGGGCCGAGATCTTCGCCGGCCTGCAACAGGCGCTGCGGCCCGGCGGCGTGCTGCTGATGCAGGGCTACCGGCCCGAGCAGTTGGAATACGGTACCGGTGGCCCGCCCGAGGCCGAAAGGATGTACACCGCCGCGATGCTGCGGGAAGCCTTCGCGGCGTTGGAGATCCGGCATCTGCGGGAACACGACAGCGTGGTGCACGAGGGCGACGGCCACGAGGGCATGTCGGCCCTGGTCGACCTAGTGGCGGTGAAGCCGGATAGCTAGGCGGCGGGTTTCTCGGCTTTGTCGGCGGCCGGGCCGCAATAGATCGCGTACAGGGTCTCGATCACCTGGCGGGCGGCGTCGCTGGCCAGGGAGTAAAAGACCGTCTGGGCCTGGCGCCGGGGCCGCACCAGTCCCTCCCGGCGCAGGATCGCCAGTTGCTGCGATACCGCGACCTGGCGGGCGCCGATCAGCTCGGCCAGTTGGCCGACCGATTTTTCGCCGTCGGAGAGTTGGCAGAGGATCATCAGCCGGTTCTCGTTGGACATGGCGTCCAGCAGATTGCTGGCCGCCTGGGCTGATTCCTGCATGTCTTCAATATTCATACCTTCGTATATAAGAAATTATGCAGTGGGTTGTCAAGATTCTCTCCGCGCGGCGGTTGACGTATCTACGAAAATACATATATTCGGAATTACGAAGTTATGAATATAATTCCCGCCGGTTTCGCGAGTGATCTCCCAAGCGGTGGAAAACTGCAAAAGGAGTAGTCTGAAATGTCCATCGACCGCATGGTTTTCGCTTTCGCCGGTGTCTTCATCACCCTCAGCTTGGCCCTGGCCCACTACGTGCATCCCTATTGGCTGTTCTTCACCCTGTTCGTCGGCCTTAACATGTTCCAGGCCGCGTTTACCGGCTTCTGCCCGCTGGCGCGGATCCTCAAGCATGTCGGCGCAAAGCCCGGTAACGCCTTCAACTAGGGCGCAAGGCGGCGAACAATCGGGGGAGGAGGCAATGGTGCGTTTGATCGGCTTGTCCCTGGTGTTGCTGCTGTCGGCGGCGTCGGCGCTGGCACAGAGCCACGTGGTCGAACAGCGGGCCTTGCAGGATCACAAGGCGGTGTTCGGGGTGGTGTCCAGCGTCGACCGAACCCTGGCCCGGGCCCGCCTGGGCGGTACCGTCCGCAACCTCGGCATTGACGAGGGCAGTGCCGTGCGGGCCGGGCAGATCCTGGCCACCATCGTCGATCGCAAGCTGCGCCTGAAGCTGGCCGCCCTCGACGCCCGCCGAACCTCTCTGTTGGCCCAGCGCAAGTTGACGCGCACGGTGCTCGATCGCACCAAGGAATTGCGCAAGAAGGGCGCCTTGAGCCGAGCCCGCCTGGACGAGGCGCAGACCGACCATGACGTGGTCGTCGCCGAACTGGCGGCCCTGAAGGCCGAACGGGCGGTGCTGGTGCAGCAGGAACGGGAGGGCGACATCCGGGCCCCGGCCGGCGGCCGGGTGCTGCAAGTCGCCGTCACCGAGGGCAGCGTGGTGCAGCCGGGCGAAGTGATCGCGGTGATCGCCGCCGATCGCTACATCCTGCGCATCCGCATCCCCGAACGTCACGCCCGTTACATCAAGGCCGGCGACCCGGTGCGGATCGCCGAGCGCGGCCTGGCCACGGCGCCCAGGACGCCACGCCAGGGCACGATCGCCAAGGTCTATCCGGAGATCGAGGGCGGCCGGGTCACCGCCGATGTGTCGGTCGAGGGCATGGGCGACTATTTCGTCGGCGAACGCACCCGGGTCTGGGTCGCCACCGGCACACGCAATGCCGTGGTGATCCCGACCGGCTATTTGATCAACCGCTTCGGCTTGACCTACGCGCGGCTGAAATCCGGTGTCGAGGTGGTGGTGCAGACCGGCGGCGGCGTCGACGGCGGCATCGAGATACTGTCGGGCCTGGAGACGGGTGACACCCTGGTGCGGCCATGAAGCTGGGGCTGTCCGGTCTGGTCACCCGGACCTTCATCCAATCGCCGCTGACGCCGCTGTTGCTGCTGGCCTCGCTGGCCATCGGCGGCCTCGCCCTGGCGCTGCTGCCGCGCGAGGAGGAACCGCAGATCAGCGTTCCCATCGTCGACATCCTGGTGCAGGCCGACGGCCTGAAGGCCACCGATGCGGTGGAACTGGTGACCGAGCCGCTGGAGGACATCATCAACGGCATCGATGGCGTCGAGCACGTCTACTCGTCCACCGAGGACAACCGCGTGCTGGTCACGGCGCGGTTCCTGGTCGGCCATGACGAGGATGCGGCGATCCTGCGGGTGCATGCCGAGGTGCGGGCCAACCTCGACCGCATCCCCATCGGCATTCCCGAACCCCTGATCATCGGCCGCGGCATCAACGACGTGGCGATCCTGGTGGTCACCCTGTCGCCCGAGGCGGGCAACGCCGGCCGCTGGACCGACACCGCCCTGTACGAGCTGGCCGAGGAACTGCGCCACGAGGTGATCAAGGAGGACGGGGTCGGCCTGACCTATATCGTCGGCGGCCGGGCCAGTCGTCTGCGGGTCGAGCCCGATCCCGAACGGCTGGCGCTCTACGGCATCGCCCTCAACCAACTGGTCGAGAAGGTCGGCAACGCCAACCGCGCCATGCGCCTGCGCGCGGTCCGCCAGGCCGACCGCATGCTGCCGGTGGTCGCCGGCCAGACCCTGCAGGGCGGCCCGGACATCGGCCGGCTGCTGGTCACCTCGATGGACGGCCGGCCGGTCTATCTGCGCGACGTCGCCGACATCGTGGTCGCCGGCGACACGGCGGAACACCGGGCCTGGCACATGCGGCCGGGTACCGAGGGTAGTCTGACGCCGCGGCCGGCGGTCAGCCTGGCCATCGCCAAACGCCAGGGCGCCAACGCGGTGGCCATCGCCGAGGCGGTGCGGCAACGGATCGACGACGTGCGCCGACGCCTGATCCCCGACGGCGTCGAGGTCACCATCACCCGCGACTACGGTGAGACGGCGGCCGAGAAGGCCAACGAACTGCTGGGCCATCTGCTTGGCGCCACCGTGTCCATCGTCGTGCTGCTGACCCTGTTCCTCGGCTGGCGGGCCGGCGTGGTGGTGTTCTTCGTCATTCCGACGACCATCCTGCTGACCTTCTTCGCGGCCTGGATGATGGGCTACACCATCAACCGGGTCAGCATGTTCGCGCTGATCTTCGCCATCGGCATCCTGGTCGACGACGCCATCGTCGTGGTCGAGAACATCGTCCGCCACTGGCAACGGGGCAACCGGGGGGACCTGGTGCAGGCGGCGATCGCCGCCGTGGCCGAGGTCGGCAATCCGACCATCGTCGCCACCTTCACCATCATCGTGGCGCTGCTGCCGATGCTGTTCGTCTCCGGCCTGATGGGGCCGTACATGAGCCCGATCCCGGCCGTGGCCAGCGCCGCCATGCTGTTCTCGCTGCTGATGGCCCTGATCGTCACGCCCTGGCTGATGCTGAAGCTGGGCCATCGACCGGCGGCGCAGACGGCGGGCGACGAAGAGGCCGCGGGCGGCGAACCCGATCCCGGCGGCGTGCTGGGGCGGGTCTATCTGTTGCTGGCCCGGCCGCTGTTGCGCGGGCGCTGGCGGGCCCGGCTGTTTCTGCTCGCCGTCACGGTTGCCACCCTGGCCTCGCTGGGCCTGTTCTACAGCCAGGACGTGGTCGTGAAACTTTTGCCGTTCGACGACAAATCGGAACTGCAGGTCGTGGTCGATCTGCCCGAGGGCCACAGCCTGGAACGCACCGAGCGGACGCTGATGGCCCTGGCCAGGGCCCTGGCCGACCTGCCGGAACTGGAACACCTGCAGGCCTATGCCGGCACCGCCGCGCCGTTCAACTTCAACGGCCTGGTGCGCCACAGCTATCTGCGTTCGCGGCCGGAACAGGGCGAATTGCAGCTTGGTCTGGCCGCGAAGCACGACCGCGAGCGGGCCAGCCACGCCATCGCCCTCGACGTGCGCCAGCGCCTCGCCCGGGTGCCGGTGCCGGCGGGCACCGCCGTCAAGGTGGTGGAAGTACCGCCCGGGCCGCCGGTGATCGCCACCCTGCTGGCCGAGGTCTATGGCCCGGACGCCGAGAGCCGCCGGCGCACGGCCGGGCAACTGCGCCAGGTGTTCGAAAGCATCGACTTCATCGTCGATACCGACGATTCCTTTGGTGCGCCGGCCCCGCAACTGCACATTGCCACCAATCAGGAAAGCCTGGAGTTCCATCGGGTCGAGGAGGGCGAACTGTTCGATACCCTGCAGACCCTGCTGAACGGCCGGCGGGTCGGCTATTCCCATCGCGGCGGCGGTGCCAATCCGATCGAGATCTTCATCGGCCTGCCGCGCTCGGCTCGCCATCTGAGCGAACGCATGCTGTCCACCCCGGTGCCGACCGAGGCCGGCGGCGTAGTCGAGGTGGGCGATCTGGTCCGCCTGTCGACCGAACGGGCCTCGTACCCGATCTTCCGCCGCGACGGCCGTTTCGCCGAAATGGTGATGGCCGAACTGGCCGGCCGCTTCGAGGCGCCAATCTACGGCATGCTGGCGGTGCAGCGGGCCATCGAGGAGATCGATTGGGGCGCCGACGGCCCGCCCGAGATGCGGCTGGTCGGCCAGCCCAGGGACGAGGCCAAGACCTCGTTGTTGTGGGACGGCGAATGGGAGATTACCTACGTCACCTTCCGCGACATGGGCGCGGCCTTCATGGTCGCCATGGTCGGCATCTACTTCCTGGTGGTCGGCCAGTTCGGCGGCTTCAAGGTGCCGCTGCTGGTGCTGGTGCCGATCCCGTTGACCCTGATCGGCATCATGCTGGGGCACTGGCTGTTCGAGGCCGCCTTCACCGCCACCTCGATGATCGGCTTCATCGCCCTGGCCGGCATCATCGTGCGCAACTCCATCCTGCTGGTCGACTTCATCAAGCTGCGCCAGGCCGAGGGCATGCCCCTGCGCCAATCCCTGCTGGCGGCCGGCGCCATCCGTTTCAAGCCGATCTTCCTGACCGCCGTCACCGCCATGGTCGGAGCCGGCTTCATCCTCACCGATCCGATCTTCCAGGGTCTGGCCATCTCGCTGTTGTTCGGCCTGGCTTCCTCGACCCTGTTGACGGTGCTGGTGATCCCGGCGATCTACGTCTGGCTGCGCGACGATGGTGTTGCGCTGACCTGATCCGACCGTTCATCCTGTTGCCGGCGCGAGCGGACCGGCAAGGGAGGACGGCAATGACGGATTTGCGGACGATGATGGCGGCGGACGAACCGGTCTGCGCGCCACTGGTGCTCAACCCGCTGATGGCGAAAATGGCCGAGCAGGCGGGCTTCCGCGCCCTCTACCTCGGCGGCGGTGCGTCGGGCTACCTGAAGGTGCACCTGGAGGCCAATCTCAGCCTGACCGAGATGTGCCAGGCCGGCATCGAGATTCGCGCCGCCTCGGAGCTGCCGCTGATTCTGGACGCGGCGGCCGGCTGGGGCGATCCCATGCACATCCATCGCACCATGGGCATGGCCGAGGCGGCCGGCTTCGCCGCCATCGAGATCGAGGATCAGATCCTGCCCAAGCGGGCCCACCACCATGTCGGCACCGAGCACATGGTGCCTCTGGAATTGATGGTCGCGAAGGTGCGGGAGGCCGTGGCCGTGCGCCGCGATCCCCAGACCGTCATCATCGCCCGCAGCAATGGCGTGCGCGCCTCCGACCTGGACGACGCCCTGCGCCGGGCCGAGGCCTACAAGGCGGCAGGCGCCGACGCGCTGTTGTTGAGCCCGCGCACTGCCGAGGAGGCACGTCAGATCGGCGAACGACTGCCCGAACCGCTGATGCTGCTGCTGCCGGCGCACGGCGTGGCGGCGCTGGACCTGACGGCGGTGGAACTGCGCAGCCTCGGCTATTGCCTGCTGGTGACGCCGGTGACGCCGCTGTTGGCGGCCTACGAGGCCATGCGCGCGGTCTACGCCGAATTGGCCGATGGCTTCGCCATCCGCTCGCGGCCGGTGGCGGACTGGCAGCGCCTGCAGGACGAGTTGCACGACACCATCGGCCTGGAAGATCTGCTGGCAGTGGAACGGCGCACGGTGGAGCCGCCGGGAGTCACCGAATAACCTCGATAAAACTCGACAAAAAATACTATTTATCATTGCAGATGCAATGGCCACCTTTTATCTTCGCCAGGGAGATATCTTGGGGGAATCGTTGCAAGGATGGCCTGTTAATCAGGCCGGAAGCGAGGATCTTTATTTTGGTGATTCCCGAACCGACGGTCGCGATGGCCGGCCCCGCCCGGTATCCGAATACAGGCATCCATGGCCGGATCGTCCACGGCATTGGCGAAGACATCGTTTCCGGCCGGCTGGAGGCCGGCGCGCGGTTGCCCGCCGACAAGGAACTGATGGCCCGATTCGAGGCCAGCCGTACCGCCCTGCGCGAGGCACTCAAGGTACTGACCACCAAGGGGCTGATCGAATCCCGTCAGCGCGCCGGCACCCTGGTCCGGCCACGGGCCGATTGGGACCTGTTGGACCAGGACGTGCTGTCCTGGCATTCACCCGAAAATATCAGCGAAGCCTTCACCGCCGATCTGGTGGAATTGCGCGAACTGATCGAGCCGGCGGCGGCCAAACTGGCGGCCAGCCGGGCCACCTCGGACGACCTGGCGCGGATCGAGGCGGCGTATCTGCGGATGGAACGCTGGGTCGACGACTACGAGAAATTCTACATCGCCGACCGGGATTTCCATCTGGCGGTGCTCTACGCCAGCCACAACCAATTGGTCCAGCGCCTGGCCAGCATCATCGGCACGGTGCTGAGCATTGGATTCAGCCTGCAGAAACAGGCGGGCATACCGCTCAGGGAAGCCCTTGAGTCCCACTATGGGGTGTTCGAGGGCATTCGCGACCGCGACCGCCGGGCCGCCGAACGGGCCATGCGGGTGACCATCCGCCGGGGCAAGAACACGCTGTCCCGGCGCCGGGAAATCATGCGCGGTCAAAACCCGGCGGAGTAAATCCGATCCTACGGCAATGACACCGTGGCGTCGGTCCAGACGCCGCCGGCCCGGCTGGACTGCACCACCGCGTCGATGAATTTGACGCCGCGCACGCCGTCCTCGACGCCGGGGAAATCGAGCGCCGCCGGCTCCGCCGTCCGACCCTCCAGGTGAGCCAGGATGGCCTCGGCCACGTCGCCGTAGATGTTCGCGAAACCCTCCAGATAGCCTTCGGGGTGGCCCGGCGGGATGCGGGTGACCCGGCCGGCCGCCTCGTTGCTGCCCGGCCCGCCCCTGGTGATCAGGCGCGGCGGTTCGCCAAACGGCGCGTGGTGCAACTGGTTGGGATGCTCCTGCTGCCATTCCAGGCCGCCCTTTTCGCCATAGACCCGGATGCGCAGGGCGTTTTCGTTGCCCGGCGCGACCTGGCTGGACCACAGCATGCCGCGGGTGCCGCCGTCATAGCGCAACAGCACGTGGGCGTTGTCGTGAAGGGCCCGGCCATCGACGAAGGTGCTGAGATCGGCGCACAGTTCCGTGGCCTGCAAACCGGTGATGAAGGCGGCCAGGTTGAAGGCGTGGGTGCCGATGTCGCCGATGCTGCCGCCGGCCCCGGCCCGGGCCGGATCGGTGCGCCAGGCGGCCTGTTTCTGGCCGGTCTCCTCCAGCCGTTCGCTCAGCCAGTCCTGGGGGTACTCGGCCTGCACCACCCTTATCGCGCCCAATTCGCCGGCCCGGACCATCTCCCGGGCCTGCCGGACCATGGGATAGCCGGTGTAATTGTGGGTCAGGCCGAACACCAGGCCGCTGCGCTTCACCGTCGCCGCCAGGTCCAGGGCGTCGTCCAGGGTGGTGGTCAGCGGCTTGTCGCAAATGACGTGGATGCCGGCCTCGAGAAACATCTTGGCCGGACCGTGATGGACATGGTTGGGGGTGACGATGGCGACCGCGTCGATGCCGTCGGGCCGCTCCGATTCGGCGGCCGCCATCTCCGGATAGCTGCCGTAGGCGCGATCCGGGGCCACCCTCAACTCGGCCGCCGAAGCCTTCGACTTGGCGGCGTCGGCCGAGAAGGCGCCGGCCACCAGCTCGTAGCGATCGTCCAGCCGGGCGGCGATGCGATGGACGCCGCCGATGAAGGCGTCCCGGCCGCCGCCGACCATGCCCAGGCGCAGCCGCCGCGGCGCCGTGGTGGTGTCGGTTCCCTCGCTGCTCATGACGGCCTCCCTCAGGCGATGCCCAGCATGCGGCGGTTGGCGGCGATATCGGTGCCGCCGTCGGCGAAGTCGTCGAAGGCCTTTTCCGTCACCCGGATGATCTGGCGGTGGACGAACTCGGCGCCTTCCCGGGCGCCGTCCTCGGGGTGCTTCAGGCAGCATTCCCATTCGACCACGGCCCAGCCGTCGAAATCGCGGGCCGACAGCTTGGCGAAGATGCCGGTGAAATCGACCTGGCCGTCGCCCAGCGAACGGAACCGCCCGGCCCGCTCGACCCAGGGCTGGAAGCCGCCATAGACGCCCTGCCGGCCGCTCGGGTTGAACTCGGCGTCCTTGACGTGGAACATCTTGATCCGCTCATGGTAGATGTCGATGAACGCCAGATAGTCGAGTTGCTGCAATTGGAAATGGCTGGGGTCGTACAGGATGTTGCAGCGCGGATGTCCATCGAGCCGCTCCAGGAACATCTCGAAGCTGACGCCGTCGTGGAGGTCCTCGCCGGGATGGATTTCATAGCAGACGTTGACGCCGGCCGCGTCGAAGGCATCCAGGATCGGCCGCCAGCGCCGGGCCAGCTCGTCGAAACCGGTCTCCACCAGGCCGGCCGGTCGCTGCGGCCAGGGATAGACGAACGGCCAGACCAGGGCGCCGGAGAAGGTGGCGTGATCGCTCAGGCCCAGGTTTTGCGACGCCTTGGCCGCCGCCAGCATCTGGTTCACCGCCCAATCCTGGCGGGCCGCCGGGTTGCCACGCACGCGCTCGGCCGCGAAGCCGTCGAAGGCCTCGTCATAGGCCGGGTGCACGGCCACCAGTTGGCCCTGCAGATGGGTCGACAGCTCGGTCAGGACCAGCCCCCGGTCGGCCAGCACGCCCTTGACCTCGTCGCAATAGGCCTTGCTTTCCGCCGCCTTTTCCAGGTCGAACAGGCGGTCGTCCCAGGACGGTATCTGGACCCCGACATAGCCGCACGAGGCGGCCCAATCGGCGATCGCCTCGAGGCTGTTGAACGGCGCCTCATCACCGGCAAACTGCGCCAGAAACAGTGCGGGTCCCTTGATGGTTTTCATTGCGGCCTCCCATGGGCAGGGGTTTTTGAGCTTTTTTAATACTATTTTTTGTCTTGCCTGTCACTAAAAAATCGTATTTTATATTAAATTAAATATGATCAAAACCGGCGATAGCCTTTGCAGGAGATGCAGATGGTCGAGACAGCCAGCTATCCAAGTTTGCGGGACCGGGTGGTATTCGTCAGCGGCGGCGGCTCCGGCATTGGCGCCGCCATCGTGCGGGCCTTCTGCGCCCAGGGTGCCCGGGTCGCCTTCGTCGACATCGATACGGCGACCAGCCAGGCGCTATGCGAGGAGATCGGCGCAGAGGACGGGCCGCGGCCGTTGTTTCAACACTGCGATCTGCGCGACATCGGCCAATTGCGGCTGGCCATTACCACCGCCGTCGAGCAACTAGGCTCGATCCGCGTCCTGGTCAACAATGCCGCCAATGACGACCGGCACCAGATCGACGACGTCACGCCGGATTATTGGGACGACCGCATGGCGGTGAACCTGCGCCACCAGTTCTTCGCCGCCCAGGCGGTCTACCGGGGCATGGCCGCGGCCGGCGGCGGCAGTATCGTCAATCTTGGCTCGGTCTCCTGGATGCTCGGCATCGGCGGCATGCCGGCTTACACCACGGCCAAGGCGGCGGTCGCCGGCCTGACCCGCTCCCTGGCCCGGGACCTCGGGCCGCACAACATCCGGGTCAATTCGGTGGTGCCCGGCCACACCTGGACCGAGCGGCAGCAGGAGCTCTGGATGACGCCGGAACTCGAGGCCGACCTGATGCGCCACCAGAGCCTGCCGATCAAGGTGCAGCCCGAGGACATCGCCCGCATGGTGCTGTTCCTGGCCGCCGACGACAGCGCCGCCTGCAGCAGCCAGAATTATCTGGTCGACGGGGGCTGGGCGTGACGCCGCCGGCGGCCGGCCCAGCGCCGGCCCGCTGCCTGTGGGAGGCCGGCGCGGTGCTGGGCGAGGGGCCGCTGTGGCTGGCCGAGGAAGGCGCCCTCTATTGGCTCGACATCAAGGCGCCGGCGGTGCACCGGGTGGTGCCCGCGACGGGCGCGCGCCAAAGCTGGCCGATGCCGGAACGCATCGGTTTTCTGTGTCCGCGCCGTGGCGGCGGTTTCATCGGCGGCCTGAAAAGTGGCCTGGCCCTGATCGATCTCGACGGCGGGCGCATCGAGCCCTTCGGCGGCCCGGAAACCGACTTGCCCGACAACCGCTTGAACGATGGCAAGGCGGATGCGGCCGGGCGGCTCTGGTTCGGCAGCATGGACGACAACGAAGTGGCGCCGACCGGCCGCCTCTACCGCCTCGATGCCGACCGCAGCTGGCGGGAACTGGATGACGGCTACGTGGTCACCAACGGCCCGGCCTTCAGCCCCGACGGGGGGAGGCTCTACCACACCGACACCTTCGCCCGCACCATCCATGCCTTCGATCTATCGCCCGACGGCGAGCTCGACAACAAACGGCCATTCGTCACCATTCCCGCCGAGGCCGGCTACCCCGACGGCATGACCGTCGATGCCGAGGGCCACCTTTGGGTGGCTCATTGGGGCGGCTGGCGGCTCAGCCGCTACCGCCCCGACGGCAGCCTGGAGCGCATCCTGCCGCTGCCGGTGAGCCAGGTCACCTCCTGCGCCTTCGGCGGATCCGACCTGGAAACCCTCTACATCACCACGGCGGCGATCGGACTCGGCGAGGCGGCCCTGCGGGATCAGCCGCTGGCCGGCGGTCTGTTCGAGGTGCCGGTCGGCATAAAGGGCCTGCCGCCCGGCCGCTATGCCGGTTGAGGCGGTGTGGGCCACGATCCGACGCTTTCGCCGCTTTCGCCCGGGCCCTCAGGTGGTGCCCTCGACCGGCCGTCGGGTCGCGAAGGCGAAGGCCAGGGGGGCGGCAACGGCGGCGGCCAGGGCCAGCAGATAAAAGGCGTTGACGTAGCCGACCATGGCGGCCTGGCGATGTATTTCGCTACTCAACTGCAGCTGCAAGCCTTGTCCGCCCGGCTCGCCGAAGGTGGCGATCCAGACGCTCAGGTTGGTCAGGTCGAAGGCGCTGACCAGGCTCGACAGGTTGGCGCCGGCCTCCGCCGCGCTGTCGAAATAGACCAGCAGCGTGATCGAGATGAAGATGCTGCTGCCGAGCATGCGCAGCAGGCTGAAGATCGCGTTGCCCTGGGTCAGCCGGCGCAGCGGCAGGGTCGAGAAGGTCAGCACCGCCATTGGCGTGTAGGCCAAGCCGAAGCCGAAGCCGTGCAGCAAATTGGACCAGAACACATCCGCCCGGCTCAGGTTGAGGTCGAACGAGGCCATCCAGATGCCGGCCGCCGCCTGTAATGCCAGGCCGGTGAATAGGCACAGCTTCGGGCTCCGCCGGGTGAATTGAACGACAATGAAGAAGCTCAGGAAATTGCCCATGCCGCGGGCGGCGATCAGGTAACCGACGACGGAGTCCGGATAGCCGCGCAGTTCCTGCAACAGGGGCGGGAACAGAACCATCGGGGTGTACTGCAGCATGCCCATGATCAGGGCGAAGGTAATGCCCAGGCTGAAGTTCCAGTCCCTGAATGTGGCCGGTTCGAACAGGGCGTGCTCGCTGGTCAGGATATGCACCACGAACAGATAGAAGAACGATCCCGCCAGTGCCGCCTCGACGATGATCTCGGGCGACTCGAACCAATCGAGCCGCTGGCCGCGGTCGAAAAATAGCTGGGTGGCGCCGATGGCGACGGCGATGAACACGAAACCCAGGCCGTCGAACCGGCGGGCGGTGGCTTTCTCCCGGTTTGGCAGGGCGATGAAGGCGAGCAGCATGCAGGCCAGGCCCAGCGGCAGAATCAGGTAGAAGGCCCAGCGCCAGTTGAAAAGCTCGGCGATCAGGCCGCCCAGGGTCGGCCCCAGGATCGGCCCCATGACCCCGCCGACGCCCCACGCCATCACGATGAAGGGGTGCTGGGCGCGCGAGAAGCTGGCCAGCAGAATGGCCTGGCCGAGAGGGAAGATCGGCGCCCCGAGCAGGCCCTGGAAGACGCGCAGGCCGAGCAGGGGTTCCAGCGAGGTCACGGTGCCGCACAAGGCGGACATGGTGGCGAAGCCGGCAATCGCGCCGACCATCAGGTTGCGCCAGCCGAATTTCGATGCCAGCCAGCCGGTCAGCGGCGTGGCGATCGCGGTGGCCACCAGGTTGAAGGTGATGACCCAGGCGACCTGGTCCTGGGTGGCCGACAGGGCACCCTTCATCTGCGGCAGGATCACCGTCACGCTGGTGACCGAGGCGCCGAACAGCATGGTGGCGAACTGCACCGTCAGCAGGATCAGCCATTGGCGTATGGAGAAGGCGGCGATGATCGTTCGGCCTCGAGATGGACGGGCAAGGGATGCCGACGGCCGACCACGGCAGCGGCGGACGACGGCCCGTTACAATGCCCCGGACGATGCCGGAAGGCGACACAAAGTGGCCGATGCGTCGGGGCTACCAAACGCCGACGATCACGGCGAATTCAGCTTTCGACGCTATTGATCCTGAGCCACGTTCGTTCATGCAGTTGGCATGATCAAGAATTTGAAGGCTAATCGGGAGATTTCAAAACAACGTATTCTGACCTAACATCCGACTATGGCAGAGTTATTTGGCGATTTCGAACGCCACCCTCTGATGCCTTTGCTGAGAGAGATGTTGCTCTATTGGCAGGGGCTTTGCCAGGAGGGGCGATTGCCCGGCCGCAAGGATTTGGAGCCCGCCAAAATCCCGAACATCCTGCCATGGATGCTGATCCTGGATGTGGTGCCCAGCGGCGCGGATTACCGCTTCAAATTTCGCCTGTTCGGCACCGGTCTGGTGGAGCGGGCCGGGCGCGAACTGACCGGTTTGTGGTTCGAAGAGGCGTTCCCGGCAGATGAACAGCAAGCCTATTTCATCCAAGGCGTCAACCGCGTCGTGCGGGAGAAACAGCCCCTTGGCTTCTACGGCCATTCGATGATCCAAGATCGCAAGCATGTGCGCGTGGCCGGATTGATCCTGCCATTGGCCGACGATGGCGAGACCGTGGACCGCCTAATCAGCGTCAATCTCCGCCAAGAGGTCGCCCAGGGCTGAACAATTGGCGACGATGCATCGTACCGCGCTACATCTGGAAAGCGTTGGAGGCCAGGGCAACAGCTTCCGATTTGGCCTCCCAATCGTATGAGCGGCGCCAAGAAAGAGCCTGATTAGAAGGCCGGCGTGATTTCCGGTAAAGACTACGCTCGGCCATCCAACCGATGCCCTTGCCATGACGGAAACCAGACCAGTGTGGACATGATGGCAGCTAGCCGGGGGCCTGTTCGATTTGCCGGTCGGCATCAAGGGCCTGCCGCCTGCCGTTGCGCCGGCTGGTACGGCGGGCTCCCGTTCCGTTGGCGATCAGCGCTGGCCGACCTGGTCGGCCGTTCCGACATCTTCGTGCAGTTCCGAGCCCTTCAGTCGGCCGCGATGCTCCAGATGGCCGCCGCGGTTGCGGACGTCGCCGACGATTAGGCCGCGGAGTTCGACCACGGCATCGCGTTCGATGATCAGATCGCCTTGGATCTTGCCCCGCAAGACAAGCTTCACGCCCGGCTTCACCGTCGCGTTTCCGCCGATCCGGCCGCGGAATGTGGTGTCTTCCGCGAATACGGCATCGCCCGGGATATCTCCCCGTCGGCTGGTCGGGCCATGACGCCAGCCCGATCCGGCGCCGTGCCCGGCGCCGATCAGCTTGAGACTCCTGATGGCGACGAAGAAGCCGACCACCACGGCCGGCCATTGGAACCACCAGTTGCCCGACTCGTCGAGTAGGTCGATGAGGAACAGAAAGGCGACGATCACGCCGCCGCCGGCGGCAAAGCGGTAGAATTTCAATCGCTCTTGCGCTTGACGACCGTCGTCTTGTCGGTTGGCTTGCCGTCGCGGTCGGGCCGCCTCGGCATCCGTCGCGGCGCCGGGTTCCAGTTCCACCCGATAGACCGGTACCGGCTCCGTGATGTTCTTGACCGATCTTTCACCCTCGAAGACGTAGCCCAGGGTCAGCTTGTTCCTGACCTGATCGAACACCGTGCCGGCGACGGAGATGCCGCCGGGCGTCGCCAGCTCCTGCAATCTCGCCGCCACGTTCACGCCTTCGCCGAAGATGTCGTCGCCCTCGACCATCACGTCGCCGAGGTTGATGCCGATGCGGAACTCCATGCGCCGCTCGTCCGGAATCGAGAGGTTGCGCGCTTGCAGCTCGGTCTGGATTTCGGCGGCGCATTGGACCGCTTCGACGACGCTGCCGAATTCGGCCAACAGACCGTCGCCGGCGGTGTTCACGACCCGGCCGCGGTGCCGGTCGATGAAGCCGGTCATGGTGGCGCGATAGTCCCGCAAGGTGTCGAGCGTCGCCACCTCGTCGGCGTCCATGAGGCGGCTGAAGCCGTTCACGTCGGCCGAGAAGATCGTCGTCAGCTTCCGTTCAACCGCTTGCGTCACATCCCTGCCCCGCCAACCCATCGCCATGCTACTGCACGACATGAATAGGTACTAGCGATGGCGGTTGCATCCTTCGTGGCCGACCTTGCCCGGAAAGAATTGAATTCGTGATGGGGAAATTGAGACAAACCAGCTAGCCAACTGTTTCTCCCCTTATTTAGTATCCAACGATCACCTGGCAGCTGAGATACTGGAGGGGCCGTCGTTGATCATCAGGGCACTGCTTGTGGCGATGGTACTGGCGGTGGCCGCGTCAGGCGCGGCAGGTGCGGCCACGCGGGAGGACTTGGTCTGCCCGGTTCGGGCGGACTGGAACGGAGAGCCCGATCAATGCCCCTGCAAGTTGGGCTGGAAGCCGAAGCCGAAGCAGCTGAGAAAAATTTTGGCGGACCATGGCCGCTGGGTAGAACAGGAAGGTTGGACGGATCCGACCATCCCCGGTCTGGCGATCCTTTGTCACGCCAACCTCAAGGGGGTCGATCTCGCGAAGGCCAACCTACGAGGGGCTTATCTCGGAGGCGCCAACATTGCTGGCGGCGACCTTGGGGACGCCGACCTTCAGCAGGCCGATCTCGGGCATGCCAACCTCCAGGGGACCGACCTCGGGAGGGCCAACCTGCAGAAGGCAGCCCTGAATGTCGCCAAGCTCCGGGAAGCCCACCTCTTCAACGCCAACCTTCAGGAGGCCAACCTCTGGGGTGCTAACCTCCAGGGCGCTGAGCTCGGGCTCGCCAACCTCCAGGGGGCCATGCTCTTTCGGGTCAATCTCAAAGGAGCCGACCTGTCGGACGCGAATCTCCGGGGGGCCACGCTCTTGGGCGCCGACCTCCAGGAGGCCGACCTCTGGGGCGCAGACCTCCGAAAGGCCGACCTGACCGACGTAGACATCGAAAACGCTCGCCTGGCGCGCAGCAATCTCGATGGAGCTATCTACGCAACCGAATCCCCGCCGCCGAGCGGCGAGCTTGAGGGGATCGAGGGTCTCGCGGGTGTTTCGTTCCCGTCGGGTGGACAAACCGGCCTTGTGCGGATTCGCGAGTTGCTCAAGAAGGCAGGGCTGCGTGAATTGGAGCGGCAGGCCACGTTCGCCATCGAGCATGGCAAGGCGCGCCATGCCCGGCAGAGCGGTTCTTGGGGACGCGTGTTGGGCGGCTGGCTCCGGCTGATCTTCTTTGAATGGACCACCGGATGGGGGCTCTACCCAGAGCGGGCGTTGCTGATCATGCTGGGTGTTTTGGTCGTAATGGCGGTCGTCTACGCCGTCCCGATCGCGACGCCGCCGGCCGTCACCTCCGACCCGCATGGCATCTTCCGAGTGTGGCCGCGAGAACGTTTGGAACCCGGAAAAACGGGGATGACCGCGGCCGAAGACATTCGAGTTGAGCGCCTATCCACCGGCATGCCCGCCAGCGTCGCTTTTGCCCTCTACTTCTCCATGCTTTCCGCCTTTCACATCGGCTGGCGGGACCTCAACGTCGGCACCTGGCTCTCCAGGATCCAGCCTCAAGAGTACGTACTCCGGGCGCACGGCTGGGTGAGGGTGGTCTCGGGCCTCCAGTCGCTGATCAGTGTCTTTCTCGTGGCAATGTGGGTGTTGACGACTTTCGGAAGGCCGTTTTAACGACTTGGTTGCGCGGGCCTCAAATTGCCAGATCCTTGAGGTTGTAGTCCCGGATCACCCGCTCGAACGTCGCCTCGGTCATACGGTAATCGTCTTCCAGGCCCGCGAAGGGCCGGTAACGGAAGGGCGTCTCATCGGGATGGTGCCGCCGGCGCGCGTCGATGGCGACCGCGATGACGGCGGAGCGGTCGAAGATCCGTTGCTCGTCATAGACGTCCACCGATTTCATGCTGAGGGCGCCTTTCTGGCCCAGCACCGAGGCGCGGCGGTGGAAACCGAAAGTGAGGGAGATGCGCAGGTCGGGCGAGGTATTGGCGAACGAGCCATGCAAGGCCTGGCGATTTACCATGGTCACGTCGCCCGCGCCGCAGGTCAGCGGCACCGCGCCCGGCAACCTTTCGCTGCCGCCGTTCTCCCTGACCAGACGCTTGATATCGATGTGCCCGTCCTTGTGGGTGCCCGGCATCACCCAGAGGCAGTTGCCCGGCGTGCTCGGGTACAGCTGGACCTGGAAATTGAAGCCGTGGATGCCCTCGTCCCAGTTCGGCGAATTCCAATGGGTGACACCGTCCTGGTGCCAGGCGACCGAGCCGCCAAGCCCCGGCTGCTTGACGAAGATCGCATCGTTGAAGGGCACGAAGTCCTCGCCGTTGATCGCCTCGGCGATGGCCAGCAGGGCCGGATGGCCATACAGGCGCAGACCCGATGGCATCGCCTGGCACATGCCGTGCATCAGAAACAGCACGTCTTCGGGCGCGTCGGTGTCCGCCGCCGGCTGGGTCATCTGGCTGGGATGCCGGCCGCCGAGAACCTCCGTGCCGCCCCAGGGATCGGACAACGGTTTGATGAAGGTATAGGGATCGCGGGCGAAGTCCCGGCCCAACGCGGGCCGGCCCCGGGCGTCGATCCCGGCATCGCGCCGCACCGGTGCCCGCTCGATCATGTTGTCGGCATCGGCTCGAAGCTCGTCGAGCTCGGACCGGCCGATGACCCTTTCGAAGACGTAGAAGCCCTTCTCCCAGTAGGCGTCGAGAATGTTGGGATGGAGCTCGCCCTGGGCATCAAGTCGAACCGGGCCGCGATTGCCGGCCTCCCGGGCAAGGCGCTCGCCTTGGCGCAGATATTCGGCCATGCCGGCGGCGTGCTCCGCCCGTGTCGGCGCCGCCGGGCCAACGGAATGTTCGTTCATTGTGCATCCCCCAACGGATGTAGGGGCCAGGCTGTCTGTCCGGACATCCCCCATATTGATCGTGCCCGCGAAGCTATCATCGCCTGTCGGGCAACGGCAACGACCATACCCTGTCGGCCCCTCGCCCCATGACAGACGTCGTGTCTAGCCCTGCCCCTCGGCGAGGATATGCAGCATCGCCTCCAGGCCCATCACGTAGCCATGCAGACCGAAGCCGGTGACCATCCCGATCGAGACATCGGACAAGATGCAGTCGATGCCGCGCGTGGCGATGTTGCTGATGTGAACCTCGACATAGGGCAGGGCGGCGCCCTTCAGGCAATCCTTCAGCGCGAAGCCCGCGTAGGAGAAACCGGCGGGATTCATCACCAGGCCGTCGACGCCGCCGTCCGCCGCCGCGTAGATCCTGTCGATCGCCTCGCCTTCGACGTTGCTGTAGAAGATATCGAGTTCGTAGTCGTGCTGACGGGCGTGCTCGTACAGTCGCTCATCGAGTTCCGCCGCGGTCGTCGTACCGTAAATCTGCGGCTCGCGTTTTCCCAGATAGGTCAGGTTCGCCCCTTGAACGAGCAGGATCTTTGGCATGTCTTTCCCCAATTCCGAATGCTTTCAATAGCGGCGTTTCGAGCTGCCCCTCGCGCCGGTCGCCCCTTACTCAGGTGACCAAGGGGGCAACCTCCCGCATGAAGTGGTCCATGTTCTCGATGGTCTTCGCGGCCGGCGGGCTACGGAAATCGAACACGACCTCATGGACGCCCATGGCCTGATAGGCGCGCAGGTCCTCGGCGATGCGCTCGGGCTCGCCGGTGAACAGCAACCGGTCATGGCCCTCGGGGATCAGGCCCGGGTCATAGGACGGCGCCTTGAAGGAAATCGTCAGCGCCGCGAAATCGCGGCCCTCCGCCTCCACCAATCGTTTCAGCTCATCCAGTAGGCCCTGAAACTCCCCGGGTGCCAGCGGCGAAGCCGAGGTCGCGCCGACCGGGTGCCAGCCGTCGCCGTATTTGGCGACGCGCCGGAGCGCCGCGCGGCTGTGGCCGCCGATCCAGATCGGCGGATGGGGCTTCTGCACCGGCTGCGGTTGGCAGTGCAAATCCTTGAAGGCATAGAATTCGCCGTCGTGGGAGACCGGGTCCCGGGTCCAGCATTTCTTGAAGATCTCGAGATACTCGTTGCTGGCGGCGCCGCGTTTGTCGAAGTCGGGCGCGCCGAGCGCCTCGAACTCCTCGCGCATCCAGCCGACGCCGACGCCGACCGTGACCCGGCCCTTGGAGAGGACGTCGATGGTGGCCAGTATCTTCGCCGTCACCAGCGGGTTGCGATGGGGCAGGATCATCACCGAGGTCACCAGGCGCGGCGTCGTGGTGATGCCGGCGACGTAGGACATCAGGGTAAGCTGTTCCATGGCGTCGCCGACGCCGGGGAAACCGCCGTCGACGGTATAGGGATAGGGCGAGGCGACCTTTATCGGGAAGACGATATGATCGCCGATGACGATGGTCCCATAGCCCAGGCCCTCGCCGGCCCGGGCGATCTCGGCGATGTCGTCGGGGTTGCCGAGCGGCCCCCGGGTCGGCAGGTAGAATCCAAACCGCATTTCGTCCTCTCAGCTTCTTTGCCAGCTCTCGAAGATGGCCAGCGCGTCCTAGCCGGCAAATCGCGATTTCAGTGCCCGGATGTGTTCGGGACCGGTGCCGCAGCAGCCGCCGACGATCCGGACAGCGTAGTCCTTCACCCAGCCTTCGACCAAGTCGGCGTAGTCCTCCGGCGAGACGGCCTGCTCGAAGACCCAGTCGGGTTCGCCGAAATGACCGGTCTCGGCATAGGCCAGCCTAGGACCTGTCCAGCGCTCGGCGAGGACCTCGAGCGCCGGCCCCGTCGCATCGGTCACGCTATGCATGATGCCCGCCGCGTCGCCGCCGATGGCCAGCACCGCGTCGGCCAGTTCGCCGAAATCGACGATCGGCAGCTTCGCGGTGGTTTCGCCCTCGTTGTAGCCGATCACCCCGCCATCGTGGAGCGAGGCACTGAAGCCGACCCAGACCGGCAGGCCCGAGGCGACCGCCGCCTCCATGCAGGGCAGGGCGCCCTCCAGATCCATCATCATTTCGAGCACGATCAGGTCGGCCCCGGCCTCGGCGAAGATCGCCGCCTGGTCTTGGTAGTTCCGCAAGGTCTGCTCACCCCGCGCGGTCGACCCGCGTTCGTGGCTGGACGGCATGCTCGAGATCGAACCGGCGACCCAGACCTCGCCCTCGGCGGCGCGGTCGCGGGCCTCCCGCGCGATCTCGACGGCGCGCCGGTTGTTCTCCCTGAACTGCGCGCCCAGCCCCTTGGCCTCGAGCACATGACGCGCCGTGGCGAAGGTGTTGGCGATGATCACCTCGGCGCCGGCGCGGATGTAGCTTTCGTGCACCTCGCGGACGATATCGGGACGCGCCATGTGGGCCTCGCCGCTCCAGACCTTGGCATCCATGCCGACGCCGCGCCGCTGGATTTCGGTGCTGACGCCGCCGTCGATGATGACGATGTCGTCGCGGGCCAGACGTTCGTCGAGGGTCGTCACCATGCTCTCCCTTCCTATCTGGATATATTTGCCAGTGCCGCTGCCACGGGCTCAATCGTGCGCCGTTGGCAGCGGACAGGCAAGGGAGGCAAATTTGCGTGGCTGGCAATTTTCAGCGACGTTAGACTTCAGCGAAATCTTCCAAACGGGGACGGTCGGCAGAAGAAATCCCATGTCTGGATAAAGAACGCGAAGGAGGAGACATGGGACTGCATCAGCGTGTCTTGATCGCCAACCGCGGCGAAATAGCCATTCGTATCGCCAAGGCCGCCAAGACGCTGGGCATTGAATCCGTCGCCGTCTACGCAGCCATCGACGCACTGTCGCTGCACACGCGGTTGACGACGCAGGCGCGAGCAATCGGCCAGGACGGCCATCAGGATGCCGTTGCGGCCTATCTGGATGGCGCCGCGCTGCTCGATATCGCCAAGGAAATGCACTGCGACTGCATTCATCCCGGCTATGGCTTTCTGGCCGAGAACGCCAATTTCGCGGCCATGTGCGCGGCCGAGGGCATCACCTTCATCGGACCGTCCGCAGCGGCGCTACAGTTGTTCGGCGACAAGGTAACGGCACGCGCGCTGGCGCAATCCTGCGGCATTCCCGTCGTCTCCGGCAGCACCGCCGCGCTCGAATCCGGCAGTGAAGCGCGCGAGATCGCCCACAGTATCGGCTACCCCGTCATGCTGAAGGCCACCGCGGGCGGCGGCGGACGGGGCATGCGCGCGGTAACGGGCGATGATGAATTGCCGGATGCCTTTCTGCGCTGTCAGAGCGAGGCGGCGGCGGCCTTCGGCGACGGTGCCATCTTCATCGAGAAACTGATCGAGCGACCGCGGCATATCGAGGTGCAAATACTGGCCGACGGCACGGGTCGGACCGTCCACTTGCACGAGCGCGATTGCTCGGTGCAGATCCGCAATCAAAAGGTCATCGAGATCGCCCCCGCCGCCGGTCTCGACGCATCGCTCCGTCAAGACATGCTCGATGACGCCATCAAGCTCGCCAAGGCGGCCGACTACCTCAATGCCGGCACCGTCGAATTCCTGGTCTCGCCGGAGAGCGGCGCCTATTACTTCATCGAGTGCAATCCGCGCATCCAGGTCGAACACACGGTCACCGAGCAGGTCACCGGCATCGACCTGGTGGAAACGCAATTCCACCTTGCGGCCGGCGCCTCGCTGGCCTCGCTGGGCCTTGCCGACCAGGCCGCGATCGGCGCACCCAGAGGCCATGCCATTCAAACCCGCGTCGTTGCCCAGGGCAACGGCACGATCACCGGCTACAAGGAACCTTCGGGGCCCGGCATACGCGTCGATGCCTGCGGCTATCTCGGCTATGTGCCGCCGGCCCAATTCGACCCGTTGCTGGCCAAACTGATCTGTACGTCCAATTCCGGCGGCACGCTTGCCTCGGCCGTGGAGCGGGCACTCGCCGCCTTGGACGAATTCCATATCGGCGGCTTGCCGACCAACCTGATGCAACTGCGGGCCATTCTGGAGAAACCGGAGGTCGGCGACGGCGACGCCCGAACCACCCTGATGGCCGAGCACCCGGATCTGTCGGAGGCGGGCGCGCGGCATACCGGGGGCGAGGCGGTCAATTTCCTCAAGCAACAGGCGGCCGCCCTCATTGCACCGGGTTCCGGACAGCATCGTGCGCAGTTCGAATCCAATCTGCCGCCCCTGCAGTTGGCCGATAGCGCGACGGGTCTTGAATGTCCCATGGCCGGCAGCATCCTGGAGCTCTCTCTCGTCGAAAGCATGCGCGTCGAGGCCGGCGATACCCTGCTGGTGATCAGTGCCATGAAGATGGAAGCCGCGGTCACGGCACCCTGCTCCGGCACCATCACCGCGATCCAATCCGTACGCGAAGGGGACAATGTCGTCGCCGGACAGATCGTCGCCGAGATCACGCCGGATGCCGGCGACGCGCAGCGCGATCTCGCCAAACGAGACGTCAACGAGACCTGGACACCCGTGCTTGAGGAAGTCGAAACGCTGCAGCGACTGGCGAACGCCCGTCTTGCGCCCGGTTCCGAGGATCCCGGTGTGGTCAGACAGCGTTCGCGCGGCAAGTTGACCTGCCGGGAACGCATCGAGCTGCTGCTTGATGACGACTCCTTCCGCGAGGTCGGTAGTGTCGCCGGCTTCGCCACCTACGACGAGGACGGCGGCGTCGCGGCCTTCACGCCCGCCAACCATGTCGGCGGTTGGGGCAGGATCGCCGGACGCACGGCTGTTGTCTGCGCCGACGACTTCACCTCGCGGGGCGGACATGCGGACGGTGCCATCGGCAGCAAAAGCCGCTATCTGGACCAGTTGTCGCTTGATCTGCAAGCGCCGTCGATCCGGCTGCTCGATGGCTCGTCGGGCGGCGGCAGCGTCGCCACCATGGTGCCGAAGCAGCAGCAATCCGGAGACAGCGACGCCAAGGAAAGCGCCGGCGCGATCAAGGCGGGCCGACCGCGGGTCACCGGCGGCGGCGGTTCGTTCCTGCCCGGGCATCTCGGCAGCGAAATGTACACCGAACAATTGTGCACGGTCCCCGTCGTCAACATGCTGCTCGGCAGCGTCGTCGGCATCGGCGCGGCAAAGGCGGTGCTTGGCCATTTTTCGGTGATGGTTCGCGACATCTCGCAGCTTTTTGTCGCGGGACCGCCGGTCGTCAGCCATGCCATGGGATACGACATCACCAAGGAAGAGCTTGGCGGCTGGCACATCCACTGCACCAACGGTTCCGTCGACAACCTGGCGGAGAGCGAGGAGGACGCGGTCGCGATAACCCGTCGGTTCCTCTCCTACCTGCCCTCGAGCGCCCATGAGGCCCCGCCGGTGCTGCCGCCGAACCCGGACGACCCGTGGGACCGGCGCGAGGAAGAACTGTTCACGCTCATTCCGCGCAGCCGCACATCGACATTCGACATGCGCAAGGTCATCCGGTTGCTGGCGGACAGGGAAACGTTCTTCGAAATCGGGCCGCTGTGGGGTGCCGACCAGATCACGGGCTTCGTACGCTTCAACGGGCATCCGCTCGGCGTCATTGCCTCGGACAGCCGGCACGTCAACGGCGGGGCCATGACGGCGGATGGTTGCGACAAGCTGAAACGCCATATCGATTTGTGCGATGTCTTCCACGTCCCGGTTCTCAATCTGGTCGACAACCCCGGTTTCGCGGTCGGCCTCGAGCACGAGATAGCGGGCACCATCCGCAAGGGGGGTGAATGGATGGTGGCTTTCGCGCAAGTCAGGGTGCCAATCTTCACGGTCCTCGCCAGACGCAGCTTTGGCGTTGCCGGCAACAACTTCGCAACGCCCTTGGCAAAGGCTTCCGTCCGGGTCGCCTGGCCGGCGGCGGACGTCGGCGGCATTCCCCCGGAAGGTGGCATCGAAGCGGCCTACAAACGTCAGTTGGCGGAAGCCGAGGATCCCGTGGCGCTGCGGGCGGAGATCGAAGCCCGCATCGAAGCCGCGCGCGGGCCGGTCGGCCCCCTCAACAGGTTCGAAATCGAAGAGATGGTCGACCCGAGGGATACCCGTCGGCTGATTTGCGAATGGGTCGAGACCGCCTACCGGACGGTCTCGCAACCGGGCCGACTGGGGCCCCGCGCATTGCAGTTCAGGCCCTGACTTTCGGCCCATCGGCGACGTTCAAAACCCTCGGCAAAAGGGCCTTGGGCATGTCGCCGAGCGGTTTCCCGGGCTTGGCCACACCTCGGCGCAAACCGGCCGCCCGGCATCACCGGGCGGCTGGCCAAAGCCGTCAGGACGTGGGAAGAATGGTGACCGGTATCCGGCCGCCGGCGGCGTTCGTGCGCCGTCGGGCCGGCCCCGCCCGCGAAATACCCGCTGCCAGGAGAGTTATCATGACCCTTGAGATTATCGGCTTTCCCCGCTCCAACTTCGTCCGCACCGTGCGCATGGTGGCGCACGAGAAGGGCGTCGACTACGAACACAACAAGGCAATGCCCCATTCCGACGAGGTCAAGGCGATCCATCCCCTGGGCCTGATCCCGGTGATGCGCCACGACGGCCTGGAACTGGCGGAATCCCAAGCCATCGCCCGCTACATCGACGAGGCTTTCGAGGGCCCGGCGCTGATCCCGGCCGAGCCCCGAGCGGCGGCGGTGGTCAACCGCTGGATCGCCACCACGGCCACCTCGGTCGACCAATTGCTGATGCGGCAATACGTGGTCGAGTACGCCTTCCACAAGGACGACGACGGCAACGTCGTGCGCACCGTGATCGACCGCGCCATCAAGCGCTTTCCGAAGATGTTCGGCCTGTTGGAAGCGGCCGTGGCGCCGGGTTATCTGGGCGGCGAGGCGTTTTCCATGGCCGATTGCTTCCTGATGCCGATCCTGGCCGCCACCCGGAACTTCCCGGAAGGTCAGGAGA
>JASLMH010000306.1 GCA_030746635.1 Alphaproteobacteria bacterium | reverse complement strand
AGGCCTTCCCCGACGCCGCCATCATCCGCCCGAGCGTGGTCTTCGGACCCGACGACGAATTCTTCAACCGCCTGGCGCTGTTGGCCAGCCTGTCACCAGCGCTGCCGCTGTTTGGCCCCAGCCCCTTCGACGCCGGAAACACGCTTTTCCAGCCTGTCTACGTTGGCGACGTGGCCGAGGCGGTAGTGCGCATCGTGACCCAAGGCAGCGGCGGTATCTTCGAGCTTGGCGGACCTGAGGTCTTGAGCTATCGCCAGATCATGGAACTGGTGTTGGCCCACACCGGGCGCCAGGCGCTGCTGGTGCCGCTGCCTTTCGCGCTGGCCCGCTTGAAGGCGTTCTTTCTCGAATTCATGCCGACACCGCTGCTCACCCGCGATCAACTCAGACTGCTGGAAGTCGACAACGTGGTGGGCGAAGGCATAGCGAACCTGCCCGAACTTGGCATCACACCGACGCCCATTGGCACTGTGTTGCCCGATTATTTGGCCCGTTTCGCCCGCGGCGGCCTCAAGCCAACGGCAGCGTAGCCCGCATTTCTCTCCCTGGTCATGGCCTGCGCGGCGCTGTCAGGCCGACAGGGAAGGAGAGCCGCGCCGCGCGATGTGGGGCATCGGGCAAGCGCCGCGACGCCCCCTGTCGGCCTGACA
>JASLMH010000305.1 GCA_030746635.1 Alphaproteobacteria bacterium | reverse complement strand
CTGGCGAATACCGCTGGGTGGCTCAGGTGTTGAGCCATCTGGCGTTTGCGGAACCGGAAAATCTGGCGGGGCGGGGTCTGTTGGCGGATGCCTTTGAACAGCTCGGTTATCAGGCGGAAAGCGCGACCTGGCGCAACGCCTACCTGTACGGCGCTCAGGAATTGCGCCAGGGCCTGGCCAAGCTGCCGCCGCGGCGGATACTCAGCCCGGATACCCTGACCGCGCTGACCGCCGGGGCGCTGTTTGATTTCATGGCCATACGCTTGAACGCGGACAAGGCCGCCGGCCTGCATTGGCGGGTCAACTGGCATCTGAGCGACATCGATGAACGCCTGGTGATGAATCTACAAAATTGCACCATGACCCAGGTGCTGGAAGAGGTGGCGGACGATGCGAACGCCTCCGTGCGGGTCAGCCGTGACGTGCTGGTGGCCGTGAATGTGCGTGAGACGGGCGTGGCGGCGGCGCTGGCCGCCGGCGATATGGAGATCGAGGGCGATGTGGCGGTGGTCGAGCAACTTTTTGAAATGCTCGACGATTTCTCCCTGATGTTCGACGTGGTGGCGCCCAGCCTGGCGCCGGACTAGAGCATGTCGCGGGTAATCTGAACCATTTGACCGGCCCTCCAGGCCCCGTGGGTAGGCGCGGTTCGCAGGGCGA
>JASLMH010000304.1 GCA_030746635.1 Alphaproteobacteria bacterium | reverse complement strand
GCTGCCTTCGCGGACAACCACCCAAGCGAAAACGGCGGCCCCGAAGGACCGCCGCTTCGAACAACCCGAGGTGAGGGTAGCTCAGGCCTTTCTGTTTCTGCGTCTTGCCGCGCCGAGGCCCAGCAGACCCAGGCCGAATAGGCTCAGAGTGGCGGGTTCCGGAACCTCCCCGGATCCGCTCACCGCGTGGTTTTCTATCGAGACGTTCAGTACGTAATCTGCGCCTGCAGGAACGTAGCTAGACCCGTCTTCTTTTACCTCGAGGACGTAGTAGCCGGGCGTCGTGAAGGTATACTGGATGAAGCCATCAATTGTGTATCCGCCAAGGTCAAAACTCCCCGTATCGATAGTAGGGGCGTATGTGGCTACGTTGGCCCACAATGCACCGCCGGGCGGCAGGGTAAAAAGCGACAGACGGCTATTGAAGTCGCCGGTTGAGCAACCGCCATACCCACAGTCTATGTCGAAAATACCTTTCGAGAGAGGTGTCCCAACATAGAACGAGTAATAATCCAAGGTACCGTCACCGGTGCCATGAATTTCGGCGTGGGGAATGCTTGTCGACGTGTTGACCAATGCCGTGTTCTCTATATTGACGTCGTACGCCAGATCGAAGAATGCGTCGATGTTCTGAGCGATAGGTGTAAAATCGTTTGGTTCACTCTCCAATACAATTGCTGCGAGCGAGGTGGACGCGAAGCCCAGCATCGCCAGCATTAACGCACAGCAATAAGTGATGGTTCGCAGAATCGATGGCA
>JASLMH010000303.1 GCA_030746635.1 Alphaproteobacteria bacterium | reverse complement strand
GGCCAGGTCGTCGCCCGGCCGCACCATTGGCAGGTCCGGTAAGGCGATCAGTTGCAACCGCGAAGTCTTCATGGCGTTCACGCCGGCCCGTCGCCGCTTCCGGTCAAGCCTAGTTGTCGGCACCGCCGGCGGAGCCGGGGGTGCCGCTGATCCGGATGCCGGCGCCGGCGATCTTGTAGCGGTTGTTTATGAAGATCAGGGTCGATGTCAGGGCTTCCGCCACCACCGAATTGTCGATCCGTCCGGCCTGCCAGGCCCGCATGCCGGCGTCCTCGGCCAGGCCGACCACCAACGCGCGGGCGTCCGGATCGTTGCCGCAGACCAGGATGTCGCAATCGATGCCGTGGTCCAACTCGGCCAAGTGGTCGGCCGCGACGTTCTGAAAGGCCGAAACCACGCGCACCGCCTCGCCCAAGGCGATCTGCGCCGCCTTGGCGGCGGAGCCCTCGGGCGGCAGGTGCACGGTGCGCACCTTGGGCGGCTGCAGCGGCACGGTGACGTCGACCAGGATCTTGCCTTGGGCGCCGTCGTGCACCGCCGCCAGCATCGGCGCATGGTTGGCATAGGGCACGGTGAGCACGACGATTTCCGCCGCCGCCGCCGCCGGGCCGTTTTCCAAGCCGCTGACCCGGGCCTCGGGCAGTAGGCCACGCATCCGCTCGACCGCACGATCGGCGCTATCCTGGGCCCGCGAACCGATGATGATCCGATGGCCGGCCCGGGCCCAGCGCAGGCCCAGGCCGAAGCCCAGGGCGCCGGTGCCGCCGATCACGGCGATCTGGTATTTGGCCGA
>JASLMH010000302.1 GCA_030746635.1 Alphaproteobacteria bacterium | reverse complement strand
GACCCACCCGGTCACCTGGCCGGTGGTGGTAACGCGCAGGTCGCCGGTGCCATCGTTGCGGGCATAGATGCCATACCCTCCAGCGCCGGTGACTTGGCCGCTGGCGTCGATCGTCAGATCCGTGGCATTGGCGTTGCTGTTGCGGGCGACAATCCCACCGTCGGCCCCGGCGGACGACCTTGCCTGCCCGGTTCCCGATCCCATTACCTGGCCGGTGGCGGTGATGCTGAGGGCGCCGGAGCCCTGATTGAGGGCACGGATGCCGCTCGCGCCGCCTTCGGCGTTGTTGGCGGTGATGGTCAGGCCGCTGGCGCCGGCCTGATTGACCGCGCGGATGCCGTCGCCCGTGCCGCCGCTGGCGCTGCCATACGCATTGATGGTCAGGGCGCCGCCGGCGTTGTCGGCGTCGATGCCGTGCACCGCGCCGGTGGCGGTGCTGCCCGCCGCCTGGCCGATCAGCAGCCCGCTGCCCGGGCCGGTGGCACTGTTCAGGGCGCTGATGCCGTCGCCGGCCTGGCCGGTGACGTCGCCGGCGACCGACACGGTCACCGACAGCGGGCCGCTGCCGGCGTTGCGGGCATAAATGCCGTTCGTGTCGCCGGTAACTCTTGTCGCCTCCACCGTTAATGTGTCCGTCAAGGCGTGAATGCCGTCGCCGGTGCCGCCGGTGATGGCGCCGGCCGCGGTCACCGTCAGGGTGTCGGAACCGAAGCCACTGGTGCCGGCATAGATGCCATGGCGCCCGCCCGTGACCGCCGCCGTCGAAATCGTCAAATCCGCGCCCTGTTGCCAGGCTTGGATGCCGTCGTGAAGGGTTCCCGTCACCGGTCCGGCGGCAGTGATGCGCAGGTCGCCGGTGTTTCTATTTATGGCATATATTCCCGTATCTCTGGCGC
>JASLMH010000301.1 GCA_030746635.1 Alphaproteobacteria bacterium | reverse complement strand
CACCCGCTCCCCCGTCCCAACCACCCCGAGGGTACCATCTATGGGTGGTTGGGACGGGGGAGCGGGTGGCCCGGTGAATCCAATCAAACGGGACGTGCGCTAGAGAAAATGGACCGCCAGCCGCCAGGCCAGGGCGAGCAGGGTCAGCCCCAACAGGATAAGCAGTGTCGCCGTTTGCAATGTCAGGCGTAGGTTCCGCAGGGCCTCGTTCCGCAACGATCGTTGCTGGCGCTTGGTGGCCGCGTCATCTTCCTGCAGCGCGTCCCAATCGACGCCGCGGCTGTGCAGTAATTCGCTGCCCGCCGGGTCCGCCGCGGCCGGCCGTTCGTGGGGCAAGCGCGACAGCATCCAGGCCAGGAACCAGAAGACCAGGAAGGCAGCGCCGCCGATCACCAGGGTGGCGTAGAAAACCAATTCCGACCAGGCGACCCACAGCGCCAGCGGCGTCAGCACGGCGGTCATGCCGGAAACGCTCAGGCCGGTTTCGATCAGACCAACGGTCAGTCTCTCGCCACGCAATGTTTCATCCACCTTCGGTGCCGTTTCGCGGCGACCGGGCGATGGCAGCGTTGAAATCCCGCACCGCCGCCGCCGGACCGTCGGCATAGTCCCATACTCCGGCAACCACGGCCAGGAAATCGGCGCCGGCGGCGACCAGGGGTGGGCAGTTGGCCACCGTGATGCCGCCAATGGCGACGCAGGGTATTTCGAAGATCGGCGACCACCAGCGCAGGATCTCGATGTCGGCGGCGGCCTTGGCCTGCTTGGTGCCGGTGGCGAAAAAGGCGCCGAAGGCCACGTAGTCGGCGCCGGCATCGCCCGCCTCCATGGCGAGATGGCGGGAATCGTGGCAGGTCACGCCGACGATGCGGTCGGGCCCCAGGATGTCGCGGGCCTGCCGGTAGGGCGCGTCCTGCTGGCCCACGTGACAACCATCGGCACCCATTTCCGCCGCCAGGTCCGGCCGGTCATTGACCAGCAAGGCGACATCGTGGTCGTGGGCCAGCGGCAGCAACGCCTCGCAGGCACGCCGCACCTCGTCGTCGTCGGCATCCTTCAAAC
>JASLMH010000300.1 GCA_030746635.1 Alphaproteobacteria bacterium | reverse complement strand
CCAGGGCGCCGGTGCCGCCGATCACGGCGATCTGGTATTTGGCCGAATTCATGGACGCTCCTGATTACTTGAGGATCAGCGGCAATACCTCGCCGGTCAGCCAGTTCACCCGGTCGACCACCTGGTCGAGTTCGGGGGCGATGATGTTGAAGATGATGGTTTCCACGTCGCGCTCGGCGAAGGCGGCAATGTCCTCGGCCACCTCGGACGGCGCGCCCGACAGGGGACGGCGGACGCCGTCCTCGGTCTGGCTTGTGGTTTCCAGGGGCCGGATGGCGAAATAGGCGCGATGGATGGCCCGTGGATCGCGGCCCTGTTTGTCGGCCTCCTCGTGTAGCCGTTTCAGCGCCTCGGCATAGCGGCCCGGCGTGTCAAGCGGGAAACCAGGGTTGTGGCTGGCCGGATACCAGCCGTCGCCCAGGCGTGCCGCCCGGCGGATCGCGGGTGGACTTTCACCGCCGATCCACACCGGCGGATGCGGCTTCTGCAGCGGCTTGGGCTCGAACACCACGTCGGAAAAGCGCACGTATTCGCCCGAGAAATTCGGCTTTTCGGCGGTCCAAAGCTCGCGGAAGGCGGCAATGTACTCATCCGTGACCTTGCCGCGTTCGGCGAACGGCGGCAGGCCCAGCGCCTGGAACTCTTCGCGCAGCCAGCCGGCGCCGCAGCCCACGGTCAGTCGCCCGTTCGACAATACTTCCACCGTGGTCAGCATTTTCGCCGCCAGGGCGGCCGGCCGGTGCGGCACCACCATCACCGAGGTCAGCAGCCGGATCCGTGAGGTGGCGGCGGCGATGAAGGCGGTCGCGGTGACGGTTTCCAGGCATTCGCCGGCGGCGGCGCCGGCCCAGACGCCGTCGTCGCTGTAGGGATAGCGCGAGTCGATATCGCCCGGCACCAACACGTGGTCGTTGACGGCCAGGTAATCCAGGCCGCCGGACTCGGCCGCCTGGGCCATGGCCAGCAGACCCGCGCCGTCCCGGCCGGGGCCCCGAGTCATGATCATCAGGCCGAATTGCATGGTTTCGCCTTTCCCTCGCGCGCCAGAGACCGACTAAACTAGTACCCACTAGGCGGCCCTGTCGACAGGCGATACATTGCCCGCCAAGGCAGCGCCGAAGCATTTACCCAAGGAAGAGGAAGACGTCGTGAAACTGGGACTGATCCTGGGCACCCATGGTGCCAAGTTCACCATCGACATGGAGTTGATCAGGGAGGCCGAGGCGTTGGGCTTCGACAGCGTCTGGACCTCGGAGGCCTGGGGCTCCGACGCCATCAGTCCGGCTGCCTGGATCCTGGCCCAGACCAGCAGGATCAAGGTCGGCACCGGAATCATTCAGATGCCGGCGCGGACACCGGCAATGGCGGCGATGACCGCGATGACGCTGCAGCAG
>JASLMH010000002.1 GCA_030746635.1 Alphaproteobacteria bacterium | reverse complement strand
GGGAGGTACCGACATGGGTACGTATTTGAGTGACCGGGAATTCGCGGAACTCGATTCCATACAGGACGGGTTCGAATCCCCGGTACCGACGCAGATCGTTTCCAACGGCGAGTTCAATCCACTACCGCAAACAGCCAAGCAAAGGCAGGTCGAAGGCCGACTGGCCGAGCTGGCCGACCAGCACGGCCGCAAACAGGGCCTGGACCGGCGCGGCTTCCTGCGCAGCGCCTGCGGTCTGGCCGCCGCCTTCGTGGCCATGAACGAGGTGTTCGGCCCGGTCTTCCAGGTATCGGAGGCCGAGGCCGCGAACCGCGAAATGACCCTGGCCAGAGCCAATGGGCTGGCGCATCAGTTCATCTTCGATGATCAGACCCACTTCGTGCACGACGACTTCAAGCAGGAGGGTCTGCTGGGCCTGGGCCAGTTCGCGGCGCAGAACTGGAACCCGGACCTGAAACCGGAACAGCTCACCCTGGCCTACTACAAGTTCGAGAGCTACATCCGCCAGATCTTCTTCAACAGCGACACCAAGGTGGCCCTGCTCAGCGGCGCGCCGTTCGACGATCCCGACTGGTGGCTGTTGCCCAACGATCAGATCCGGGAAGCCGTCGACATGATCAACAGCGTCGCCGGCTCGCGGCGAATGCTGGGTCATTTCGTGATCACGCCGGGTCAGGACGGTTGGATGGACGAGGTCGATCGCGCCATCGCCGAGCTCAAGCCGGCTTCTTGGAAGGCCTACACCATCGGCGATCCGTTGTCGGCCAGTACCAAGTATCCCTGGCGGCTGGACGACGAGAAGTTGATGTACCCCTTCTACGAAAAGGCCCAGAAGGCGGGCATCACCAATATCTGCATCCATAAGGGCCTGATGCCGGCCGACTACGAGAAGAGCTGGCCCGATGTCTGGCGCTATCAGACGCCGTGGGATCTGCCGAAGGTGGCCAAGGACTGGCCGCAGTTCAACTTCATCATCTACCACGGCTGCCTGCGGCCGTTCCTGGAACCGCCCGAGAAGGCCCTGGCCGAATTCGAACAGACCGGCGAGATCGCCTGGGCCAGCGATCTGGCGCGGGTGCCGCAGGAGCACGGCGTCAGCAACGTCTACGCCGAACTCGGCACCAGCTTCGCCGTTTCGGCCACGGCCAATCCGCGCTTCGCGGCGGCGCTCTTGGGCACCTACATCAAACACATGGGCGCCGACCACGTCTGCTGGGGGACGGACTCCCTGTGGTACGGCTCGCCGCAGTGGCAGATCGAGGCGTTGCGGCGGCTGGAGATCCCCGAGGACATGCGGAAGAAACACGGCTTCGCGGCCCTGGGCGGCGCCACCTCCGCCGCCAAGAACGCGATCTTCGGCTACAACTCGGCCCGGCTGTACAACCTTGATCTGACCACCCGCAAGGCCGATTACGCGCCCCTGGCACCGGAGAAGTTCGGCGAGATCAAGGAACGCTACCAGCTTGCCGGCGGACTGATCCCGAACGCCGCCTGCGGCTACATCGCCAAGCAGCCGGCCTGACGGCCGGCTCGACGTCTCGGGGCGGGCGAAGACGGCGCGTCTTCGCCCGCCCGCACCGACGCAGATGGGCGACGCGAAACGACACATGAAGCATCTGGGGCATGCCATGCACGGGCTCGCGGGGCTGTTGTTGCTGTCGGCGTGGTCGCTGGCGGCACTGCCGGCCCTTGCTGAAGGGGATGACGAGGCCCGGACGCTGTACGCCAAGGTCTGTTCCAAGTGCCACGGCCTGATCCAGGAGGACAAGCTGTCCTGGCGGCCGGAAAACCTCTACGTCCCGGCGGTGACCCTGCCCCTGGGGCCGAACCTGAGCGGCATCTACCTGCGTCCGGCCGGCAGCATCGAGGGCTATCCCTATTCCCGGGCCTTCAGGGAGCTGGCGACGGGATGGGTCTGGGACGAGGACGCCCTCGATACCTGGCTCACCAGCAGCCAGGAATTCGTCCGCGGCTCGACCATGTACCTGAAAGTCAAGCAGCCAACCCGCGGCAAGATCATCGCCTACCTGAAAAAGTACGCCCGCTACAAGAAACCCTGAGGCACCGCCGCCAATGGATGCCCGGATCAAGTCCGGGCATGACATAACTTATTGAAATTAATAACCTATTCGTCATTGCCGGGCTTGACCCGGCAATCTCATCGTGACCCTGAAGCGCCGTCGGCTACTCGGCCGCGCGTGCGGCCGACTTCGCCGCCGCCTCGATCGACGGCGACAGATAGGCGCCCTGGCGCAGCAGTTCCTGCTGGACCAGCCGCGGATCGAGCTGGCGCGGCCGCGTCCCCGAACCCGCCGCCAGGGCGGCGGCGACACCGGCCGCGTGGCCCGTCATCCAGCATTGCGGCACCTCGCGCAGGAAGGAATGCGAGTTGGTGTCGCAGGCGATGTGACGGCCGGCCGCCAGCACGCCGTCGATGCCCACCGGCACCAGCGCGCCGTAGGGCACCGAGATGTTGGGGAACTTCGGCGACAGCGAGGTCGAGACGCCGATCTCGTCGTCCCAGACCTTGCCCTCGTCCCACTGCGCCCGGGTCACCTTGCCGTGGCCGACCAGGCGGCGGCTGTGGCGCACGCCGATCTGCGGCGCGCCAAGCATCAGGAAGGCGTCCTCGAAACCCGGCGCCGCCTCGCGATACATCTCGACATGGCCGACGGTGAGCTGGCGCGAGCGGACCTCGACCTCGCTCAGGTCCTCGACGTCGATGGCGCTGTAGCCGGACAGCCGCGGCCCCATGAACAGGGCCACGTCGTTGCGCCAGGAGACGAACGGCTTCTCGAAGAAATTCAGCCGTTCGCGGCCACGCGCCATGAAATCCTTGAAGCCTTGCGGGTCGTCGCCGCGGAAGGCCAGCCAGCGCTCCATGTCGACGCCGCCGAGCATGAAGGCGGTGTTGACGCAGTGGTGGATGTCATCCTCGGCGATGTCGCTCTCGAACGACAGGCCGGCACGGGCCAGCAGGTCGGCATCGCCGGTGGTGTCGACGACGGTCTTCGCCAGTATCGCCCGGCGGCCCTCCTTGCTTTCGAAGATGGCGCCGCGCATGGCGCCGTCCTCGACGATCGGCTCGACGGCCCAGGCATGGAAGGTCAGCCGCACCTTCTGCTCCAGGGTCATCTGCATCGACAGGGTCTTCAGCGCCTCCGGGTCGACGGTCGGCGACCAGGTGACGATGCCGTGGAAGGCAGCCGTGCGCTGGGCCCAATAGGCGGCGGTGGCGGCATCCTTGGAGCCCCAGTCGGCCCGGCCCGGGCCCTGTACCGCCTCCGTGGGCAGGCGCTCGGAAATATCGTTGGCGATGCCGGCGATGACCTGACGGCCGCTCCAATCCGACATCCGGTCGATCCAGATCACCAGGCCACCGGTCGACAGCCCGCCGAGATGGTTGTAGCGCTCGACCAGCATGACCTCGGCGCCCAGGCGCCCGGCGGCGATCGCCGCCGCCGTGCCGGATGGCCCGCCGCCCACCACCAGCACGTCGGTCTCGGCGAACACCGGGGTTTCCCGCGCCGCCTCCTTGATGGTCAGGGCCGGGCGCGGCCGCCGGGGCGCTCGCTCGCCGCCGCCGAAGATCTCGACGCCGCGTTCCTTGCCGATGGTATTGCTGAAAGTCTCGCCGCTCATCTCGCCCTCGTAGGCTGTTCCCGCCGGTGCGCCGCCACGTTCCGGGAGGCATGGCGACACCACGATTGCGGGTGCACCATACTAGCCTTCGAACAACCCGCCGTTCAAATGACGCCTGCGTCGACAATTGTGCCGGCATGGCAACATGCTAGATTGGCAAGGTCGGCGAAGGAACACTTCACGCCCGGGGTGGTTGGTTCAGCCTGAAGCACCCTCTCCGGGAGGCCCTACCAGGTGGTGAAAATGAGCGAAAAGACCTTCAACAGGAAGTTTTCCGACGAGCAGTTCTTCAAGATCCGCGACGAGGAGGTGCTGCCCCAGTGGGAGACCGGCAAGGACATCGCCGACCTGGATGAATGCATCGCCGCGGCCGGCGAATTGTCCCGGGGCAAGAACCACGCACTGGGGCTGAAGGCGGCGAAGGACAGCGGCAAGCACATCCTGATCCCGCAATTCGGCCGCGCCCTGACCGAATACATGATCGAGGGGATCACGTACGTGGAGGGCGAAACGGATCTGGTGCCCGATGGGACCTGGACCCTCTATTCCGACTCCTACACGCGAAAGAACGACTACCGCAGCGCCGCCGCCGGCATCGAGCGCAGCCGGAAGGAAGGCATGTCCATGCTCAACGGCTGGCCCGTGGTCAACTATGGCGTGGAAGAGGCGCGGAAGATAACCGAGGCAACGCGGCTGCCGATCCATTTCGTCACCTGCGACGAGGACGCCCGCCTGGCATCGGAAATCGTCCTGGCTGCCGGCTGGACCTCGAATTCGGTGTCCTCCCTGCAGGAATGCATCGCCCACGCCAAGGACATCCCCCTGGCCGAGGAAATCAGGCTGATGCAGTACAATGCCCGATTGTCCGGCATCTACACGGAAAAGGGCGTGCCGCAATGTCCGTGGAACCCCTCCCACCTGACGGGCTACGACAGCGCCGGCTTCCACTGCTTCGTGCATGTCTCGGAGGCCCTGCTGGCGGCCGAACAGGGCGTGAAATATCAGTTCCTCTCCCACGGCCTGAACATGAACCTGGTGCAGGACATCGCCATGATCCGGGTCACCGAGAGGCTCTGTTACGAATACTGCCGGCGCTTCGGCTACGCCGACGTCGAGTTCTTCACCGGCAGTTTCCCCTTCCTGGGCGCCTGGGCGCCCGGCGAGGAGGAAGCCAACGCGATGATCGCCTGGAATACCATCATTCCGGTGATGGGCGGCTTCCCGGGCGTCATCCTGAAATGCCAGGACGAGGCACTGGCCACGCCGACCAAGGAAGGCATGGCGAAGTCGGTCAGGCTGGCGCGGCACATGCTGACCCTGATGAGCACCCAGAAGCTGCCCGATAACGACGAACTCCGTCAGGAAGAGGCGATGATCGAGTTGGAGGTCAGGACGCTGATGGAGAAATGCCTGGAGATCGGCGACGGCGACATCGCCATCGGTCTGTGCGCCGGCGTCGAGGCCGGCTGGGTCGATACCATGGTGACGCCGTGGAAGCACAGCAACGGCAAGGTCCTGCTGGTACGGGATGCGGAAAACGCCGTCCGCTATCTGGAGACCGGCGATATCCCCCTGCCCAGGGAGGTGAAGGACTACCATCGCGAAAAGATCGCCGAGCGCGAGCAGCGCGACGGCCGCCAGGCGGACTTCGACATGGTGGTCGAAGATATCCAGTTCGCCTCGATCCTGCCGTGAGGGTCATCGCCCGCCGCCAGCCGGGACAAGTGTCTTCTTTCGAGCAATTCGTACACAATTCGGGAAACAACAACGTTCCCGGCCAAGGAGGAAAGGCGAAACATGGCACATAAGGATCTCAGGGAGTTCACCGAGGCGTTGGCGGCCAGTCGCGACCTGGTGACCATCGACGACGAAGTGGATTGGGACCAGGAGTTGGCCGGCATCGGGCGCCTCAGTTGCGAGCGCGACGGCCCCGCCTTCATGTTCAACAACGTCAAGGACTATGCCGGCTGGCGGGTACTCGCCAACCCGGTGACCGGCTGGCGGCGCTATGCCGTGGCGCTGGGCCTGCCCGCCGATACGCCGATACGCGAACTCTACAGGATCTATGCCGAGCGCGAGCAGAACCCCATCCCGCCGATCCTGGTCAACGATTCAGCCTGCAAGGAAGTGATCATCCCGCGGGATGAGATCGATCTTTTCGATTTGCCGGTGCCCATGGTGCATGACGGCGATGGCGGCCGCTATCTGGGCACCTGGGATCTGGTGGTCTCCAAGGACCGCGACAGCGGCTGGGTGAACTGGGGCATGTATCGCTTCATGATCCACGACGAACGCCACATGACCGGCTATCCACGGCCGACCAGTCACTTGGGCAAGATGCTGCTGGACGGCTACGCGCCAAAGGGCGAAGTGATGCCGATCGCCATCGCCATCGGCACCGACCAGCCCAGCCATTTGAGCTCCACGGCGACCTTCCGCATCGGCGGCGACGAGGTCGAACTGGCCGGCGGCTTGGGCGAAAGTCCGGTGGAATTGATCAAGTGCGAGACCTCGGACCTTTATGTCCCGGCCTCCGCCGAGATCGTCGTCGAGGCCGAGATCTATCCCGACAAGATCGCCCAGGAAGGACCGTACGGCGAATATCCGGGCTATCGCAGCGGCGAGATGGGCAATTCCGTCTGCGCTCGGGTGACGGCCATCACCCACCGCCGCGATCCGATCTTTACGATCGACACCACCGGCTTCATGGATTCCAGCGCCGTGACGACTTCGATCTCGGGCGCCATCGCCATCCGCCGGCGTCTGGAACGGCACGGGGTGCCGGTGTCCGAGGTCTACATTCCGCCGGAAAGCGGCGTCCATATGGCGATCGTTTCGGTCAGCCGGGGCGGCCCCGAGGTTGCCCGCCAGGTGGTCGAAGTCCTAACCGCGCGACGCGCCCTGATGTCCAAGATCATCGTCGTCGACGACGATGTGGACGTCTTCAACCAGTCCGCGGTAATCCACGCTTTCTCCACCAAATGCCACCCCGACCGCGGCACCCACATTCATCGTTACGAGGGCCGGGCCAACGCCCTGACCCCCGCCTACAGCCAGGAGGAGCGGCTGGGTAAGCTGGGGGCCAGTGTCGCGTTCGACGCCACCTGGCCGCCGGACTGGCCGGCCGAGACGACACCGGTCCGCGCGACCCTGGATTCGATGTATTCCCAGGATGTTCAGGATCGCGTGAACGCGCGTTGGCGGAAGCTGGGACTGTAGGAGCGCAGGACATGGCACAGGAATACGAGGCATTCGTCCGTGATCGCCAGCGCGCCGTTTCGGGCCGTGAGGTGGTGCTGACCCTTCGCGACCTGACGCCGGGGCGGCACAAGTATCGGGGTATCGCCGTGCGTGCGGTTATTTCCGAAACGCCCCTCGCGGGCGAGCCGCTGTTGTGGTTGCGTTCGGTGGTCGGCGCCCGGGATACCGAGCCCTGCAGCGTGCGCATCGTCGAGGAACTGCCGCCGATTTTCGACGCGCCACCCTACAGCGACTATTTCACCGTGCTGGAGGCGCTGGAAAAAGACTGATGGAGACCATCACGGCGGCGGTCGCCCGACACGGCTTCGAGCGGCCCGCCGCCCCGGCGCTCGCCGACGACCGCTTCCGGCTCTCCTGGGGGCAGACCGCCGCCTGGATGGACGCCACCGCCGGCTGGTTGTCGACGCAAGGTTTCGCCCGCGGCCGGCCCATCGTCGCCTGGTTGCCCAATTGCGTCGAATGGAACCTGCTGCGCTTCGCCTGCGAACGTGGCGGACACCCCTTTATTCCCGTGCCGGCCAGCCAGGGCATGCGGGAATTGACGGCCATCCTCGAAAGCACCGGCCCGGCCCTGCTGATTTCCAAGGGGCAGTTCCGCGGCCGCGATTACGCCGCCGAATGCGCCGAGATCCGCGGCCGCCTGGAGCAGCCGCCGGAACGGCTGACACTACCGGAAGAGAGGCTTCCCAGTCTCGAAGGACCGCGACCGGAGCCGGCGGCGGCGCTGGGCTTGGGCGAGATGGTCCATGCGCTGGCGACGTCGGGATCGGAGGGCATTCCGAAGATCGCCCACTACACCGGCGAGGCCGCCAGCCGGCGCGCCGAGGCGCAGATCGAAATCCTGGATTTGCGGCCGGAGGACACCTTCCTGGTCCTCTCGCACGGCGCCGGCCCGGCCCGGCCGGCCTGGCTGGGGGCGCCCATGATCGGCGCCAGTATCGTCACCATGCCGATTTTCTCGACCGAGCGGGCGCTGGAACTGATCGAGAGCGAGGGGCCAAGCCTGGTCTGCGCCACGCCGGCCCAGTTGGCCATGCTGGCGCCCGGCCTCGATGGCGTCGGCACCGCCAGCGTCCGCATTTGGTACACCTCGGGTGCGGTGATGCCCGCCTCCCTGGCCGAGGAGCTCGAGACCGCCACTGGCGCACCCGTCGTCTCCACCTATGGCGGCGCGGATTTCGGTGGCTGGGCCTGCGCCCTACCCGCCGATCCGCCGGAGGTTCGCCGGCGCACCGTCGGCAAGCCCCGCGGCGGCACCGAATTCCGCCTCGTCGATGCCGATGGCGCGGACGTGCCCAAGGGTGAAACCGGCCACTTGATCGGTCGCGGTCCGTGCTGCGCCGGCGGCTATCTGGGCGCCGCGGGCCACGACAGCTGGATCGACGGCTGGTTTCAGACCGGCGATCTGGCGCGCCTGGATGATCAAGGCAACTATTCGATCATCGGACGGATGAAGAACGTCATCGTGCGGGGCGGCGAGAAGGTGATCCCGGTCGAGATCGAGACCTTGCTGCGGACCCATTTGGATATCGACCAGGTGGCGGTGGTGCCCGTGCCCGACCCGATCCTGGGCGAACGGGTCTGCGCCTGCGTGGTTCCCAAGACCGGCCGCACCGTCGAGCTCGAGCCCCTGCGCCGGTATCTCCTGGACCAGGGTTTTGCCTACTATAAGGTGCCCGAGCGGCTGATTATCCTCGAGGCGCTGCCGACCGTCGGCGACAAGGTGGATCAGCGGAACCTCGCCGAAATGGCGGCCAGCCTGGCCGCCGAGGGCCAGGCGTTGGGCGATGGCTAAGGACCCGGCGAAACATCGAGAGGCCGACATGTTGAGTGGAAACATCGTCATCGGCACCATCGGGGCCGATGCCCATATGATCGGCGCCTGGGTCCTGCAGAAGGCCCTCACGGAAGCCGGATTCGAGGTCACCTTCCTGGGCGCCGTGGTGCCGCAGGAGGATTTCGTCAATGCCGCCATCGAAACCAACGCCGATGCCATTTTGGTTTCCTCGATGTACGGCATGGGGATTCTGGACTGCGAGGGCCTGCGGGACAAATGCATCGAGGCGGGGCTCAAGGACATCCTTCTTTATGCCGGCGGGACCCTGGCGGCGCCGCTGGAACTGGAGAGGAATTGGCCGGCCATCGAACAGAGGTTCGGCGACATGGGCTTTGACCGGGTCTATCCCAACACGGTGAAAGTGACGGAGGTGATCGCGGCGCTCAAAGGCGATCTGGGCATGAACGACTGAATGCACGGCAGGCGATGACCATGGATATCCACCTGCTGATCGATTTCGGGAGCACCTATACGAAGATCATCGCCGTCGATCTGGAACGGGAAGAGGTCCTGGGACGGGCCCAGGCCCTGACCACCATCGAGCATGACATCACCATCGGGCTGGACAACGCCCTGGCCGATCTCAGCCGCGACTGCGGCTTCGACGAGGGGGACGTCCAAGGCAAATACGCCTCCTCCAGCGCCGCCGGCGGGCTGCGCATGGCGGCCATCGGCCTGGTCCCCGATTTGACGCTGGAGGCGGCGCGAAGGGCCGCCCTGGGCGCCGGCGCCAAGGTGGTTTGCGCCCATGGTTTCGAGGTCGACCGGGAGATCATCGGCGAAGTCGAAGGGGCGTCCTGCGACATCATCCTGCTCACCGGCGGCACCGACGGCGGCGACAAGGCGGTGATTATCCACAATGCCCGCATGCTTGCCGGCTCGACGATCGATTGCCCGATACTGGTCGCCGGCAACCGGGTGGTCACCGGCCAGGTACGGGAGATCCTGCAAGCGGCGGGAAAAACCGTGGCGACGGCCAGGAACGTCCTGCCCAGCCTGGACAAGGTGGAGGTCGAACCGGCGCAGGACCTGATCCGCGACATCTTCATCACGCGGATCACCGACGCGAAGGGGTTGAGCAAGGCGCGGGACTTCACCGGCCGGGACATCGTGCCGACGCCCATGGCAACGCTGCACGCGGCCGCCCTGCTGGCCGACGGCAGCGATGACGAACCGGGCCTGGGGAGTCTGCTGGTGGTCGAAGTCGGCGGCGCCACCACCAACGTCCATTCGGTGGACGACGGCCGTCCCAGCGATGCCCAGACCATCGTCAAGGGACTGCCCGAAGCCAGGGTGAAGCGCACCGTGGAAGGCGATCTGGGCATCAGGTACAACGCGCCGTCGATCCACGACATGGTCGGCGAGGAGACCTGCCAGGCCAGACTGGCGGAACTCGACCCATCGGCGGCCGGCCAGTCGATGGATCTGCAAGCCCATGCCCGGGCCCTGTCGGAGGATGTCGGCTACATTCCCGCCGGCGAGGTCGAATTCAGCATCGATGCCATGCTCGCCCAGTCGGCCACGACCATCGCGGTCGAGCGGCACGCCGGCACGCTCCGCCAGGAATACAGCGTCGTGGGGGCGATCCAGGTGCAGCAGGGCAAGAACCTGCTGGATACGAAAAACCTGATCGGCACCGGCGGCATCTTCAAATACGGCCGCCATCCCGAGAAAATATTGCAGGCGGCCCTGTTCAGCCCGACAAATCCCTGGAGCCTCAAGCCGACGGCGCCAAACGCCTATGTCGACGGCGAATACCTGCTTTACGGCATCGGCCTGCTGGCCGAACACTTCCCTGCCAAGGCCCTGAGGATCGGCAAGAAATACCTGCGCCGGGTCAGTCTCGAGGAATCGACGGCGGGCTGAACCATTGATTGGGCAGGTAGCACCGCAGCATACGCCGATGAGACATTGAAATCCGACGGCGTCCTGCAAATCTATGGTTGGCGGTAGCAATGGTGTCGGAGGGGAACGATGTTGGTTGTGCGTACTATCGTCGGACTGGCGATCGCGGCGGTGCTTTACGGCCTGCTGGCGATCGGGCCTGTCTGGTTGCTGACCGGCTCGCTCGACTGGCCGCGCGGCTGGCTGGCGATCGGCGTACTGTGGGGAACGCAGCTTGTGAGCGGGCTTTGGTTCCTGAAGCACGACCCGGATCTGCTGCGCAAGCGCACGTCATTCCCCGGCGGCAATCCCCTGGCCGACAAGGTCGCCACCGCGCTGATCATTCTGCTGTTGTTCGGCTGGTTCGTCGGCGCCGCCGTCGACGTGCACCATCTGCATTTGTTGCCGGCATTGCCGGCGGCGGTCTCGCTGGTCTCGGGGCTGGTGCTTTTCGCCCTCGGCATGGCCCTGGTCATGTGGACCATGCATGAAAACACCTTCGCCTCCTCGGTGGTGGAAGTGCAGGACGACCGGCAGCAGCGGGTCATCGACACCGGACCCTATGGCTTCGTCCGCCATCCGATGTATGCCGGCCTTGTGCCATCATTCGTGGGGCTGGGACTGGTGTTCGGGTCCTCCGCCTTTGCCCTCGCCGCCATCCCCATGATCATGGTCGGATTTCTCCCCCGCATGCTGATCGAGGAAGCGACGCTGCGCCGGGGACTGGAAGGCTACGACGACTATCTCACCCGGGTACGCTGGCGGCTTATTCCCGGCATCATGTGATACCAAGCTCGCGGGTTCGCCGGATGGCGTGGCGCCGCCGAGCCGGCCGCCCTATTTCAGCCGTTGCGGCAGCCCGGCGGTTAGAAAAAAGACTTCGCCCGCCACCCGAGCCAGTTGCTGGTGCAGCCAGCCGGCCTCGTCGATGAAGCGGCGGGCCAGGGCATTATCGGGGACAATACCCTGGCCGACCTCGTTGGAGACCAGGATCACCGGCCCGGGCAGTTCGCCACAGGCGGCGACCAGGCCGTCCCGTTCGACCGCCATGTCGGCCCCGGCCGCCAACAGGTTGCTCAGCCACAGGGTCAGGCAGTCGACCAGCACGATGCGGTCCGCTCCGGCCTCCCGGCGCAGGGCCGCGGCCAGGGCCAACGGTTCCTCCACCGTGCGCCAGCGCGGCCCGCGTTGCCGTCGATGGGCGGCGATCCGGGCCGCCATCTCGGCATCGCCGGCCCGGGCGGTGGCGAGATAGACGCAGGCGCCCCGGGTTGCCTCGGCCCGGGCCTGGGCGAAGGCGCTCTTGCCCGAACGGGCACCGCCCAGCACCAGGGTCAGGGACGGCCCGGTCAATTGCCGACGATGCGCAGCGCCTGGTCGCGGCTCAGGCCGACCAGTTCGCAGGTTTCCAGCAGTTCCTCGAAAGTGCGCTCGTCGACCGGCACGCCGTTGGCCAGGCGGTCGGCCCGCGCCTTGCGCTCCGGGTCGCCCGGCACCATCACCTCGTCGACGCCGGGGGCCGGCGGCGAGGTCTTGACCCATTCGGTGAAGCGGTCGATCTCGGCCTCGAAGGCGGCGCGCTGGCCGAAGGCGTCGGGATCGATCAGCACCGTCAGCATGTTGTTGATGATCTTGCCCGGTCCCACCCTGTCCGGGCCGAAGGTGCCGCCGCCGGTGAAGCCGCCGGCCAGGGCCTCGCAGATCACCGCCAGGGCATAGCCCTTGTGCAGGCCCATGGAGCGCAGGGCGCCCTTGGGCTCGGCGAACATCACGCCGGGGTCGTTGGTCGGGTTGCCCATGTGGTCGATCAGGCAGTCGGGCGGCACCTCGACGCCCTTGTTGTGGGCCACCCGCACCTTGCCCATGGCCACCTTGCTGGTCGCCATGTCGAGCACGACCGGCGGCCCGTTGGTGGCCGGCAGGGCGGTGCAATAGGGGTTGGTGGTGAAGCGGGAGTCCGTGCCGCCATGGGGCGCGACCAGGGAATTCGGCGAATGGGCGTTGACGTAGTGGATCGAGATGAAGCCCTCGGCCGCCGCCATCTCGCCCCAGGCGCCGACCCGGCCGATATGGTAGGAGTTCTTCAGACCCATCACGGCGATGCCCAAATCCTTGGCCCGGGCGATGGCCAGTTCCATGGCCTGTTTGGCGATCACTTGGCCGAAACCGGCGTTGCCGTCGATCAGCAGGAACGGCCCGCGGTCGTTTTCGACGCTGATTTCGGCGCCCGGCACCAGCGCCCCCTCGCGAATACCCAGCATGTAGGCCGGCAGCATGCCGATGCCGTGGCTGTCGTGGCCGGCCAGGTTGGCGTCGATCAGGTAGTGGGTCACCTGGGCCGCCTCGGCCGCCTCGGCGCCGCCATGATGAACGATGGCCTGGCCCAACTCGGTCAGGCGATCTACCGCTATTTGCATCCGGACTTCCTATATATCAATCACCGGGAACGGCCGGCGGCGCCGGCCGCGAGAGGCGCAGCATAGCGGCCCCCGCCCGGCGCGGCGATAGCCAACACCGTTGCCGGGGTGCCCGGCGGGCCGGTATCATATGAGGTGGAAGGGGCAAACGACATGGCGGCAAAGAAAGCAGCCAAGCGCGGCGGCAAGAAAAAGGCGCAACCGGCGGATCCCAACGGCCTGGCCATCGACGCGGCGATGCGGCTGGCGGCAGTGCAGGGCTGGTCGGACACCACCATGGCCGACATCGCCGACGAGGCCGGCCTGAGCCTGGCGGAACTGCGGCAGCTTTTCGGCTCGAAACTGGCGATCCTGGCCGGCCTGGGCCGGATGGTCGACGAAATCGTCCTGGCCGGCAGCGACCCGGGCATCGCCGACGAGCCGGTCCGCGACCGCCTGTTCGACGTAATCATGCGGCGGCTGGACGCCCTCGCCCCCTATCGCGAGGGCCTGGCGGCGGTGGCGCGGGATCTGCCCCGCGATCCGCCGGCCATGGCCTGCCTGGCCGCCGGCCCGTTGCGGCGCAGCCTGGAATGGATGCTGGTGGCCGCCCGGGTGGAGCCTTGGGGCGCGCTGGAGCCGTTGCAGGTCAAGGGCCTGGGCCTGATCTATCTGTCCGTGCTGCGGGTCTGGTTCGGCGACGAGGGTGAGGATTTGGCCCACACCATGGCCGCCCTGGACAAGGCACTGGGCCGGGCCGACGCCCTGGTCGGCGCCCTGCGCCGGGGGCCGCGCGGCCTGGCCGGCTGGCGCCGCCGCGAGGGCGACGGCGACGAGGCCGAGGCGGCGGAAGCCTGAACCTACCTAGCAACCCGCTACCTGCCGGACAAGCACCGGAGCGAGGCCATGGCCGAGATCGGTTTCGACGACTTCCTGAAGGTCGACATCCGCGTCGGCACGGTGATCGGCGCCGAGCCGTACCCGGAGGCGCGCAACCCCTCCTACAAGCTGTTCGTGGACTTCGGGCCGGAGATCGGCGAACGCAAGACCGCAGCGCAGTTGACCGATCACTACACGCCGGAGGACCTGGTCGGGCGGCAGGTCGCCGCCGTGATCAACTTCCCGGCCAAGCAGATCGGCAAGTTCATGTCGGAGATCCTGGTGCTGGGCTTCCCGGACGACAGCGGCGCCGTGGTGCTGATCGAACCCAACCGTCCGGTTCCCAACGGCGGCCGGTTGTTCTAGGGCACCACCGGCCCGGCCATCTGTCGAAAATATTTACACGTTCTTTACAATTTCGAGCGGCGTATGACCGCTAAGGCGTTGATTTTATTCACTTCGGCAAAGTTGGCATGACACTTGCATAGCTTATGACAATCGCGGCGGAAACCGCAGCCGATTTGTCGAGGAAAGAGATCATGCCCAGAGCCCGGACCAGACCATGGCCGAAACGGATGCTCGCCGGCACCGCCGCCCTCGCCCTTGCCGTACCGGTCCTTGGCGTCGCCGATCTGTCGCCCGCGACCGCCGCGACCATCGAACTCGACGTCACCGTCCGCGACTTCAACGACACCCATGCCGATTTCGAGAATGGCATCGCCATCGACTATGGAATTGTCGAAACCACCTTGGGCGGTGACAAGAATCCCGTCTATGCCGGCACGACGGGCAATCCGACGACCCATGGCGCGGCCGCCTTCGACCAGTGGTACAACGACGACGCCAGCGTCAACATGACCACCACCAAGACCCTGACCCTGGACAACACGATTACCGTCGATCCGGACGTCTATACCTTCACCGACGGCGCCTTCTTCCCCATCGACGGGGAGTTGTTCGGCAACCAGGGGCGGGTGCACAACTACCACTTCACCCTGGAACTGCACACCGAGTTCACCTATCAGGGCGACGAGACGTTCAGCTTCACCGGCGATGACGATCTGTGGGTGTTCATCGACGACGAACTGGTGATCGACCTGGGCGGCGTGCATGGCGCCCTGTCCGGCTCGGTTGACGTGACCACTCTCGGCCTGACCATCGGCAATACCTACGATTTCGATCTGTTCTTCGCCGAACGGCACACCTCGGCCTCAACCTTCCGGATCGACACATCGATCGAGTTGGAAACCAACACGGACGTCCCGGAACCGGCGGCCCTGGGCCTGTTCGGCCTCGGCCTGTTGGGCCTGGGCGCGCTGCGACGGCGCCGGAAATTGGCGGCCTGATCCGCTGCACCTTCAGGAAGCCATGAATGGAACGGCGGCCCTTCGGGGCCGCCGTTTTCGTTACACGGGCAGGCGCACGGTGGCGCGCAGGCCGCCGGCCGGGGCCTCGCCCAGGGTGACGTCGCCGCCCTGGCTGCGCACGGTGTCGCGGGCGATGGCCAGGCCCAGGCCGACGCCGCCGGTGCCCGGGTTGCGCGATCCCTCCAGGCGGTAGAACGGCCGGAACACCGCCTCGCGCTCGGCTTCCGGGATGCCGGGGCCGTCGTCGTCGACGGTGATCTCGATCATGTCGCCGTCCCGCCGGGCCTCGACCGAGGTCCGCCGGGCATAGCGCTCGGCGTTGCTGAGCAGGTTTGCGACGCAGCGCTTCAGACTTTGCGGCCGCAGCCGGGCGCGCAACTCGCCCTCGGCGGCGAAATCGACCTCGGCGCCGTGGCGCCGGGCGTCGCCCACCGTCTCCTCCAGCAATTGCGTCAGGTCGGTCTCCACCGCCCGCTCGCCGTCGGCGCCGCGGGCGAAGGCCAGATAGCCCTCGATCATCCGCTCCATCTCTTCCACGTCGGCCTGCATCTCGGCCGCCGCCGGCGTCTCCCCCAGCATCGCCAGTTCCAGTTTCATGCGGGTCAGCGGCGTGCGCAGGTCATGACTGACGCCGGCCAGCATTTCGGTGCGCTGGCGGATCTGCCGCTCGATCCGATCACGCATGCGCAGGAAGGCATCGGCCGCCAGGCGCACTTCGCTGGCGCCGGACGGCTTGAAATCCTCCACCTCCTGGCCCTTGCCCAAACGGTCGGCGGCCTGGGCCAAACGCAGGATCGGCCGCACCTGGTTGCGCAGGAACAGGATGGCGATGGCGAGCAGCAACAGCGACGAGCCGATGGTCCAGAGGGCCAGCACCTGCGAGGCGGCGGCGGTGACCCGGTTGTGCGGCACCAGCACCTGCAGGGTGCCGTCCTCGAAGGCGACCCGGATCAGGTAGTGCTTCTGGGCCGGCTGGTTCTCGATGGTGAAGGCCAGTTCCAGACCCTCGTCGATGGTGCGGATCAGCAGCGCCTCGATCGGCGTGCCGCCGGTGGGCAGCGGGCCGGCGGTCAGGGGCTGCTCCGCCAGCAGGGTGAAATTCAGGTTCAGGCGCCGGTTGGCCGACTGCAGGATGCGGAAGCGAGCCAGGGACTCGCTGTTGCGGCTGAGGGCGGCGGTGACGAAGCTGATGTCACCAGCGACGCTGCGGGCCATGCGGCGGGTCACCGATTCCAAATGGCGGTCGAAAAACACGATGGCGGCGACCACCTGCAACAACACCACCGGCGCGATGATGATGATGATGGCCCGTCCGAACAGACTGCGTGGCAGAAACCGTTTCAACATCTATCCGGGACCACCCTTCCGGCTGGACATCCGCTTAATCGGACCAGAAAACGTAGCCCTGGCCCCAGACCGTGCACAGGTGACGGGGCTCTTTCGGGTTGGGCTCGATCTTACGCCGAAGGCGCGTGATCTGCACGTCCACGGCCCGGTCGTTGCCGGCGCCGGACTGGGCCAGCAGTTCCGCCCGGCCGATGGTGGTGCCGGGGCGGCGGGCGAAGATCCGCAGCATCTCGGTCTCGCCGGAGGTCAGGCGCACCCCCTCGCCGTCCCGGATCAGCTCGCCGCGCTCGACATCGAAGCGGCAGTCGCCGAACGCCACCACGTCCTGGGGCGGCAGCCGTGGGCCGCCCCGGCGCAGGATCGCCTCTATGCGCAGCACCAGCTCGCGCGGCTCGAACGGCTTGGCCAGGTAGTCATCGGCGCCGACCTCCAGGCCGGCGATGCGGTCGGCGGCCTCGCCCATGGCGGTCAATTGCAGGATCGGCACGTCGCTGGTCTGGCGCAGATCACGAGTCAGCTCCAGGCCGCTTTCGCCCGGCATCATCAGATCCATCACGATCAGATCGAACACCAGGCCCGACATCGCCGCCCAGGCCTCGGCGGCGCTGCCGGCTGTCGAGACCCGAAAGCCGCATTCGCCCAGGTAGCGCCGCAACAACTCCCGCAAACGGTCGTCGTCGTCGACCACCAGGATATGCACCTGCCGGTCAGTCATGGCGTTGGGCCACGGCGGTCGCCGCCCGCCGGCTATTGGTTCTTTTCCACCGAGGCCAGGACGGCATCGCGTTCATCCTGATTCAAAAGACCGATCAATACCCTGCGATAGCCGGCCACGGCTTCGGCCCCGGCCTCGCGATAGGCCCGGGCCACCCGGGCCCGCTGCGGCCGGGAGAGCTCATCGAACAGGGCCTGGCCCTTGTCGGTCAGGTACAGAAGCCGCTGCCGGCGGTCGCGGGTGCCCTTTTGCTGACGCACGAAATCCTCCCGCACCAGCTGGCTCAACACCCGGCTGAGGCTCTGCTTGGTGACCTTGAGGATGGCCAGCAGCTCGGCCACCGACATGCCCGGATTGCGGCCGACGAAATGCACCACCCGGTGATGGGCTCGGCCGAAACCGTAGTTCTTCAGGATCTCGTCCGGGTCGGAGGTGAAATCACGGTAGGCGTAGAACAGCATCTCGATCCCGCGCACCAACTCCTCCTCGCGCAGGAACAGGGGATTGGGGCCGCCACCAAGTTCGGACATGGCCGCATGGTACACAAGATGCGTCAATGCTGCTGACATTTTTTTGGTCAGTAGTGTTGACATATAATTTTGGGAATGTTACGTATTGTCCATCGAGGGCGCAATAAAAGGTCTTGGAGGCGTCGATCATGGCAACGATCGCATACGATAAGCTGGAAGGCTCGATCTGGTACAACGGCGGGTTCGTGCCCTGGCAGGAAGCCAGCGCGCATGTCCTGACCCACGGTCTGCACTACGCCTCGAGCGTCTTCGAGGGCCAGCGGGTGTACGACGGCGAAATCTTCAAGCTCAAGGAACACACCGATCGGCTGTTCGCTTCGGCCCGGATGCTGGACTTCGAAATCCCCTATTCCGTGGCGGAAATCAACGCCGCCAACCGCGAGACGGTGCTGAAGAACGGCATCGTCGACGGCTACGTCCGGCCGGTGGCCTGGCGGGGCTCGGAGATGATGGGCGTCTCGGCCCAGGAGAACCAGATCAACGTCGCCATCGCCGTCTGGCAATGGCCGTCCTACTTCGATCCGGAGGCGCGGACCAAAGGCATCAAGCTGAAGATCACCAAGTGGCGCCGGCCCGATCCCCGGACCGCGCCGGTGCATTCCAAGGCCGCCGGCCTGTACATGATCTGCACCCTGTCCAAGCACGCGGCCGAGGCCGAGGGCTATGACGACGCCCTGATGCTGGATTGGCGGGGCCAGGTGGCCGAGTCGACCGGAGCCAACATCTTCTTCCTGATCGACGGCAAGTTGCACACCCCGACGCCGGATTGTTTCCTGGACGGCATCACCCGGCGTACGGTGATCGATCTGGCCCGGTTGCGCGGCATCGAGGTGATCGATCGGGCCATCATGCCGGAGGAGATGGCCGACGCCACGGAATGCTTCCTGACCGGCACGGCGGCCGAAGTGACACCGGTCGGCGTGATCGACGAGTACACCTTCACGCCCGGCCAGGTGACCGAGCAGTTGATCGGCGATTTCGAATCCCTGGTGCGCCGGCGCGCGGCCGCCTGACTTCAGGCTTTGGATTTCGATCAACGGCGGCCTCCGGGCCGCCGTTTTTCGTTTGATCACGGGGGGACAATCCGACCATATAAGGCCGTCCGGCACCTGACCGGCCAGCGTCGGCGCAATGGGAAAGCAGCCATGTATCAGTTCGAATTGACGGAATCCCTGGTTCCGCCGCAGGACGACGACATCATCGAGGAAACCACCGTCGGCGAACTCCTCCGCCGGACGGCGGCCCAAGACCCCACGGCCCCGGCCCTGGTCGAGGTCGACATGGAGGGGCGGACCGGCCGGACCTGGAGCTACGGCGAGTTGCTGGCGGACAGCGAACGGCTGGCCCTGGCGCTGTCGAGCCGTTTCGCCCCCGGCGAACGGATCACCGTGTGGGCGCCGAACACGCCGGAATGGCTGTTGATGGAATATGCCTGCGCCCTGGCCGGCGTCACCCTGGTCACCGCCAACCCGGCCTATCAGCCGCAGGAGTTGCGCTACGTCCTGGAACAGTCGGGCTCGGCGGCGCTGTTCTCGGTCGAGAGCTATCGCGGCAATCCGATGGCCGTGATCGCCAAGGAAGCCTGCGCGGGCCTGGACGCCGTGCGCGAGATCGTCGACCTGGACGACCACAGCGCACTTTACCGCCAGGGCGAGCGGGCGCCGGCCCTGCCCGAGGTGACACCGGACGACGCGACGCAGATCCAATACACCTCCGGCACCACCGGCTTTCCCAAGGGCGCCGTGCTGCACCATCGCGGCCTGACCAACAATGCCCGGCTGGTCTTCAAACGCGGCCGGGTCCGGCAGGGTTCGACCTGGATCAATTTCATGCCGATGTTCCACACCTCCGGCTGCGGCATCGCCACCCTGGGCTGCCTGCAGACCGCCTCCCGGATGTTGATCGTCAAGGTGTTCGAGCCGGCCGCCATCCTGCGCCTGATCGAAAGCGAAGGGGCCAACGCCCTGGTCGGGGTGCCGACCATGCTGGTGGCGATGCTGGAGGCGCTGGAGCAGGAACCCCGCGATGTCTCCTCGCTGAGAATGGCGATTTCCGGCGGCTCGATGGTGGCTCCCGAACTGGTCCGCCGGGTCCGCGACGCCTTCGGCTGCGACTTCGAGACGGTCTATGGCCAGACCGAGGTCTCGCCCGTGGTCACCCAGCACCACCACGACGACGCCCTGGACGATATCTGCAATACCGTCGGCCAGCCGATGCCGCAGACCGGCATCTCGATCCGCGGCGTCGAGGACAACACGGTGGTGCCGATCGACACGGTCGGCGAGATCTGCGTCCAGGGCTATTGCAACATGATCGAATACAACGCCAACCCGGAAGCGACGGCCGAGACCATCGACGCCGACGGCTGGCTGCATACCGGCGACCTCGGCGCCATGGACGCCCGCGGCTATGTCCGGGTCACCGGACGGGTGAAGGAAATGATCATCCGCGGTGGCGAGAACCTGTTCCCGGCCGAGATCGAGAACGTGCTGCTGGAACATCCCGCGGTGGCCGAGGTCGCCGTGGTCGGCCTGCCGGACGACCGATGGGGCGAGATCGTCGCCTGCTTCCTGCGCCCGGAAGCGGGACAGAAGGTGGACCCGATGGAGCTGCGCGGCTATTGCCGCCAGCATCTGGCGCCGCAAAAGACACCGGCCCTGTGGTTCAATGTCGACGAATTCCCGCTCACCGGCTCCGGCAAGATCCAGAAATTCGCCCTGCGCGACGCCTTTCTGGCCGGCGACCACGAGCCGCTTTGAGACGCGCCAAGGGGCATGATGGATTGCCGGGTCAAGCCCGGCAATGACAATTAATGTATATATTTCAATGGCTTATTGTCATTGCCGGACTTGATCCGGCAATCCATGTCGGACCCGGCGCAGCGCCTTAGAGACCGTAACGCGACCACCAAGCCCGTTCCTCGACGGTGGCCAAGAGATCGCGGCCGATGCCGCCGTCCAACAAACCCGGGGCCGTGCCCGACGACAGGCCCAGGCGCCGCTGCAGCCAGCCCTTGCCGGGCTCCATCACCTTCAGGCGCACTTTGTCGCCGAATTTCTCCCGCATGACGCTTTTCAGGTCGCCGATGCCGTCGACCAGGCCCAGCTCCCGCGCCTTGGCGCCGGTCCAGAATTCACCCGAGAACAGCTTGCGGTCGCCGGCCGTCAGCCGCTCGCCGCGACGTTCGCGCACGTGCCGCTTGAAGGCGTCGTGGATCTCCTTCTGCAGCCCGGTCAGGCGTTTGACGTCCGCCTCCTTCACCGGCAGGAAGGGATCGAGGAAGCCCTTCTTGTCGCCGGAGGTGTAGAGCCGGCGCTCCACCCCCAGTTTGTCCAGGGCGCCTTCGAAACCGAAGGAGGCGGCGATGACGCCGATCGAGCCGACGATCGAGGTCTCGGCGGCATAGACCTCGTCGCCGGCGCAGGCGATCCAATAACCGCCCGAGGCCGCCACGTCCTCGCAGAAGACATAGACCGGCAGTTCCTTCTCCGCCGCCAGCAGACGGATGCGGTCGTGCACCAGGGCCGACTGCACCGGCGAGCCGCCGGGGGAGTTGACCGCCAGGGCCACCGCCTTGGCTCCGCGCATGGCGAAGGCCCGCTCCAGCGGACCGGCCAGGGCGGCCAGGTTGATGGCCGAGCGCAGCGGCGAGCCCTGGGGCGCGATCACCCCATAGAGGCGCACCACCGGCACCAAGGGCGCCCGGTCGCGCAACGCCTTGATCGGCAGGCGGCTGAGTAGACCGTTGATGTTCATGCCCCGGAACATGGGCCGAGGCCGGGCCGGGCGCAAGACCCCCGCGCCCGCCTTGACCTTCCCCCAACTGTAAGCCTCAGGATTCGCGGCGGTTGCATGGGCGGAGTTGAGCGAATGACGGTGGTTGGAAAATCAACACGGCCGGCCATTGCGGTGCTGGCGGCGGCGGTCCTGGCGGCCGGGGTGATCTGGTACCTGACCAGATCGCCGGGGGCCAACGGCGCCAGCGTGACGGTGCCCGAGCTGAGCGGCCTGGCCAAGGCCGGCCAGAAGGTGTTCGAGGCGAACTGCGTGCAATGCCACGGCAACCATGGCAGCGGCGGCGACAAGGGGCCGCCGTTGATCCACCGCATCTACGAGCCCAGCCACCACGGCGACGAGAGCTTCCGCCGCGCCGCTGCCGTGGGCGTGCGCCAGCACCATTGGCGGTTCGGCGACATGCCGCCGCAACCCCAGGTCAAGCACCTGGAGATCCAGGCCATCGTGCAATACATCCGCGAGGTGCAACGGGCCAACGGCATCCATTGAGGCGCGTTTGGCGATCCGCCGTCGCGCCTCCACCCTAGTGATCGGCGCCGATCAGGATGGCATCGCGCATCTCGGTGGGGTAGTCGCGGCCGGCCTGGGTGAGGACCAGGGCCAGGGGGAAATTGCCCATGATCAGGCCCTTGCGCTCGAGCGCCCGCCAGGCGGCCGGGTTTTGCAGGCCGGAGGCGTCGGCCGCCATCACCACCCGCTCGCCGATGTGGAAATGGTTGCCGTGCGGCCGCGGCAGCATGGTGATCAGCACGTCGCCGTTCTGCTGTTCGGTCGAGGTCTGGGGCGAGCGGGCCAGCTCCTGAAACAGGGTCAGGGTCTTTAGCTGCAATTTGTTCAGGCGCAGGGGATTGCTTTTCGGCGGCATGTTTTCCGTTCCGACTCCAGGCATGGGCATCGCGGCGTGTCGCGGCAACCATTTGTTAATCTTTATGACCAAAGATTAACAGCCAGAACCTCGATTGTGGTTTCCCAATCGTGGCTTCCCGAGGGCCGCAGAAGCGCCGATCCGACCCGAGAACGGGGGACGTCGGGCCACTGCATCACGATCCCGAGGGAATACGGCGATGCCGCAGCAGCGAATTGTCCATGGTCGTCTGTGCCTGAACCCGGCGGGCCGCCGGGCCTGTTGGGATGGCCGGGAAATCCGGCTGACCCTGCGGGAATACGCCATCGTCGAATGCCTGGCCCTGCCGCCCGGCCATGATGTGTCCTACCGGCGGCTCTATGACCAGGTCCGCGGCACGGGCTTCACCGCCGGCGCCGGACCGGCCGGTCACGAGGTCAACGTCCGCGCCTTCATCAAGCGTATCCGCCGCAAGTTCCGCGATATCGACCCCGGCTTCGATGCAATCGAAAACTATCCGAGGTTCGGCTACCGCTGGCGTTTGGGAGCGTAAATGGTCGCGACCATGCAAATGTCACAGATTTGCCCAACCAATGCCTTCGTCGGCGACCTAAATACAAAGAGCGCCGGCAACCAAGAAGAGGGCAATTGATTTGGTCTCAGCCATGCATGGTTATCGGCGCACTGAAACCACCACCCTGAGCCAGGAAGTCGACACGGCCTGCCTTGCGGCGCTGGCCGCCTGTGGCCTGGACGATGAAATCCTGTTGGCGGAACTGCAACAACTGCTGGCGCGCCTGGGCACCGCCCGGATCGGGCTGAGCCTTTACCTGGTGGATCTTGACGGCATGAGCACGACGGCGGCCCACGCCCTGCTGCGGCGGGCCACGGGAAGCTGCGCCATGCTGCGGACGACGGCAACGGGTCGGCATCTGGTGATCGATCTCGGTCCCGAGCCGAAGTTCGAGGATGCCGGGTTTCCCGCCCGCCTGCGGCGGAGCCTCGACGAGGCGGCGCCGGCGCCATGCCGCCGGCACCCCCGCGCCCGCGTTCGTCATCTCCGGCGCTGGAGCCACGACATCACCACGCCGGCCTTCCTTTTGCTGGATCTGGCGAACGCGCCCCCGGTGTTGGCTTCAAGGCCACCAGATTGAGAGCCGGCACCGGATTGCGGAAGCCCTTGAGGTCGAGTTCGCCGATGGGCTCGGCCTCGACCAGGGCCTCGACGTCGACATGGACCCGTGGCGTGATCAGGATCTGCCCGGGCTCGGCACTGTCGCAGAGGCGCGAGGCCAGATTGAGCACGGTGCCGATGGCGCCGTAGTGGAAACGCCCGGCGAAGCCGATCTGGCCCAAGGTGGCGTAACCGAGGGCGATGCCGACGCCGAAGCCCAGTTCATGGCCTCGCCGCCGCCAGCTCTCCGCCAGACCGGTCACCGCATCGCGCATGGCCACCGCCATCCGGACCGCCCGCGCGGCGGGGTCCGGGCAGGGCACCGGATCGTTGAAGATCGCCATCAGGCCGTCGCCGGCGAAATGCTCCAGGGTCGCCTCGTACTCGAAGATCAGCGGCCCGACCTTCTCGTGGTACTCGGCCAGCAGCCGCATCACGTCCTCATGCTCCGCCGCCTCGGCAAAGGCTGTAAATCCACGCAGATCGCAGAACACGGCGGTGATTTCGCGGCGATGGCTTGCCAGCAGGTCATCGGAATCGGAAGACACGATGAGATCGGTGAGCTGCGGCGAGAAAAACTGCTTCAACTGGCCGATCCGATCCAGCTCCTCGACCTGCTGGGCGACCCGTTCCTCGAGGGTTTCGTTCAGCGCCGCCAGCTTGGCCGCTTCGGCCTCCAGCTGGCCGGCTTGCTCCCGGGTGGTGTCGTGCAGCGCCTTGATCCGCAACATCGACTTGACCCGGGCCACCAGGGCGCCGTGGTCCACCGGCTTGATCAGATATTCATCGCCGCCGGCTTCCAGGCCGGCGACCACGTCGGCCGCGTCCGACTTGGCGGTGACCAGGATGATCGGCATGAAGGGCAGCGCCGGATCGCCCTTCAAGCGCCGACAGACCTCGATGCCGTCCAGTTTCGGCATCATGATATCGAGCAGGATCAGGTCCGGTTGGCGTTCCCGGGCCAAGGCCAGGCCTGCCTCGCCGTCGCCGGCGGTGATGACGTGGTAGCCGTGGGCGGTCAGCCGGGTCTCGAAAATGTCCAGGTTCGTCGGATTATCGTCGACGATCAGGATCAATGGCGGTGATCTCACGACAGACTCCCGAGGTTTCACTCAGCCGATAAAATCTTGGATCTTGGCCAACAGGACCCGCGGACTGACCGGCTTCCCGAAATAGGCATCGCAGCCGGCCGCCATTGCCCTATCTTCCTCGCCCTGCATGGCGTAGGAGGTGACCGCGATAATCGGAATTCGTGCCAGCGCCGCCTGGGCCTTGATGCGGCGGGTCGCCTCGTAGCCGTCAATCCCCGGCAACATGATATCCATCAGGATCAGGTCGGGAACCTGGGCTTCCGCCAACGCCACCCCCTCGTCACCGGTTTTCGCCTTGAACACCTGATAACCGGCGTTGGTCAGCATATCCTCCATGATCTGCCGATTGTCTTCCTGGTCCTCGACCACCAAGACCCGCTTACTCATAGTGCCTCACCCATGTTCTTGACGGCCTGCTCGACCCGCATCGGCAGGTTAAAGGAAAACGTCGAGCCCTTGCCCAACTCGGACACGATCCACAGCCGGCCGCCGTGCAGTTCGATCATTCGCCGGGCGATGGTCAGGCCAAGTCCGGTGCCGCCCCGCGTGCGGGTGGAGGAGCTGTCGACCTGATGGAACTCGTTGAGGATTTCCGCCTGATCCGCCTGGGAAATGCCGATACCGGTGTCGCGCACCGATACCAGAAACCCGTCATCGGCCAGCGACACGGCCACGGTAACCCCGCCCTCGTCGGTAAACTTGATGGCGTTACCGACCAGGTTCAGCAGCACCTGAACGATGCGCCGGCCGTCGCCCAGGCCGCTGGGCAGGTCGGGCGGCACCTCGGCCGCCAGGGTCAGGTTCTTTTCGGCCGCCAGGGATTCCAGGTCCGAGATCACCTTGCCGACGATGTCCTGGAGGACGTATTCGTCGAGCGAGATGGTGAATTCGCCCGCCTCGATCTTCGACAGATCCAGCACGTCGTTGATCTGGTCGAGCAGGCTCTTGCCGTTGTTTTCGACCCGCCGGATGATCTCGCGGACCTTCTCGGGCACCTCGCCGTAGATGTTGTCGAGTATCAGCTCGGTATAGCCCAGGATGGCGTTCATCGGGGTCCGCAACTCGTGGCTCATATTGGCCAGGAAATGCGATTTGGCGCGGTTCGCCTGCTCGGCCCGCTCCTTGGCCTCGGCCACTTCCTGCTCGGCCCGCTTGCGTTCGGTGATGTCCGAGAGGACGGCGACCGCGCCGCCTCCCTCAATCGCCGACTTGCGCAGGGCGACCGTGCGGCCTTCATGGGGTTCCAGTTCAACTTCGAGATAGGAATCGTCTTCGTACGAGGCCATGCGCTGGCGGACCTGCTCGTCCACGTCGCCGGGCCCGTAAAAACCGTGTTCGGCGGCATAGACCAGCACATCGCGGATCGGCTTGCCGACCTCGAAGAGCTGTTCGGGTATTGCCACCAGCTCGATATAGCGCTGATTGAACATCATGTAGTTCAGCTCGGCGTCGAGGGTGAAGATCCCGTCGGACATGCTGTCCATGGCGATGCGAAGCTGGGCTTCCTTCTCGGCCAGTTCCCGCTCGGCCCGCTTGCGCTCGGAAATATCGGTACTGGTGACGACGAAACCGCCGGCCGGGATGGGATTGCTCAGCAGATCCAGGCTTCGGCCGTCGGGGCGGGTGAATTCTCGGCGCCAGACATCCCTCATGCGGCTCGGATCCCGAACCGCCGCCAACCGCTCCCGCCACTCGTCCCCGTAGTCCTGGCGCATGGTGGCGCCGACGACGTCGTCGAAGGTCTTTTCCCCTTCGAAGGCATCATCGGGCAGATCAAAATGCTCGGCATATTGCCGGTTGTGGGAAACCAGCTTCCAATCGGCGTCATACATGGTGAGACCCTGGCCCATGTTAGTCAGCGTCAGCTCGAGGATCCTGGTCTTCTCCAAGGCTTCCTGTTCGGCCCGCGCGCGGGCGATCTCGTTCCGTTTGCGCTCGGTGACGTCGACGAAGATGGACACATTGCCGCCATCGTCGAGGAGTTGGCGTTGAACGTTGATGTATCGGCCGCTCGGCATCTGCACTTCCATCATCAACTGTTCGCCCGTGCGTATCGCCTCGAGCCGCCGGTTGGCCAGCTCCCCGACCTGCCCCTCGCCATAGTCACCGCGCGCAGCGCTATACCGCACCACACCCTCGACCGGCTCACCGGGCAGCATGAGGTGGTCCGGCAATTCCAGCAGGTCATGAGCTTTCTCATTCACCACAGTGTAGACCAACGAGCCATCGTTGAGCGCCAGACCGCCCGGCATGTTGTCAAGCGCTATCCGAAGCTGCGCCTCTTTATTGGCCAGCGCCTGCTCGGCCCGCTTGCGCTCGGTGATGTCGTAGGCCCAATGGACCGTGGCCGGCTTGCCTTCGAAGTGAATCGGCGCCATCGAGCGGGTGGCCCAAAAACTCGAACCATCGGGCCGCCGCCCCTCGATGTCGAAGTCGTTGACGACGCCATCCTTTTCATACCCAGCGTAAAGCCGCGCGATGTCTTCCGGCGCAAAGGCGCGGACCCGGTCGCCGCCGACCAAGGCGTCGCGGTCGAGGTCGAGCATCTCGGCCAGCCGGGAATTGCCGTAGAGCCGTTCGTTGTCGGCATCGACGATCGACACGGCGATCGGGCTGAGGTCGAGGATCTCGATCAGCCGCCGCTCGCTCTCCCGCAAGGCTTCCTCCATTGCCTTGCGTGCGGTGAGGTCGTAGTTGACGGTGCCCAGGCCGAGCAGTCCGCCGGCCGAGGTCAGCACCGGGAACCGCGTGCTGATCACCGTGCGGGACCTGCCGTCCGGATAGTCGAGCAGAATTTCCCGGGCGATGGTCGAGCGGCTGTCCAGGCATTCGCGGTCCTGGACGGCAAACGCGTCCGCCTGCTCGGCCGGGTAGATATCATGAACCGTCCTGCCGATGATGTTGTCGCGTTTTAGACCGGTCCATTCCTCGAAACAGTTGTTGACGAATCGGAAGCCGCCGTCGAGGTCCTTGAAACTCATGAACTCGGGAATGTTGTCGGCCAGGGCCTGCAAGAGGTCGCGACTATCGCTCAATTCCCGCTCGGCCCGTTTGCGTTGGTCGATCGGCACGATCGAGTTCAGCCAACAAGGCTCCCCTTCGAATTCGATCGGCCGGCTGGACACCATGACCCAGAACGGCGTGCCCTCGGAATCCTTCAGGCGAACTTCGTACTCGTCCAATTGGCCGTCGGCGGCCTGCAATGCGATCATGTTTTGCTGCTCGTCCGGATCGACGAAAAAATCCGTTACCGTACGGCTGTCCACCTCCTCCAGTTCAACCTTGAACATGCGCGCGGCCATCTTGCCCATCGGCAGCAGGGTATTTCCCCTGGTTAGAACCAGCGGAAATGGAATCGCATCGACCATGCGCCGTTGGGTCTTGGCGACTTCCGTCTGCCGCGCCGCTTCCGCTTCCAGTTTTTCCCGCAGGATACGCGCACGTTCCAACGACAACGCCACGTTGGAGCGGAAATCCAGCCAGTTCTGCCGACAATTCTGAAGATAGGCGATCAACGCCACCCAGAACACCACGCCCAACGTGACCTGGCCGATGGGTCCGCTGAACATCAGCACCAAGTACGCCGCCAGCCAAATCGGCAGGATATAGCTCAGCGCCGCTACCGGGATACTCCCAACCACCGCTACCGCGCCGTAGCAGAGAAACAGAGCGAGAGTCCCTATCAGGACTTGTTCGATCGCGCCCAGGCTAGGAGTGATCAGCGCGGCCATTGCGGCGACGGCCAACCCCATCAATAACGAATGAATTTCGATGCGGCGGATCCGTCGCCGGCTGGCGCGATCCGGTCTGGGTTTGTCGCGCAGGCGTACGTAATTGACGGCCAGCGGCAACAGCAGAACGAGCAACACCACCGCCGCAAACCATGCGTGGCTGGAAACAAACCGCGCCCAATCGAGCAGCACGACCAACCCCACGGCGGCGATATTGCCCAAAATCAGCACCGGCATGCCGCGCACCACCAGCATGGATTGGTGCACGCGGATTTCGACGGAAAGGTCCTGGTCTGGTTCGGACATCGGCTATTCCCTGCCCCGTGGCTCCAGGCCGCGTCCCTTGACAGGCCCGATGAATCGGCAAGCCAGTCGCCGAGCATAGCAAACAGCCCGGAATTGTTGTACCGCCACCGCCCGCCCGACGATGGTTGCCGGGCGGGGGGTTTTGCCCCGCGCCGGGCATCCGGCTATTGTCGGCGGCAGTGGTTTTGTTCGGGTGACAGAAGAGGAGGTTCGCCATGGGACCCTTGGCGGGATTGAAGGTCGTGGAACTGGCCGGTATCGGGCCGGTGCCGTTTTGCAGCACGTTGCTGGCCGACATGGGCGCGGAGGTCTTGCGCATCGACCGCACGGCACCCTCGGGCCTGGGCATTTCCGGCCACGACACCCGATATGATCTGTTGAACCGCGGCCGCCGTTCGATCTCGGTCGACCTGAAGAACCCCGACGGCGTGGCCACCGTGCTGCGTCTGGTGGAACAGGCCGACGCCCTGGTCGAGGGCTTCCGGCCCGGTGTGGCGGAGCGTCTGGGCCTGGGCCCCGACGTCTGCCTGGAACGCAACCCAGCCCTGGTCTACGGCCGGATGACCGGCTGGGGCCAGGACGGGCCGGTGGCCCATGCCGCCGGGCACGACATCAACTATATCTCCCTCTCAGGCGTGCTCTATTCCATCGGCACCCGCGACAGCGGGCCGGTGCCGCCCCTGAACCTGACCGGCGATTTCGGCGGTGGTGCGATGTTCCTGGCCTTCGGCGTGATGGCCGGGCTGTGGGAGGCGCAACGCTCGGGCAAGGGCCAGGTGGTCGATACCTCGATGGTCGAGGGCTCGGCCTATCTGATGATGGGCATCTTCGGCATGCACGGCTCGGGCTTTTGGACCGACGAACGCGGCGCCAACATCCTGGACACCGGGTCGCCCTATTACGGCGTCTACGAGACCAAGGACGGCAAATGGATCTCGATCGGCTCGATCGAGCCGAAGTTCTATGCCGAGCTGCTGGAGAAATCCGGCATGGACCAGATGGACCTGCCGGAGCAGCACGACCGGGAAAAGTGGCCGCAGATGATCGCGACCTTCCGCGAGGTCTTCAAGGGCAAGACCCGCGATGAATGGTGCGAGATCATGGAGGGCTCGGACATCTGTTTCGCGCCGGTGCTGTCGATGACCGAGGCGCCGCACCATCCGCAGAACGTCGCCCGCGAAAGCTTCATCGAGATCGCCGGCGTGCCGCAGCCGGCGCCGGCGCCGAAATTCTCCCGCACCAAGGCGGAGGTCACCGGCCAGGCGCCGAGCATGGGCGCCAACACCACCGAAGGCCTGACGGCCTGGGGCTTCTCCGACGACGAGGTGTCGGCGCTGCTGGGCAGCGGCGCGGTGGTGCAGAACTAATACCAACCGGGTGATCGCGTCGCCGGCGGCAGGGTAGGTTCCCTGCCGCACGGTGGCATGAAATCGCTCGGATCGACGGTTCATGCAACCGAGTGTGATGGACATCACAGACAGGTAATTTGGCGGCGGCCGATACTCGTCCGACCCATACAGGGGCGTACGACGAAATGCTTGATGTTTTGTTGACCGTGACAGGAAAAGAGGGAAAATGTCGCCGTTAACCACGTTCTTGCTTTTGGCCGCCGACACCGCATGGTATGGTCGACGCCAACAGGGGGCGGCGATCGAACCACGCCGATCGCCCAAAAACGGTTTGTTCGCGGGACGTTTGGTGTGATGACAGGGTCCACCGCCTTCACGGGTGCGGTTTTACGATGGACGGCGGGGGCGCTGGTTGCCTTGGCGTTTGTCTTCGCCGTCGTCACGGACGCCAGGGCGCTGACCTTCGTGCTGGATTTCGACAGCTTCAATACCTCGAAAACCGACGATTTCGACGTCACCGATTTCGGTTTCACGGCCGCCGACAGGGACGATGTGACCACCGCGGTGCTCAACTCGGTGGCCAGCAAGTTTCAACAATATCCGACCATGGGCGACGACGCCGCCAGCCCGATCAGCGACGGCAACCAACTGGACATCGACTTCGTGATCGGCGCCTACAATGCGCCGGATCCGAACACCTTGCCGTCGAACGGCGACCAGGACTTCTTCGTCGTGCAGATCGGTTCGGTCGCGGTCGGGCAGTCGATCTCGTACCTTGGCCAGGCCTTTGGGCAGGCGCGCAACCAAAACGGCGATCCGATGACCGGCTGGCAGGGCCATACCCTGGCGTCGATCTACACCGACAATATCGGCGGCTTGACCAATTTCGCCGGCGACATGATGAAGACGGTCAATGCCATCGCCGGCACCGTGGCGCACGAAATCGGCCATACCCTCAACCTGGGACACGCGGTCGGCAAGCAGCTCAATCCGGGCGAGTCCCTCTGGTCGCTGATGGCCACAGGCGCCTCACCCAGCAACATGCCCAACGCCCAGCGCCTGCTGTCGCGGCAATTCTCCTATGGTGAAATGACCGCGCTGACGACCATGGTCGACCTGCGGACGGCGCAAGAGGCGGCCGGCGCGCCGGCCGATTCGGTGCCGGAGCCGGCCGGCATCCTGCTGTTCGCCGTTGCGGTCCTCGGCACCGTGGCGGCCCGCCGGCACCTCGCCTGAACCACGCCTCCCAGATCACCGGCACTCCGCCGGACAATTCCTGCTAGGATTTCCCGCGCGCGGCATCGTGGACGATTGCCGCGCGGGTTCGGTCGCGGGCGTGAGGAGTTGGGGATGACGGCGGACGATGGCGCGGGCGGCGGCCGCGAGTTGCTGGACGGAATCGAGGCGGCCCGGGCCCGGGTGTTGGACGGCGGCCGGCCGGAGGCGGTCGCCCATCAGCATGACCAGGGCAAATACACCACCCGGGAACGGATAGCGGAAATCTGTGACGATGGCAGTTTTCTCGAATACGGCAGCCTGGTCGAGCCCCTGCGCGATACCGGCTTCAACAAGGATCTGGTGGCGCCCGCCGATGGCGTGATCATCGGCAGCGGCCTGATCGACGACCGGCCCGTTTCCATCATGGCGCACGACTACACGGTGCTGGGCGGCAGTACTGGGCGGCACGGGTCCTACAAAGCCAACCGTGCCATCCTGCAGGCCGGCGACCACGGCATCCCCCTGGTCGCGTTGCTGGAGGGCGGTGGCCATCGCATTCAGGACGGTCAGGATTCACGCCATTTCGCCAGCGGCTCGCCGGTGTTTCAGCACTTCGCCCGCAACTCCGGCTGGGTGCCCATGGCCATGGCCATGCTGGGCCAGGGCTTCGCCGGGCCGACCAACTACGCCTCCCTGGCCGACTTCGTCGTCATGGTGCGCGGCGGTTCGACCATGGGCATGGCCGGCCCGGCCCTGGTCAAGGCCGGCCTGGGCGAAGAGATCGACAAGGAAGATCTGGGCGGCGCCACCATGCAGACCAACCGGTTCGGGATCTCGGATTTGGCCGTGGATGACGAGGATCGGGCCCTGGAGGCGGTGCGGCGCTTTCTCTCCTACCTGCCCGCCAATGCGCAACAACCGCTGCCCATCCAGCCGACCGACGATCCGGCGGGCCGGGCGGAAGAGGAACTGCTGGAGATCATTCCGGCGGACCCACGCAAGGCATACGACGTGCGCCGGATCATCGAACTGGTCAGCGACAGGGGCAGCGTGTTCGAGAAGAAGCCGTCCTATGCCCGCAACATGGTGACCAGTTTCGCCCGCCTGAACGGCCGCCCGGTCGGCTTCGTCGCCAACCAGGCCCGGCATCTGGCCGGCATGCTGGACGTCAAGGCGTGTGAAAAGGCGGCCCATTTCATCGCCCTGTGCGATGCCTTCGGCCTGCCCCTGGTGATGTTGATCGACGTGCCCGGCTTCGCCATCGGCTCCGAGGCCGAAAAGGCCGGCCTGGGCCGCCGCTCCGGCCGGCTGATGTTCGAAATGGGCCAGGCCACGGTGCCGCGCGTCTCGATCGTGCTGCGCAAGGGCTATGGCGGCGGCTATTACGCCATGGGCGGCGGCCAGGCCTTCGACAACGATGCCACGTTCGCCTGGCCGACGGCGGAGATCTGCGCCATGTCCGTGGAAGGTTCGGTCGACGTGGCCTACCGCCGGGACTACGAAACGGCCGAAGACCCGGCCGCCCGGCGCCAGGAATTGATCGATATCTTCAAGAGCCAGCTGGGCGCCCGGCGCGCGGCGGAGGCCTTCGGTATCGACGAGGTGATCGACCCGCGGCAGACCCGGCAATTCCTGATCAATACCTTCGACCGCTGTCCCCCACGCCGCCCCGACAAACACCCACCGCGCATCCGCCCGATCTCGCCGATTTAGACCGATTGCATCGGAAGAACCTGGCCGCCCCGCTCCCCCACCCGGCCACCCACATCGTACGATTTCGTTGGGTGGCCGGGTGGGGGAGCGGGGCGGCAAAGGCGCGTCTCGAAGAGACCTAGGCGACCTCGGCCAGAAATCTTAGCAGCGCCTGGTTGACCTCTTCGGGGCGTTCCTGCTGCACCCAGTGGCCGGCGCCCTCGATCATCTCCACGAAACGCAGATCGGCCAGTTTTTCCCGCATGGTGGCGACCAGGTCGACGCCCGGGACGAAGTTCAGCACCGGCTCCAGGGTGCCGGCGATGAAGGCGGCGGGCTGCTGGATACGTTGCGCCGCCAGGGGCGACAACAGCGCGAAATCCCGGTGCCAATTGCGGTAGCGGTTGAGCGGGCCGCGAAAGCCGCTCTCTTCGAACTGGGCGACGTAATAATCCAGGTCCGCCGGACCCATCCAGGCCGGGAATTCGCCCGGATCGCCCAAGCCATCCAGCAGTTTCGCATCGGCCGGCTTGGCCCTGGGCGGCTGCGCCCGCAAGCCCTCGCCGGAAATCCAATAGTAGATCTTGCGCAGGCTGTCGCGCACGTCGGCTTCCAGTTCCGCCTCGGCCAGGCCCGGCTCCTGGAAATAGATCTGATAGAAGAACTTGTCCTTGTAGACCTGCCGGGCCACGTCGATGAACGGCGCCGGTCCGGGCCCGGTGTAGGGGACGCTCAAACCGGCCACGGCCCGCACCCGATCGGCGTGCAACAGGGCGGTGTTCCAGGCGATCGGCGCGCCCCAGTCGTGGCCGATCAGCGCCGCCCGGTCTTCCCCCAAGGCGCCGATCAGGCCGGCGATATCGGCGGTCATGCTGGCCATGTCATAGGCCTCGATCGCCGCTGGCCTATCGCTGCCGCCGTAGCCGCGCACGTCCGGGGTGGCGACCCGGTAGCCGGCCGCGGCCAGGGCGGCGATCTGATGCCGCCAGGAATACCAGGATTCGGGCCAGCCGTGGATCAGCACCACCAACGGCCCCCGCCCGGCCACGGCGACCCGCAGGCGGATGCCGTTCGTTTCGATCATCTGGAAGTCTTGCTGGCTCACGGCGGTCTCCATCAGCTGAGGCGGCGGGCGGCGTCGCGGGTGAATTGCGGGATCGGCAGGCCGTGCGGACAGGCCCCGGCGCAGTCTTGGGGCCGGCAGGCCAAACAGGCGGCGGCGCCATCGCCCAGGCGGGCATAGTCGGCCCGGGCCAGGTCGCGATCGCCATAGTCGACATCGTACATCCGGGTGCGCAGCACCTCGGCGATCGCCACCCCCCGCGGGCAGGCATCGGCACAGCCGGCACAGCCAGGGCGGCAGTAACGGGCCTGCTGGCGCATGGCGTAGCGGGCCAGCAGCGCCAGGTCGTGGCGGTCCGGCGCCACCCCTTCGCGCGAGGCGCTGACGTATTCGTCGATCAGGCTCTTCCCGGTCATCGAGATCAGCAGGGCGTCGACCCGCGGGCTGGACAGCACCCAGCGGAAGGCCGCCTGGGCGAAGCTGGCGCCGCCGCTCTCGTACGGCCGCATGTCGTTCAGCCGGGCGCCCATCAGGGTCTTGATGGCGATCACGCCGACGTCGCGGGCCTTGGCCCGATCGAGCGCCTTGGGCAGTTCCGGCTGCAGGGCGACGAAGTGGAACAGATGGCGCAGCCGGTCGTAGAAATCCGGATCCTGGCCGAAGCTGTAGGCGGTCAGCACAACGTCCACCAGATCCTGGTCGACGGCGTAGTTCAGGCATTCCGCCAGCTGGCTGCCATGGCCCGACATGCCGCGAAAGCGGATCTTGCCCTGACGCCTGGCCAGTTCGGTGAACTCCCACCATTCGGGGTTCCGCATCCGGGCCACTTCGTTGACCGCGTGGTTGAAATAGATGTCCAGGTAATCGGTGCGCAGGCGGCGGAGGCTGCCTTCCAGGGCCCGCATCATCCCGTGGCGGCCATCGCCGGCCCAGGCCTTGGTCTTGGAGCTCAACACCACCCGCTGGCGCACGCCGATCAGCGCCTCGCCGATGGCCGCCTCGGCATCGCCGCCCCGGTAGCTCTCCGCCGTGTCGAAATAGTTGACGCCGCGGTCGAGGGCGTGGCGCACCAAGTCGGGATCGGCCGACGAGGACGAGCCGAAGGAGATGTCCGAGACCCTGAGCCCGGTACGTCCCAGGGTGACGTAGCGTTCGATGCGCGGCGGCGGCGCGGCTGGGTCCGTGACGGCGGCGGCCAGGGCCCCCTCGCCCAGCAGCCCCGCCCCCGTCACGCTGCCCAGGAATGTCCGCCGGTCGAGTGATTGGGTCATCGCCACAGGCTATGGGGCGATAACGGCCCGGGCAACCGCCCCACGGCTTCAAAATCTCGTGCGCCCGCCGGGCGACTACACCGGCATTGGTTGCGGACGGCCGGCGCGCAGGCGCAGCCAGGCGGCGATCGCCATGTTCAGGATGTTGAAGGCGACGGCGTTGATGAAGGCCCAGCGGTAGGAGCCGGTCAGATCATAGATCAGGCCGGCCAGCCAGCCGCCTAGGGCCATGCCGGCCATGGTCGCCAGCAGCACGGCGGCGATGCGCCGACCGGCCTCGCTTTCGGGAAAGAAACGGCGCACGATCAGGGTGTAGGAAGGCACGATGCCGCCCTGGCTGAGCCCGAACAGGGCCGACATCACGTACAGGGCGGTCAGGCCGTCCACCCCCATGAACAGGATCAGCGCCAGCGCCTGCAGGGCGGAGCCCAGCAGCAGGGTATCGAGACCGCCAATGCGTTCGGAAATCCAGCCGGAGCCGAGGCGGCTGATGATGCCGCAACCGAGCATCAGCGACAGCATCTCCGCCCCCCGCTGGGCGGCATGGCCCAGATCGGTGACCAGCGGCACGATATGCACCTGCGGCATCGACATGGCGACGCAGCAGCCGATGCCGGCGCAACACAACAGGCCCTGCAGGATGCCCGGATCCGGCAGCCGCCGCGGGCCGTGGTCGAGACCGCCCGTGCCGGTGGCGGTCGTCGCCGGCAGCCGGGGCCGCAGCACCAGGCACAACGGCGTCATGGTGGCGAAGCAGAACAGTCCCAGACCCAGATAGGTCTGCCGCCAGCCCACGGCGTCGATGAAATGCTGCACGATCGGCGGCCAGACGGCGCCGGCCAGATAGGTGCCGCTGATCACCAGGGCGACGGCCCGGCCGCGGCGGCGGTCGAACCAATGGGTGGTGTCGGCGATCAGCGGGGCGAAAAAGGCCGAGGCACCCAGCAAACCGATCAGCAGGCCCTGGGCGGCGGCGAACTGCCAGATCGCCTGGGCCTGGCTGGCCGCCAAAAAACCCAGGGGCAGCGCCACCACGCCCAGGATACTGGGCGGGAAGACGCCCTTGCGGTCGGCCCAGCGGCCCATCAGCAGGCCGCCGAAGCCGAAGCCGAGCATGGTCGCCGCATAGGGCACCGAGGCGACGGCGCGGGAAGCGCCGAATTCCATGCCCACCGGCTTCAGCGCCACCACCACCCCGTACATGCCGACCGCCGATATGGTGATCAGCGCCAGGGCGGTGACCGCGCGCAGCCAGGCGTAGTTGGATTCGCGCCCGCGTGACTCCATCGGCAAGGGCGCCCGGGCCGCCTAGAACCGGGCCACGCCGAAGGTGTTGGGACGGACGGTGCGCCGGGCCTCCTCGTCGCAAACCGACAAAAGAAGGCCCAGCACCTTGCGGCTGTCGCGGGGATCGATCATGCCGTCATCGTCCAGCCGGGCGGTGTGGTAGTAGCCGGTGGAGATCGGCTCATAGAGGTCGACCACCTGCTGGTGCAGGGCATCCAATTCCGCCTCGTCCATCGGTTCGCCCTTGCGCTTGGCGACGGCCTCGTTGACGATCCGCATCACCAGGGCGGCCTGTTTCGAGCCCATCACGGCACATTTGTAGTTCGGCCAGCCCAGCAAGAACCGCGGCTGGTAGGAGCGGCCGGACATGGCGTAGTTGCCGGCCCCGAACGAGGCGCCGATAAACAGGGTGATGCGCGGCACCGTGGCGTTGCTCACGGCCTGGATCATCTTGGCGCCGTGCTTGATCATGCCCTGGGCTTCCGGTTCGGTCCCGACGATGAACCCGGTGGTATTGTGCAGGTAGACCAGCGGCGTGCCCGACTGGCTGCACAATTGCATGAACTGGCTGGCCTTGGTGGCGCCTTCCGGGGTGATCGGGCCGTTGCTGCCGATCAGGCCGCAGGGGAAGCCCTGCACCGAGGCATGGCCGCAGATCGTCTGAGTGTCGTACAGCGCCTTGAACTCCAGGAAGTCGGAGCCGTCGACCAGCCGGGCGATCAATTCGCGCACGTCATAGGGCTTCTGGTAGTCCATCGACACCAGGCCGCAGATCTCGTCGATATCGTAGGCCGGTTCGTCGTAATGGCGTTCCAGGCCGGGGCGAAGGCCCTTCGACCAGTTCAGCCGCCGCACCACGTCGCGGCAGATCTGTACCGCCTCGGCGTCGTTCTCGGCCACATGTTCGACCAGGCCGGAGGTCTGGGCATGCATGTCGGTGCCGCCCAGGGTCTCGTCATCGGCGATCTCGCCGGTGGCGGCGCGCAACAGCGGCGGCCCGGCCAGGAACGCCTTGGCCTGCTTGCGCACCATCACCACGTAATCCGACATGCCCGGCATGTAGGCGCCGCCGGCCGTCGAGGAGCCGTGTACCACGGTGATCACCGGGCAGCCGGCGGCGGACAGTTTCGCCTGCCGGTGGAACATGCCGCCGCCCTTCTGAAAGGTCTCGGGCACGTAGGCCAGCAAATCGGCGCCGGCCGACTGCACCAGGTGGATCACCGGCATCTTGTTTTCCAGCGCCATGTCGAAGGCACGGATCATCTTGTGCACGCCATAGGTATGGATGGCGCCGGCGGTAATGCCCGAATCGTCGACGATGATGACGCAGCGGACGCCGGAGACCGTGCCGATGCCGGTGATCAGGCGGGCCCCGGTGATGTTGTCCTCGCCGTCGTCGTCATAGGTCCGGTAGCCGGCCAGGGTGGAGAATTCGAGCCACGGCGCGCCCCGATCCAGCAGCAGATCCAGCCGGTCGCGGGGCAGCAACTGCCCGCGTTTCTCGAACCGCTCGCGGCTTTGTTCCGAACGCGCCTGGATCCGACCTTCAAACCCGCGCAATTCGGCGATCTTGGCCAGCATGCCGGCGCGGTTCTCTTGGAAGGTATCGCTGTTGGTGTCGAGTTGAGACTGGATTCTGGGCATGAAATCGACCGTGACAACTACAAAAAAGGCCGGCGAACTATCGTTGGCGGACGGGCGTCCGTCAACGAAGATGCCGCATATCGTCTAGAACCGGGCGACGCCGAAGGTGTTGGGACGGACGGTGCGCCGGGCCTCCTCGTCGCAGACCGACAGCAACAGGCCCAGCACCTTGCGGCTGTCACGCGGGTCGATCATGCCGTCGTCGTCCAGCCGGGCGGTGTGGTAGTAGGAGGTGGAGATCGGCTCGTAGAGGTCGATCACCTGCTGGTGCAAGGCATCCAGGGCGGCCTCGTCCATCGGCTCGCCCTTGCGGGCGGCGGCGGCCTCGTTGACGATCCGCATCACCAGGGCGGCCTGTTTCGAGCCCATCACCCCGGCCTTGTAGTTCGGCCAGCCGAGCAGGAAGCGCGGCTGGTAGGAGCGACCGGACATGGCGTAGTTGCCGGCCCCGAACGAGGCGCCGATCATCAGGGTGATGCGCGGCACCGTGGCGTTGGTCACCGCCTGGATCATCTTGGCGCCGTGCTTGATCATGCCCTGGGCTTCCGGCTCGGCGCCGACGATGAAGCCGGTGGTGTTGTGCAGATAGATCAAGGGCGTGTCGGACTGGCTGCACAATTGCATGAACTGGCTGGCCTTGGTGGCGCCCTCGGGGGTGATCGGGCCGTTGCTGCCGATCAGGCCGCAGGGGAAGCCCTGGATTTCGGCGTGCCCGCAGATCGTCTGGCTGTCGTACATCGCCTTGAATTCGAGGAAGTCCGAGCCGTCGACCAGCCGGGCGATCAGCTCGCGCACGTCATAGGGCTTCTGGTAGTCCATCGACACCAGGCCGCAGATCTCGTCGATATCGTAGGCCGGCTCCTCATGGCGGCGCGCCAGGCCGGGCCGCAGTTGGTTCGCCCAGTTCAGCCGCCGCACGATGTCGCGGCAGACCTGGACCGCCTCGGCATCGTCATCCGCCACGTGCTCGGCCAGACCGGAGGTCGAGGCATGCATGTCGGTGCCGCCCAGGGTCTCGTCATCGGCGATCTCGCCGGTGGCGGCGCGCAGCAGCGGCGGCCCGGCCAGGAAGGCCTTGGCCTGCTTGCGCACCATCACCACGTAGTCCGACATGCCCGGCATGTAGGCGCCGCCGGCGGTGGAGGAGCCGTGCACCACGGTGATCACCGGGCAGCCGGCGGCCGAAAGCTGCGCCTGGCGCTGGAACATGTGGCCGGCCTTCTGCCAGGTCTCGGGCACATAGGCCAACAGATCGGCGCCGGCCGATTGCACCAGGTGGATCGCCGGCATCTTGTTTTCCAGCGCCATGTCGAAGGCGCGGATCATCTTGTAGACGCCGTAGGTATGCAGGGCGCCGGCGGTGATGCCCGAATCGTCGACGATGATGACGCAGCGAACCCCCGAAACCGTACCGATGCCGGTGATCAGGCGGGCGCCGGTGATGTTCTGCTCGCCATCGTCATCGAAGGTCTGGTAGCCCGCCAGGGTGGAGAATTCGAGCCAGGGCGCGCCCCGATCCAGCAGCAGATCCAGCCGGTCGCGGGGCAGCAACTGGCCGCGTTTCTCGAACCGCTCGCGGCTTTTTTCCGAGCGCGCGTGGATCCTCCCTTCGAATTCACGCATTTCCGCGATCCTGGCCAGCATCCCGGCGCGGTTTTCCAGGTAGGCATCGCTGTTGGTGTCGAGTTGAGACTGGATCTTGGGCATGGCTAGGACCGCTGTTACACAGGAATGGGCCGGCGGAATATCGGCGGCGGGCGGCGATTGGTCAACCGCCCCTTCGGCGGAAGCCTTCCGGCGGCCGGCCGGGCGGCTTCCACCGGGCCGCGTATTGGAGTATGAAGTCGGCCCAACGACCGCAAAAGGATCGACCGCATGATCCCGCGTTATACGCGCCCTGAAATGGCCGCCATCTGGTCGCCCGAAAGCCGGTTCCAAATCTGGTTCGAGATCGAGGCGCATGCCTGCGATGCCCAGGCGAACTTGGGCGTGATCCCGGCCGAGGCGGCGAAAGCGGTCTGGGAAAAAGGCGCCTTCGAGGTCGCCCGCATCGACGAGATCGAGCGCGAGACCAAACACGACGTGATCGCCTTCCTGACCAACCTGGCCGAACATGTCGGCCCGGCCGCCCGCTTCGTGCATCAGGGCATGACCTCGTCGGACGTGCTGGATACCTGCTTCAACGTGCAACTGGTCAAGGCCAGCGACATCCTGCTGGCCGATCTGGATCATCTGCTGGCGGTCCTGAAGCGCCGTGCCCTCGAGCACAAGGACGACGTCTGCATCGGCCGCAGTCACGCCATCCACGCCGAACCCACCACCTTCGGCCTGAAACTGGCCCAGGCCTACGCCGAATTCGACCGCTGCCGCCAACGCCTGCTGTTCGCCCGGGACGAGGTCGCGACCTGCGCCATCTCGGGGGCGGTCGGCACCTTCGCCAACATCGACCCGGCGGTGGAGGCGCACGTCGCCGAGGCCATGGGCCTGACGGCGGAGCCGATTTCCACCCAGGTGATCCCGCGCGACCGCCATGCGATGTATTTCTCGGTGCTGGCGGTGGTCGCTTCCTGCATCGAACGGCTGGCGACCGAGATCCGCCACCTGCAGCGCACCGAAGTGCTGGAGGCGGAAGAATACTTCTCGGCCGGTCAGAAGGGCTCCTCGGCGATGCCGCACAAGCGCAATCCGGTGCTGACGGAAAACCTGACCGGGCTGGCGCGGCTGGTGCGGATGACGGCGATGCCGGCGCTGGAGAACGTGGCCCTATGGCACGAACGGGACATCTCGCATTCCAGCGTCGAACGCGGCATCGGCCCGGACGCCACGGTGACCCTGGATTTCGCCCTGCACCGCCTGGCCGGCGTGATCGACAAGCTGACGGTCTACCCCGAGACCATGCGGGCCAACCTGGACCGCTTGGGCGGCCTGATCTTCTCCCAGCGGGTGTTGCTGGCCCTGACCCAGGCCGGCGTCAGCCGCGAGGATGCCTACGCCATGGTCCAGCGCAGCGCCATGCGGGTCTGGGGCGAGGGCGGCGACTTCCTGGCGCTCTTGCAGGCGGACGCCGAGGTCACGGCGGCGCTGCCCGGCGACGAACTGGCAAGCCTGTTCGACCTCGGCTACCACACCAGGCAGGTGGACACGATTTTCGATCGGGTGTTCGGCGCGGCGGCGGCGCGGCAGCAGCACGCGGCAGGATGATTCCACTCAGAATTATTCGGAGGTGACCTGGCGGCGCGCCTCTTCCAGCAACTCGTCCATCCGATTGCGCAGCCGATGGGCGGAAACCTCGACCTTCCCGGTCTGGAAATCTTCCCAGACCTTCTCGAACACGTCTTCGTCGCCCGGCTTGTCGAAATCGGCGGTGATCACCTGCTTGGCGTAGGCCTCGGCCTCGTCGCCGTCCAGGCCAAGCTGCTCCGCCGCCCACAGGCCCAGCAGCTTGTTGCGCCGAGCGTGGATCTTGAAATCGTTTTCCTGGTCGTGGGCGAATTTCGCCTCGTAGGATTTCTCCCGCTTATCGAAGGTGGTCATCTGCCCGCGGCTCCCGATTTCCCTAAGGTTTCTCGCTACCCAACGCATACCCGCCCGGCGGCATCGAATCAACTTCATATCTGGGATTTTTTCCGTCCCGTTGCCAGTTTTTTCGACCCGGCGGCGGCGTTGTTTTGACCAACGTTATCGGCTATATGTCGATTTATCCGGCGGGGGCGGTTTGCCTTCGGGGAGCCGCCGCCGCCCCAATTCCCGAGGTTTTTATGGCCAGGCGTAGAAAAGTCTACGAGGGCAAGGCGAAGATTCTCTTCGAAGGGCCCGAGCCCGGTACGCTGGTGCAGTATTTCAAGGACGACGCCACCGCCTTCAACAACGAAAAAAAGGGCGTCATCACCGGCAAGGGCGTGCTCAACAACCGCATTTCCGAATACATCATGCTGCGGTTGAACGAAGTGGGCATTCCGACGCATTTCGTGCGTCGGTTGAACATGCGCGAGCAATTGATCCGGGAAGTCGAGATCATCCCGGTCGAATTGATCGTCCGCAACATCGCCGCCGGCTCCATGACCAAGCGCCTGGGCATCCCCGAGGGCACGGCGCTGCCGCGTTCGATCGTCGAGTTCTGCTACAAGTCCGACGAGTTGGGCGACCCCCTGGTCACCGAGGAACACATCACCGCCTTCGGCTGGGCCACGCCGCCGGAAATCGACGACATGATGGCCCTGGGCCTGCGGATCAACGACGTCCTGTTCGGCCTGTTCGCCGGCGTCGGCATCCGCCTGGTCGACTTCAAGATCGAATTCGGCCGTCTTTACAACGAAGAGGAAGTGCGGACCGTGCTGGCCGACGAGATCAGCCCCGACAGTTGCCGGTTGTGGGATAGCGGCAGCAACGAGAAACTCGACAAGGACCGCTTCCGCCAGGATATGAGCGGCGTCGCGGAGGCTTATCAGGAGGTGGCGCGGCGCCTGGGCATCCTGCCCGAGGGCGGACCGCGCGACATGAAGGGCCCGGCGGTCATGCAATGACGCCGCCAGGGGCGGCGTGTAATTTGGACGGAAGCGGCAAGTGAAGGCGCGCGTACACATTTCCTACAAGAACGGCGTACTCGACCCGCAAGGCCGGGCGATCGGCCAGACCTTGGGCAACCTCGGCTTCGCGGGCGTGGGCGAGGTGCGCCAGGGCAAGCTGATCGAGATCGAACTGGCCGAAACCGATGCCGGGGCCGCCCGCCAGGCGGTGGAGGCCATGTGCCAGCGGCTGCTGGCCAACACGGTGATCGAGAACTACAGCATCGAACTGGTGGATTGAACGGCGGGAAATGAAAACCTCGGTCATCGTCTTCCCCGGGTCCAACTGCGACCGCGACGTCAAGGTGGCCCTGGAGCAAAGCACCGGCGGCCCGGTCGACATGGTCTGGCACGGCGACAGCGAATTACCCGCCGCCGACCTGATCGTGCTGCCCGGCGGCTTCTCCTACGGCGACTATCTGCGTTGCGGCGCCATGGCGGCGCATTCGCCGGTGATGCGGGAGGTGGTGGCGCGGGCCGAGGATGGGGTGCCGGTGTTGGGCATCTGCAACGGCTTTCAAATGCTGGTGGAAACCGGCCTGGTGCCGGGGGCGCTGCTGCCGAACGCCGGCCTGAAGTTCGTCTGCCGGGATGTCCACCTGCGGGTCGAAACCAGCCAGAGCCTGTTCACCAACGGTTACGAAAGCGGCCAGGTGCTGCGCATTCCGGTGGCCCACCACGACGGCCAGTACTTCGCCGACGGTGACACCCTGGAACGATTGCAGGACGGCGGCCAGATCGCCTTTCGCTACACCGCCGGAGAGACCCCCGGGCCGGCCAATCCGAACGGCTCCACCGACGACATCGCCGGCGTCTACAACGACCGCAAGACCGTGCTGGGCCTGATGCCGCATCCCGAACGGGCGGCCGACCCCCAACATGGCGGCAACGACGGCCGGGCCCTGTTCGACGGCCTGGTCACGGCCCTGAGTTGAGCAGCCGGGAAGAGCAGGCGGTGTTGCGGAACGAACCGAATGTCACGGCGGAAACGGTGGCCGAGCACGGCCTGTCCGAGGCTGAATACCGCATCATCCTGAACCTGCTGGGGCGCGAGCCGAACTTGACCGAGCTGGGTATCTTCTCGGTCATGTGGTCCGAACATTGCTCGTACAAATCCTCGAAGATCTGGCTGAAGACCCTGCCGACCGAGGCAGCTTGGGTGATCTGCGGACCCGGCGAAAACGCCGGCGTGGTCGACATCGGCGAGGGCCTGGCGGCGATCTTCAAGATGGAAAGCCACAACCACCCCTCGTTCATCGAACCCTACCAGGGCGCGGCGACCGGGGTCGGGGGTATCCTGCGCGATGTCTTCACCATGGGCGCGCGGCCGATCGCCAATCTGAACGCCCTGCGTTTCGGCGCCCCGGAAGACGCCAAGACCCGGCACCTGGTGGCCGGCGTGGTCGCCGGCATCGGCGGCTACGGCAATTGCGTCGGCGTGCCGACGGTGGGCGGCGAGGTCAATTTCCATGCCGCCTATAACGGCAATATCCTGGTCAATGCCATGACCGTGGGCCTGGCCGAGGCCGACAAGATCTTCTATTCCGCCGCCGCCGGGATCGGCAATCCGGTGGTCTATGTCGGCTCCAAGACCGGCCGCGACGGCATCCACGGCGCCACCATGGCTTCGGCCGAGTTCGACGACGATTCGGAGGAAAAGCGCCCCACCGTGCAGGTCGGCGATCCGTTCACCGAGAAATTGCTGATCGAGGCCTGTCTGGAATTGATGGCCACCGACGCCATCGTCGCCATCCAGGACATGGGTGCGGCCGGGCTGACCTGCTCGTCGGTGGAAATGGCCGACAAGGGCGGCGTCGGCATCGATCTGGACATCGACGCCGTGCCCCAGCGCGAGGACGGCATGACGCCGTACGAGGTGATGCTGTCGGAAAGCCAGGAGCGCATGCTGATGGTGCTGCGGCCGGGCAGCGAGGGCACGGCCCGGGCGATCTTCGAGAAATGGCAGCTCGACTTCGCCATCGTCGGCCGCATCACCGAAACCGGCCGCTTCACCGGCCGCCTGGACGGCGAGGTGGTGTTCGACATCCCGGTCCGGCCGCTGGTCGAGGAATCGCCGGAATACGACCGGCCCTGGACCGCCGTCGAGGCGCCGGCCGAACTGGCGCCGATCACGGCGCCAATGCCGCATCTCGAGGCCCTGCAAACCCTGCTGGGCTGTCCGGACCTGGCCTCGCGCCGCTGGATCTGGGAACAGTACGACCACATGGTGATGGCCGATACGGCGCGCCGGCCCGGCGGCGACGCCGCCCTGGTGCGCATCCACGGCAGCGGCCGCGGCCTGGCCATCGCCACCGATTGCACGCCGCGCTATTGCCGGGCCGAACCGCGCCGCGGCGGCGCCCAGGCGGTGGCCGAGGTCTGGCGCAACCTGACCGCGACCGGCGCCCGGCCCCTGGCGATCACCGATTGCCTGAACTTCGGCAATCCGGAACGACCGGAGATCATGGGCCAGTTCGTCGGCTGCATCCAGGGCATGGGCGAGGCCTGCGCGGCGCTGGACTTCCCCGTCGTCTCGGGCAATGTCTCGCTGTACAACGAAACCAACGGCCAGGCGATCCTGCCGACGCCGGCGATCGGCGGCATCGGCCTGTTGGACGACTTGCGGCGCGCGGCCGATCTGGCCCTGGCCGCGGCCGACGAGGTGCTGATCCTGATCGGCGGCGACGACGACGGCGCTGGCGGCCATCTCGGCCAGTCCCTCTATCTGCGGGAATTGCTGGGGCGCGAGGACGGGCCGCCGCCGGCGGTCGACCTGGCGGCCGAGCGGCAAAACGGCGATTTCGTCCGCGGCCTGATCGCCGACGGCACGGTGCGGACCTGCCACGACCTGGCCGACGGTGGCCTGCTGGTGGCGGCGGCGGAAATGGCCCTGGCCGGCGGCATCGGCGCGGCATTGGACGGCCCGGAGGGGGCCGGCTGGTGGTTCGGCGAGGACCAGGGCCGCTACCTGTTGGCGGCACCGCCCGCGGTTGGCGAGGATATCCTGGCCCGGGCGAAGGCCGAGGGCATTGCGGCCAGCGCGATCGGCCGCACGGGCGGTGATGCGTTGACGCTGAACGGTGGCGCGCCTATATCCTTAGCCACCCTGCGCCAAGCGCACGAGGGCTGGCTGCCGGCCTACATGAGCGGCCCCTGAAGGGCGGCGCGGGAGGGAGGACGAATACGATGCCCATGGACCCAGGTGAGATCGAGAAACTGATCAAGGACGGCATACCCGATGCCCGGGTGACGATCGAGGATCTGCGCGGCGACGGCGACCACTACGCCGCCCTGGTGGTGTCCTCGCAGTTCGAAGGCAAGAACCGGGTCCAGCAGCATCAGATGGTCTACCAGGCCCTGCAGGGGCGCATGGGCGGCGAACTGCACGCCCTGGCCCTGCAAACCTCGGTGCCCGAGAAGGATTGATCCATTCCGGCGGTCGTGGGGAACCGCCAAGCCAAAGGGAAAAGACGATGAGCGAGAATCCGGCTTTCGACACGATCCAAGGTGAAATCGACCAGAACGACGTGGTGCTGTTCATGAAGGGCACCCCGGTGTTCCCGCAATGCGGCTTCTCCGCCGCCGTGGTCCAGGTGCTGACCCACATGGGCGTCAAGTTCAAGGGCGTCGACGTCCTGGCCGACGAGGCGGTGCGCCAGGGCATCAAGGAGTTCAGCAACTGGCCGACCATTCCGCAGCTCTACGTCAAGGGCGAGTTCGTCGGCGGCTGCGACATCGTGCGCGAGATGTTCGAGGCCGGCGAATTGCAGGAGACCCTGAAGGACAAGGGCATCGAAACCGTCGCGGCCTGACGCTTTTTCGGTTTCTCCGAGACGCCGGGCCACCCCCACCCCCCTCCCAAACACCCAAGGAAAGGTACCCGCGGGGGGGGTGGGACGGGGGAGCGGGTGGCCCGGAAGCCGAAAGGACCAGTTATGGCGGCGGCGATCCGGGACTATCACGCCCACGTCTATTTCGACGCCGACAGCCGCGAGCCGGCCCGCGCCCTGCGCGAGGCGGTCGAGGAGCGATTCGAGGTGGAGATGGGCCGCTGGCACGAAAAGCTGGTTGGCCCGCACCCGCGCTGGAGCTATCAGATCAAGTTTCAGCCGGCGCTGTTCGACGAACTGGTGCCCTGGCTGATGCTGAACCGGCGCGGCCTGACCGTCTTCCTGCATCCCAACACCGGCCAGGACCTGGAAGACCACCGCGACCACCCGGTCTGGATGGGCGAATTGCTGCCCCTGAAGATCAGCCTGTTCGAGGACGACTGAGGGGGCTGGCCAGGCTGCGACAAAAAAGGCCGCCCGAAGGGACGGCCTTTTGAAAATCGATTTAGGTTGCGATGGTCAGCGCGAGTAGTACTCGATCACCAGGTTCGGCTCCATCTGCACCGGATAGGGCACCTCGGCGAACTTCGGTGTGCGCACGAAGGTGCCGCGCATCTTCTTGAAGTCGACCTCGCAATATTCCGGCACGTCGCGTTCAGGCGAATCCACCGCTTCCAGTACCAGGATCATCTCGCGGGATTTCTCCTTCACCTCGATGACGTCGCCCTCGCGCACCCGGTAGCTGGGGATGTTGACCCGGCGGCCGTTGACCGTGACGTGACCATGGTTGATGAACTGCCGCGAGGCGAACACGGTGGGCACGAACTTCATACGGTAGACCACGGCGTCCAGGCGGCGCTCCAGCAGGCCGATCAGCATCTCGGTGGTGTCGCCCTTGGCCTTCACCGCCTCGTCATAGGTGCGGCGGAACTGCTTCTCGGTGATGTTGCCGTAATAGCCGCGCAGTTTCTGCTTGGCGGCGAGCTGAATGCCGAAATCCGACGGCTTGCGCCGGCGCTGCTGGGCGTGCTGCCCCGGCGGGTAGTCCCGCTTGTTGACCGGGCTTTTCGGCCGGCCCCACAGGTTCTCGCCCAGGCGGCGGTTCAGCTTGTATTTCGACGTCAGTCGCTTCGTCATCTATTCCGTCTCTCGTAAAGGCTTTTGGCGCCCTGCCGGCGATCCGCCGGGCCAAGCGCGAACGCGCGCCCGGACAAGCAATACACGGGCGCGCAAGGCTGGGCGATTTATACCGATCCAATGCCGCAAGTCAAACGGCGAGTGCGGGTTTTTCGGCAATTCCTCGACCCTCAGCTCTCCTCGCCATCGCGGCGGATCAGGGACGATATGATGCCGTGCAGGGTTCGCACCTCCTGGCCGGTCAGATCGGCCCGCTGGAAGACGTTGCGGATGTTGCGCATCATGCCGGGACTTTTTTCCGGCGGTTTCAGGAAGCCGTGGCGGTCAAGCTCCTCTTCCAGCCGCGCATGGAAGAAGGCCAGTTCGGCCGCCGTGGCCGGCGGCGATGACGGCGCCTCGCCCTCCCCTTCGCTGCGCGGCGGTCCGGACTGGAACCATTCATAAGCCAGCAGCAACACCGCCTGACCCAGGTTGAGGGAGGAAAAGGCCGGATTGGCCGGTACCTGGATGATGCGGGCGGCCATGGTGGTGTCGTCGTTGTCGAGCCCCGCCTTCTCGCCGCCGAACAGAATGCCGGTGCGCTCGCCGTCGCCGATACGCCGGCGGACCTCCGCCGCCGCCTGACGGGGCGATAGCACCGGTTTCTGCATCTCCCGCCGCCGCGCGGTGGTGGCATAGACCGTTTGCAGATCGGCCACCGCCGCGGCGGTGGTGTCATAGACCCGGGCGGCGTCGACGATCTCGTCGGCCCGGCTGGACATCGCCCGCGCCTTCTCGTTCGGCCAGCCGTCGCGGGGCGCCACCAGGCGCAGGTCGCCCAGGCCGAAATTTTTCATCGCCCGGGCGGCGGCGCCGATATTCTCGCCCATCTGCGGCCGCACCAGGATGATCGCCGGCCCGCCGGCCGCGATCGCCGCCCTGGTTGAATCGGTGCCGGCCACGGCGCCCTACGAGACCTCGGGATCGGCGCCGTCGCGGTACAGTTTGTAGGTGATCGAATCCAACAGCGCCTGGAACGAGGCATCGACGATATTCGGCGAGACGCCGACGGTGAACCAGCGCTCGCCGGCGCCGTCGGCGCTTTCGATCAGCACCCGGGTCACGGCGCCGGTGCCGCCGTCCAGGATCCGCACCTTGAAATCGACCAATTCCAGATCCTCGATATGCTGGGCGAAGCGGCCGATATCCTTGCGCAGGGCGTTGTCCAGGGCGTTGACGGGGCCGTTGCCCTCGGCCACCGACATGATCTCGCGGCCGTCCACCTGCAGCTTCACGGTCGCCTCGGAGACGCTGATCAGCTGGCCCAGGGCGTTGTGGCGGCGCTCCACCATGACCCTAAAGCCGGTGACGTCGAAATATTCCGGCACCTGGCCCAAGGTCCGCCGGGCCATCAATTCGAAGCTGGCCTCGGCCCCGTCATAGGCATAGCCCTCGAACTCCCGCTGTTTGACGTCCTCCAGCAGGCGGTCGACCTTGGGGTGCTTGGCGTCGAGTTCGATGCCGATCTCCGCCAGCCGGGCCAGGATGTTGGAGCGACCGGACTGGTCCGAGACCAGCACATGCCGGGTGTTGCCGACCAGTTCGGGATCGATGTGCTCGTAGGTTTCCGGCTCCTTCAAGACCGCCGAGACGTGCAGGCCGCCCTTGTGGGCGAATGCGCCGGCGCCGACATAGGGCGCCTGGCGGTCCGGCGCCCGGTTCAGCAACTCGTCCAGCAGATGCGCGGTCGGCGTCAGGTGGCGCAGGCCGTCGGCGTCGATGCCGGTTTCGAACCGCTCGGCGAAACCCGGTTTCAGCATCAGCGTCGGGATCAGCGCCACCAGGTCGGCGTTGCCGCAGCGTTCGCCCAGGCCGTTCAGCGAGCCCTGGATGTGCCGGGCGCCGGCCAGCACGGCGGCCAGGGTGTTGGCGACGGCGTTGCCGGTATCGTTGTGGCAATGGATGCCCAAACGGTCGCCGGGCACCTGTTCGGCCACCTCCGTGACGATGCGGCCGACCTCGTGCGGCAGGGCGCCGCCGTTGGTGTCGCACAGCACCACCCAGCGGGCACCGGCCGCCAGGGCCGCCTGCAGGCAGTCGACGGCGTATTGCGGGTTGGCCTTGTAGCCGTCGAAGAAATGCTCGGCGTCGAACAGCGCCTCGTGGCCGCGGGCCACCCCGGCGGCGATCGACTCAGCAATCATCGCCACGTTCTCCGCCCGCTCGATGCCGAGCGCCACGTCGACGTGGTAGTCCCAGGTCTTGCCGACCAGACAGACCGCCCCGACCGGGGCGCCCAGCACGGCAACCAATCCGGGATCGTTGTCGGCGCTGCGGCCCGGCCGCTTGGTCATGCCGAAGGCGGTGAAGGTGGCGCGGTGCAGGCGGGGCGGGTCGTCGAAGAAGCTGCTGTCGGTGGGGTTGGCGCCGGGCCAGCCGCCTTCCACATAGTCGACGCCCAGGCGGTCCAGGGCCTCGGCGATGGCGCGCTTGTCCTCGACCGAGAAATCCACGCCCGAGGTCTGGGCGCCGTCCCGCAGGGTGGTATCGAAAAGGTAAAGCCTATCCTTGCTCATCGGATCATCCCCCCCGTCGCCAGGTGGTGCCGCCGGCGGCGTCTTCCAACACGATGCCCTGATCCGCCAGTTCGTCCCTGATCCGGTCCGAGGTGGCGAAATCCTTTTGCCGTCGCGCCGCGGCGCGGCGGGCGATCAATTGCTCGATCTCGTCGGCGGACGGACCGTCGGCGTCTTCGTCGCCCTGGAACCATAGGCCGGCATCCTGGCACAGCACGCCCAGCATCTCGCCGCTGCTGCGCAATTCGGCCGCCGCCCGTCCGTCGCCCGCCATCGCCGCATCGGCCAGCCGGTGCATCTCGGTGATTGCCCTGGGCGTGTTCATATCGTCGCACAGGGCGGCCAGCACCGCCTCGGGCAGTTCGTCGGCGGCCGGAACCTTGCCCGCCGCCCGGTACCAGCGATCCAGGATGCGCCGGGCCTCCCCCACGGCTTCGCGGGTGAAGTCGAGGGGCTGGCGATAGTGCGCCGACAGCAGGGAGAGGCGGATCGCCTCGCCCGGCTGTTCCTTCAGCAATTCGTGCACGGTGAGGAAATTGCCCAGGGACTTCGACATCTTCTCGCCGCCGACGGTGACGTGGCCGTTGTGCATCCAATACTTGGCGAACAAGGCGCCATCATGGGCGCAGGTGCTTTGGGCGATCTCGTTCTGGTGATGGGGGAACACCAGATCGACGCCACCGCCGTGGATGTCGAAGGTCTCGCCCAGCAGAGCCTCGGACATCACCGAGCATTCCAGGTGCCAGCCGGGCCGGCCCTTGCCCCAGGGGCTGTCCCAGCCGGGCTGGCTCTCATCCGATGGCTTCCAGAGTACGAAGTCGGTGGGGTTGCGCTTGTATGGCGCCACCTCGACCCGGGCGCCGGCGATCAACTCGTCGCTGCTGCGCCGGGCGAAGGCGCCGTAATCGGCCATCGAGGCGGTATCGAACAGCACATGGCCCTCGGCCTCGTAGGCATTGCCCTTGGCGAGCAGGGTTTCCGTCATGGCGATCATGCCGGTGACGTAATCGGTGGCTCGCGGTTCGTGATCGGGGGACAGGGCATTCAGGGCCGCCACGTCATCGTGGAAGGCCTTGATGGTCTCCGCCGTCACTTCGGCGATGGAGATGCCGCGGGCCGCCGCCCGGTCGATGATCTTGTCCTCGATATCGGTGATGTTGCGGACGTAGGTGACCTTCGGATACAGCCGGCGCAGCAGCCGCACGAAGCTGTCGAACACCACCACCGGCCGGGCATTGCCCACGTGCGGGTGGTCATAGACCGTCGGGCCGCAGACATAGAGGCGCACATGGTCGGGTTGCAGCGGTTCGAAGCTTTCCTTGCGCCGATTGGCGGTATTGTGGATTTGCAGTGCGGACATCGGGATTCGTCCCGTCAATGATTTTGGATTTTCGCTTGTGATACCGCCCTTCGGCGGCGATACGCCCTTAACGCCAGGTCCGGATCAGGCGCAACATCGGGCGGCAACGGCGGCGGCGTCGCCTTCCCGGCCGGGACAGCCGCCCGGCGGCTGGGTAATTCGTTCGCGCAGAATATCTTCGCGCAGGATCACGATGATCGTCCTTTCAGGGTCGCCCAAGCGGCGCCGGCGCCCTTATAACGCCCGGCGGCCGAAAAATCCAGTTCACGGGGCTGGCATGGCCTTCGCGGTTGCCGGATAATCGCCGGCGGAAACGAGATCGAACGTGGAGAGTTGATGATGACCGGTCTTCGGGAAAGCTGCTGCGTCACCGGCGTCGGCGAAACCGAATATACCCGCGGCTCGGGCAGGAGCGTCGCCGCCTTGCAGATGGAAGCCGCGTTGAGGGCGATCGCCGATGCCGGGCTGCAACCCGGCGACATCGACGGCGTCATACCCTATGGCAACATGGAGATGGTGGCGGAGGAATTCATCACCAACCTGGGCATCGAGGATTTGCGGTTTTCCGCCGTCACGCCCCTGGGCGGCGCCAGCGCCGTGGCCGCCATCCAGGCCGCGACATCGGCGATCGTCGCCGGCGCCGCCAACCACGTGCTGATCCCGATCGGCCGCAACGGCTATTCCGGCCCGCGCATCGGCGGCCGGGCCCAGGCAATTCCCCAGTTCCGGGTCTTCGGCGAATACGAGATGCCCAGCGGCAACATCGCCCCGGCGCAGCTTTACGCGCCGATGGCCCGCCGGCACATGGAATTGTACGGCACCACCTCGCGGCAATTCGCCGAGATCGCCGTGACCATGCGCAACCACGCCATGCTGAACGACAACGCGGTGATGAAGAAGCCGCTGACCGTCGAGGACCACCAGAACTCGCGGATGATCTCGGACCCGCTGCGGCTGTTCGATTGCTGCCTGGAAAGCGACGGCGCCGCCGCCGTGATCATCAGCGGCGCCGAGAGGGCCAAGGACCTGGCGCGGCGGCCGATCTACATCATGGGCGTGGCCGAGGGCCATCCCGACTCGCCCTCCGCCATCAGCCAGCGGCCGGACCTGACCAAGATTGGCCTGGCCAAGGCGGCGCCCCGGGCCTTCGCCATGGCCGGCATCGGCCACGAGGCCATCGACGTCGCCGAGGTCTATGACTGCTTCACCTACACGGTGCTGTGCCAGTTGGAGGATCTGGGCTTCTGCCAGAAGGGCGAGGGCGGCGATTTCGTATCCGGCGGCCGCATCGCCCTGGGCGGCGAACTGCCCATCAACACCCATGGCGGCCTGCTCTCGCAATCGCACATCATCGGCATGAACCACGTCTGCGAACTGGTCAAACAGTTGCGCGGCGACGGCGGCAAGGCCCAGGTGGCGGATGCCGAGATCGGCCTGGTCACCGGCTACGGCGACCTGGGCGACGGTTCCATCGCCATCATGAGGAACTAGGACCATGACGGCCGCCACTTACGACAAGCCGCTACCCCCGCCGAACGAGGAAAGCCGGCCGTTCTGGGAGGCCATGAAGGAACACCGACTGGTGCTGCAGAAATGCGGCGCCTGCGGCAAGGTCAGGCACTACCCGCGCCCGGTCTGCGATGCCTGTTTCTCCATGGACACCGAATGGATGGAGGCCAGCGGCAAGGGCCAGGTGCATAGCTGGACCATCTCGCACCACGCCTTCCACCCCGGCTTCAAGGGGGACCTGCCGCTGGTGCTGGTCATCGTCGACCTGGACGAGGGCGTGCGGATGTGCGCCCAGGCCCGCGACCTGGACCCCGAAGGGCTGCGTATCGGCCTGCCGGTGCGGGTGGATTTCGAGGACGCCACGGACGATCTGACCCTGCCGGTGATCCGTCCCGCCTGACGCCCGTTCGCGTGCAGGCGGCCGTCGCCGCCAGCGCCTGTGTTATGTTGAATGACATTGGGATTCGCCTAGGAAGATCCCCGGGCGGTCCCGGCCGCATGGGGTAGACATCATGACCGTGGAACTATGGATGCTGTTCTGGGCCGTTGTCCTGACACTGGTCCAGATGGTGGTGGCCGTGACCCTGGCCATACCGCAGGTTGGCATGGCGGCGTTGGCGGGCAATCGCGAGGGCGTCACCTACGAGGGCATGGCCGACCGTGGCCTGCGGGCCCACCGCAACATGCTGGAAAGCCTGGTGCTGTTCGCGGCCCTGGTGATCGCGGCCCACCTGGCCGGGTTGTCGAACGCGACTAGCGCGTTGGGGGCGCAGATCTTCGTGATCGCCCGTTTGGTCTATGCCGTGGTCTACCTGATCGGCATCCCGTGGCTGCGCACCGGAGTCTGGGCCATCGGGTTGATCGGCTTGTTGATGGTCGGCTCGGTTTTCCTGACCGCCAGCTAACCGGACCTTGGTGATCATCCCGGCAAAGCAAACGATTTTCTTGCCTGCCGGGGCGGACTAACATCGTCGGCGATAATCTCGCCGGCGGCGTCGTCTTGGTCGCTCCGCCAGAGGCAAACGGGGGCGATCATGAAGCTGCCGCTGGACTATCGTGCCGACATCACCTTTGGCGCCCGGGTGCGTCCCTCGCCCTTCTTCGACCGTACGGTGGCGGCCGGCTGTACCGCCTTCACCATCTATAACCACATGTACATGCCGACCTCCTACGGCGATGCGGAGGGGGAGTATTGGCGGCTGATCAACGATGTCAGCCTTTGGGACGTTGCCTGCCAGCGGCAGGTCGAATTGTTCGGTCCGGACGCCCTGAACCTGGCGCAATTGCTGACGCCGCGGGATCTGTCGGACTGCATCGTCGGCCAGGGCCTGTACGTGCCGATCTGCAACCATTTCGGCGGCATGCTGAACGACCCGGTGCTGTTGCGGCTGGCGGAAGACCAAATTTGGCTGTCCCTGGCCGACGGCGATCTGCTGCTCTGGGTCGACGCCATCGCCAAGGAACGCAATATGTACGTCCTGGTCACCGAGCCGGATGCCTCGCCCCTGGCGGTGCAAGGCCCCAAGGCGGAGGACGTGATCGCCGAGCTGTTCGGCGACTGGGTGCGGGAATTACGCTATTTCTGGTTCCGTGAAACGGAGTTGCAGGGCATCCCCCTGGTGCTGGCCCGCTCGGGCTGGAGCAAACAGGGCGGGTACGAATTGTATCTCACCGACGGTGCCCAGGGCGGCCGGCTATGGGATCTGGTGATGGCGGCCGGGGCGCCCCATGGCATCGGCCCCGGCACGCCCAATCAGATCGAACGTACGGAAAGCGCCCTGCTCTCTCACGGCGGCGATATGGATGCCGACGTCAGTCCCTTGGAGATCGGCTTGGAACGCTTCTGCGATCTGGACAAGCCGGGCGAATATATCGGCATGGAGAATTTGCGGCACATGCGCGACAGCGGACCGCCGCGCCGGCTGGTCGGCCTGTTCATCGATGGTGAGCCGTTGCCGAACAGCGCCGGCAAATGGCCGGTGCACCAGGCCGGCGCTGCGGTCGGCCAGGTCAGCAGCGCGGTGCATTCGCCGCGCCTGCACCGCAACATCGCCATGGCTCTCTTGAAGAGCGAAATCGCGCAAATCGGCAACCAGGTCCAGGTGACCACGCCGGCCGGCGAGCGCCGGGCGGAAGTGACCGAGCTGCCCTTCATTCGGTAAGGTGGCGCAAGGACCGTCAACAGAGGAGACATCCCCGATGATCCACGAGATGAGGACCTACACCATGTGGCCCGGCAAGGCGCCGGAATTCCTGAAAGCGGTGGCGGAAAAGGGCATCCCGATCCGCGGCAACGACTACGGCAGGATGGAAGGCTTCTGGGTCTCGGAATTCGGCCCGTTGAACCAGGTCGTGCACCTCTGGTCGCACGAGGATCTGAACACCCGCCAGGAATCCCGCGCCCGGCTGGCCCAGAACAAGGATTGGATCGAAGGCTTCGTGCCCCTTGTCCGATCGCTGATCCGCCATCAGCGGATCCGCCTGATGCATCCGCAACGCCCACTGACGCCGCCGGCCGAAAGCGGCAATGTCTATGAGTACCGCCACTACCAGGCCCGGGTCGGCGAAGGACCGAACTTCGTCGCCGCGATATCCGAGGCGATGCCGGCGCGGGAAAAATACTCCAAGAACGTCTGCCTCTGGCTGACCGAGGCGGGCGAGCCGAACGAAGTCTCGCACCTCTGGGCCTACCAGAGCCTGGACGCCCGGGCCGAGGCCCGCGGCGCTGCCATGCAGGACCCCGACTGGCAGGCCTTCCTGGGTCAGGCCGGCGGCATGCTGGAAGAGATGAACTCGATGGTGCTGCTGCCGGCGCCGTTTTCGCCGCTCGGCTGAACCGGAACAAGCAAGGAGATCACGGCATGGGACGCCTGGACGGCAAGGTGGCGATCGTCACGGGGGCCGCGCCGCGCGGCCAAGGCGTGGGCAACGGCAAGGCCATGGCCATGCTGTTCGCCCGTGAGGGGGCCAAGGTCCTGTTGGTCAATCGCTCGGCGGAGCGGGCCGAGGAATTGCGGCGGGAGATCGCCGGGGAAGGCGGCGAGGCCTCGGTGTTCGCCGCCGACGTCACCCAGGCCGATCAGGTCGCGGCCATGGCCGAGGCGGTACAAGAGCGCTACGGCCGCCTGGACGTGCTGGCCAACAACGTCGGGGTCGGCGCCGCCCCGGGCCGGGTCGAGGAGGTCTCGGACGAGGACTGGCACAACCTGCTGCACGTCAACATGACCTCGGCCATGTTGTGCAGCCGCGCCGCCGTGCCCCTGATGCGAGAGAGCGGCGGCGGCGGTTCGATCATCAACGTCTCCTCGATCGCCGGCGCCCTGGGCCTGATCAGCAGCGAGGGCGCCGCCGCCTATGCCGCCACCAAATCGGGAGTGCATGGCCTGACCCTGTCGATCGCCGCCGACTACGCCACCGAGGGTATCCGCTGCAACTGCATCATCATCGGCTCGGTCAACACGCCGATGGTCGCCCGCCTGGGTGAGGAGGCGCGCGAACGCCGCCGCCAGATGGTGCCCATGCAGACCGAGGGCACCGGCTGGGACATCGGCTGGGCGGCGGTCTACCTGGCCAGCGACGAGGCCCGCTGGGTCACCGGCGTGTTTCTGCCGGTGGACGGCGGCCTGTGCGCGTTGCGCACCTGGCCGCGCTGAGCCCCGTCGGCGGCGGCTGGAAAATCCCCGGCCGCTGGTGCGCCATCGAGGCCGCGGCCGCTACCATACGGCGAGAAAACCGCCCCAACCTTCCTCGCGGCGCCATCTTGGGCTAGAATCGCGTCTAGTTTGAGGAGTCGGTGTGAGGGCGTCGGTTCATGAGCCAAAATTGGGGCAGCTCCTCGGATTATCGGACCGAATGAGCCTATCGCTCGAACCATCGACAATCGCCGCCGGTCGGCCAGACCGGCGGTCCAATAGTTGGTCCAAGCAGTGATCGTGTGGCCGATGGCCAGCGGCTTGGCGGGACCCAGGGGTCCCGGACTATCGGAATGACCGGCGCGGCGTCGTAGGCACGCCGCCCGAAGGCAGGCGGGGGTGCCTGCGAGATGGGGAGGGTTGCCGATGTCTGAATGGGTTCTAGGCGCGGCTTTCGTCGCCGCACATGGCTATTCCAGGTACCGCACGCCGAAATCGCACCGGAGTTCCACGACCTGTTTTCAATACTACCGCGCGCTGGCGCTCTATGTCGGCGTCCTGCTCGTCTTCTACTTCACCGTTGGCATGCTGCTGGTGAGCTTCCCCGGGATCGTGACGCAGATCCTGAAGCTGCTGCCGATTTTCGGCATCACCATCCCGGAAGAGATCAAGACGACCCTGGATCAGGGCCTGGCGGTGCCGATCCTGGTCGCCCTGGGCCTGACGGTGCTGCTGCTCTCCATCCCAGGCCTGGAAAAGGCCGACACCGGCCTGCGTGCTCGGATCTGGAGCCTGGGCAAGATTCCAGCGGAGGCAAACGAACTGGCGGTGCAGATGGCCTGGGTGCCGTTCGAGTTCAACAACGCCAACGCCACCAACGTGCATGCGGCGGCAAGGCAACGTGGCATCGACGAGGATGTGTTGAGCTTCGACACCGAGGACAGCCCCGCCTACGGCTGGCCGGTCGCCGCCGCGCTTTGCAGCCTGTTGCAGGGCTGGCGGGAAAGCTCGCGCAAGGCCTATATCGAATTCGCCAAGGAGAACAACGAGGCCTTCCTCTCGGCTCAGGCCCAGTTCGACAAGGTCACCGAACTGGCGAAATCCTTCTTCCAGCTCAAGGGCGAACTGGCCGAAAAGGACGAGGTGTCGGAATACGAGAACCAGCTGTTGGACGAGAAGAAGCGGATATTCCAGTCCTTCAACGAGGTCCTGATCCGCGACAGCACGAACCTGATCGCCCGAGCCGTGCTGTACGCCGAGAAGACCGAAGCGGCCCGACGGGAACAGTTGCATTCGCTTGGCTTCGGCGACGGCAGCGTCGGCCGCGGCGTACTGACCACCGGGCAACTGCTGTTGCTGTTCTGGTGCATCGTGGTGGTTTTCGTCGTGTTGGCGATCGGCGAATCCGCCGTCAAGAACCTGATGAGCACCAAGCAGGGCGAATTGCACCTGAACCCGGTGTTCTTCGTCGCGGTGCTGATGGCCAGCATATACGCTTCGGCGGTGGTCGCCGCGCTGCTGCCAAACTGGTTCGGCTCTTCGACGGCGGAGCGGCGCAAGGCATCGCGACCCTGGCATGAGTATTTCATTTCCGGCGCCTGTGCGGTGGTGTTCTGGCTGTCGCTGTCCTTCATGCTGCGGTTCTTCCTCAACCTGGTCGATTTCAAGCCGCTGGCCGAGAACCTGCAACTGGTCGGCAGAGACCTGGCCTGGTCGTATCCTTATGTCCTGCAATCGGTGGCGCTGGCCATTACCATCGCCTATCTGACCGGACGCACCAGAAGCCACGGCACGCTCGACCTGCGCCGCCCCGCCTACTGGGACGCGATCCTGACCTGTGTCGTCATGTCCTGCGCCAGCGTCATCGCCTTCTATTGGATGGAGGGCGTCGGGGGCATCATCGACGGCACCAAGGATGCCGGGTTCCGGGGCCGCTGGAACCCTTGGGTTTTCGTTCTCAAGGGCGGCTTCGTCGGCCTGCTGGTCGGCGCGCTGATCCCGAGCTGGTACCGCAAGAACCGCCAGCTCACCTCCAGCGAGCGCATCCGCTCGATGTTCCTCGACGCGCAAGTGCTGGACCGCATCAGGTACGAGTGTCGCGGCATCGACGACGACGCGGCGGTCGAGCAAGCCTTCACCGTGGCCACGGCGAACGTGGTCTATGCCGACGAACTCCATGACGACCGGGAAACCCGCGCCCTGGGGGAATTCTGGCAGCGTTTCGGCCAGAGCATCTACGGCCGCTTCACCGGTGAATCGTTCCGCAGCGCCTACAACCAATACGCCCAGGACCTCCAAGCCAGGATCGTGGCCCGATCGGCGGCCGCCGACGACCGCCCGGCCGAGCCGCTGGCGGCAGGCGCGGTGGTCGATCTGGACAAGCTGGACCCGCTGAAGCGGCGTCCCGAACTATCGAAACTGCTGGTCCTGCTGTGCATGTGCGTGGCCGAGGCCGACGGCACCTTCAGTCCGGAGGAACGCGGCACCATCGAAGAGATCATGCGACGGCTGGAAGTCGACAGCGGCTTCGTCGAAACACCGCAATGGCAGGCCGCGGCGGCCTAGCCGCCGCCGGCGCCACCTTGCGGGCCGAGCGGCATGGCCCTAGCTTGATCCAGGCAAGTACTACGGCAAAGGGATGCCCGGTCCAATGGATCTGGACGCCTATCTGGCGCGTATCGGCCACGCCGGCCCCAGGGATGTCAATGCGGAAACCCTGCGGGCGCTGCATCGGGCCCACCTCGAAACCGTGCCGTTCGAGAACCTGGATATCCACCTGGGCCGGCCGATCGTCCTGAACGAGGCGGCGCTGTTCGAAAAGATCGTCGGCCGCCGACGCGGCGGCTTCTGCTTCGAGTTGAACGGCTTGTTCGCGGCGTTATTGCGGGAACTGGGCTTCGCCGTGTCGTTGCTGTCGGCCCGGGTGGTCGGCAAGGACGGCGCCCTCGCACCGGAATTCGATCACCTCACCCTGCTGGTGGAAACGGAAGGCCGCTGGCTGGCCGACGTCGGCTTCGGCGATGGCTTTACCGAGCCGCTTTGTCTGGACGGGGCCGGACCGCAGCGTCGCGGCGACAGCGAATATCGCCTCGCCCGGCGGGACGGCGATTGGCGGATGGCCGCCAGACCGCCCGGCGGGCCTTGGCGGGATCGCTATCAATTCTCGCTGACCCCTCGTCGGCTGGCGGATTTCACCGCCATGTGCGACCACCACCAGACGTCGGCCGACAGCCATTTCACCCAAAGCAGGGTCTGCTCGCGCCGCCGGGACGGACGGCTGCTGACCCTGACCGACGACAGGCTGGTGGAGACCACGGCGGCCGGTCGGCAGGAACAACCGATCGCCGACGAGCGCGCCTTCGGCGCCGCCCTGGCCAACGACTTCGGCATCGAGATGTCGGAGGTCGAATAACGCCATGGAAGCGGCTGTACCGCCGGGCAAGGATGCGATCGTCCAGGCCGCGCGGGAGCTGATGACGGCGTAGGCTGGTATCGCCAGGCCACACGCCGTCGAGATTGCCGGGTCGAGCCCGGCAATGACGAGTTTACTATTAATATCAATAAGTTATGTCATGCCCGGACCTGACCCGGGCATCTGGATTCAACCCCGTGCCTTCGCCGCCTGGACCGCCTGCCAGCGGTGACGCCGCCAAGGTCGTCCGAATCACGGTTCCGAAAAAACGGACACATCGCACGCGTCATGGACTGCCTGGCTTCAGCCCACAGCGGTCATCGGGCGATTACAGGCTTAACGCAGTTCGCCGGCTTTCTTTCCACCCGCGTCTTTCAGCAACCGGACGATTTCGGGATTCTTGGCGTGATCCAGGGCGGTGGCACGGGTGAAGTCCATTACGTTCACCTTCGCGCCATGAGCCAGCAGTATTTTCACGGCATCGATATTCCCCGACTTTGTGGAGAGAACTAGCGGGGTCTGGCTGTATGTATCCTGCCTGTTGATGTCCGCGCCCTTTTCCACCAGTAACGCGATGACTTTCGCATGACCGGCGAGCGCCGCACCCAACAGGGGCGATGAATTGTGGTTGGCCCTCGTGTCATAGGCAGCACCCTTTTCGAGCAGGTATGCAACAATCTTCGCGTGTCCACCCGAGGCAGCCGAATGCAGGGCGGTTTGTCCCCCAAAACCCCGCCTCCTTTTGGTCGCGTATGAATTTCTTGCATTCACATCCATACCCGCAGCCAGGAACAGTTTGACGGTCTCGAATTCGCCGGCCGCCGCGCGGTGTATGAACTCTTCGGTCGTGTAGTCGACTCCACGGGCGGCAATCTTTTCGCGGGGGCTTTGGGCGAACGCGGCCACGGTAACGAGCATGAACGTGGTGACGAGAATTCCGCTTTGAAATGATCGAAGACCGAGCCCAGTTAGCCTAGGCGTTTTGGCGAATTCATTCATGGTAGGCCTCCATCGATAAGACGCTGCGACGTCGCGTCGGTTTGCCCCCGGTCGTTCTTGTCGGCGTTCCGCCGGCAGGCGTTTTCCGGTTCCCCGTAGATCGAACAATAAGACCCACGAAAACCGACTGCTTGAGGGATATTGGGTTTATGGCTTGACGGTTTCTTGAGGATGCTTTGAGGAAACTTGCGATCAGTGAAACTTCAAGGGCGGTTCATTCAACCCTATAATGGCGCACAGGTGCCCGCGTTTCGGGTCTCGCCATGTGGTGTTTGCGCGCGGCCTAAACGGCGCATGGTGCATAGGTGGGGACGCAATGACCTATCTTTTCGGGGACTGCGAACTGGACCCTGATCGCCATGAACTGCAAAAACAAGGGCGGGCCGTTGCCGTTGAACCGAAGGTGCTGGACCTGCTGTTTTATCTGGTCGAACATCGGGATCGCTTGATCGGCCGGGAGGAATTCAACCAACAAATCTGGGCCGGCCGCCATGTCTCCGACTGGGCCTTGAGCACCTGCATCAAGAACGCCCGCTTGGCCATCGGCGACAACGGCAGGCGGCAGGACTATATCCGCACGTTACCGCGCCGGGGCTTTCGCTTTGTCGCCAATGTCGAGGTGCGCGACGACGGTCGGGAGGCCGCCGGCCACGGCGCAACGACAGCGGCCTCCGCCGCCATCGTGACCGGCCTGACGGACCCCCCGCCTGCTGGCAAGCCTTCCATCGCCGTGCTACCGCTCGAGAACATGTCAGGCGATCCGGAACAGGAATACTTCTCCGACGGGATCACGGAGGACGTTATCACGGCCCTGTCCCGTCTGCGCTGGCTGTTGGTGATCGCGCGCAACTCCACATTCACCTACAAAGGCAAAGCTGTTGACGTGAAGCAGGTCGGGCGGGAGATGGGGGTGCGCTATGTGCTGGAAGGCAGCGTCCGCAAGGACGGGAGCCGGGTTCGGGTCTCCGTGCAGTTGATCGAGGCGGAAACCGGCAACCACATCTGGGCAGAACGATATGACCGGGAACTGGTCGACATCTTCGATCTGCAGGATGAGCTAGCCGAAGCCATCAGCGCCAACGTCGACGCCGAACTTGCCGGCAGCGAACGGCGGATCGCCCACACGAAAAAGACCGACATGAACGCCTGGGATCTTTATCAGCGCGGCATGTGGCACTTCTACAGGTTTTCCAAGAATGATTTATCGGAAGCGCGCCGGCTTTTCGAACAGGCAAGCAAACGGGCGCCTGAATTTTCCCGCCCGTTCGGCACACTTGCCATCATCGCCCACGCGGAGTCCGCCCTTGGCTATGTGGCGGATGCCGCGCCGGTTCTCGAGCAAGGCGTGCGCGACGCCAAACGGGCGATCGTCTTGGATGACCGCGACAGCTTCAATCATTATGCGCTTGGGCAGGTTTGCATCGACTTAGGCGACCGCGAACGAGCCATCTCGGCGATGGAGACAGCCATTGACCTGAACCCGAATTTTGCCCTCGCATATCATGGCCTTGCGGTTACGCACATTTGGTTCGGCAATGCGGCATTGGCACTTCCGTTGGCGGATCACGCCATTCGCCTCAGCCCACACGATCCGGCACTATTTTCGTTCTACCTGTTCCGGGGCAGCGCAAATGGGCTGTTGGGCAATCATGAACAGGCCGTTATCGACGCAATGAAATCGATCCGGCAGCCGAACGCCAACTTCTGGTCCCATTTGCTGCTCGTCGCCTCCTACAGTGCCCTGGGCAGGACCAAGGAAGCCCGCCGTGCACTCGATGGGGCTAGGGAACTGCTGCCCGATGTATCGGTATGCAAAATCACCTCGATGCTGCGCAGCTTTCACCCGCCATATCTGGAGAGATATTTGAACAACCTCAGGGCGGCAGGTGTGCCGGAACGATGAACGATGAACGATGTTACACACAAATTCACGGCCACGGTCTCGGCTAATGCCCCATGCCCGCTTAGGGTCATTCGGTAGCGTCAAGCACCGTCGAGATTGACGGGTCGAGCCCGGCAATGACGATTTTTATATTAATATCAATAAGTTATGTCATGCCCTGGCCTGACCCGGGCATCTGGATTCACCGCCGCCCCTTCGGCGCCTGGATGGCCCGCCAGATGCGGTCGGGCGTGGCCGGCATGTCGATATCGTCGATGCCAAGGGGCGCCAGGGCGTCGAGGATGGCGTTGACGATGGTCTGCGGCGCGGACATGCAGCCGGCCTGGCCCGAACCCTTGACGCCCAGGGGATTGACCGCGGTCGGGCGCTGCTCGAAGTGGGTCTCGTAGGCTGGCAGTTGCGTCGCTCTCGGCACACCATAGTCCAGGAAGGTGGCGGTCAGTTGCTGGACGGATTCGGGATCGTAGGCGATGGTCTCCGCCATGGCCTGGCCGATGCCCTGGGTGACGCCGCCATGCACCTGGCCCTCGGTCAGGCGCGGATTGAGCAAGCGGCCGTAGTCGTCGACCATCAGATAGCGCAGCAGGGTCACGCCGCCGGTCTCGGGGTCGATTTCCACTTCCGCCACGTGGCAGCCGCTGGGGAAGGTGAAGGGCGCGCCTTCGCGCCGGGCATAGGTATCCAGGCCGTTGCCGCCGTCGTCCGGCGCGGTCTTCGGATCGCGCGCCGCCGCCGCCACCTCCAGCAGGGAGACGCCGCGCTCGCTGCCCCGGACGCTGAAGCGGCCCTCGGCGAACTCCAGCTCGGCCGCCTCGGCCTGCAGCAATTGCGCCGCCACCTCTCGGCCCTTGTCCAACGCCCCCTCCATGGCCAGCACCAGGGCGCTGCCGCCCATGTGCATGGAGCGGGCGCCGCCATGCCCGTGGCCGGAGCGGGTCCGCCCGGTATCCGCCTGAATGTAATGGAAGCTCTCGATCGGCAGGCCAAGCATGGCCGAGGCGATCTGTGGGAAGGTGGTCTCGTGCCCCTGGCCGTTGGCCTCGGTGCCCAGCAGCAGCTCCACCTTGCCGTCGGCGCGGAAGCGGATTTCCGCCCCCTCCTCCGGCGCGCCCCGCGCGGTTTCGAGAAAACAGGCGACGCCCAGGCCGCGCAGGCGCCCCCGTGCGGCCGCCGCGACCCGCCGCCCCTCGAAACCGTCACGGTCCGCCAGCCGCACGGCGGCCTCGATATTCTCCTTGAAGCCGCCGGAATCGATCTCCTGATCCAGGGCGCTGCGATAGGGGTAGGCGTCGATGACGTTGCGCAGGCGCAGGGCCACCGGATCGAAGCCCAGGCGCCGGGCGGCGGCGTCGATCAGCCGCTCGATGATGTAGTTGGCCTCGGGCTTGCCGGCGCCGCGATAGGCATCGACCGGCACCGTGTTGGTGAAAGCGCCGCGCACCTCCATGAAGACATCCGGGATGGCGTAAACCCCGCCCATGGCGGTGGAGGCCGAATTGGTCGAGCAGCCGGGACCGAAAGCCGACAGATAGGCGCCCATGTTGGCGACCAGGTCGGCATCGAGAGCAAGAAAATTGCCGTCCGGGTCCAGCGCCAGCCGGGCCATGGTCCGGATGTCGCGGCCATGGGTGGAACTGAGGAAATCCTCGTTGCGATCGGCCCGCCATTTCACCGGCCGGCCATGGCGCCGGGCCGCCCACAGCACCAGCACCAGCTCCGGGTAGACGAAATTCTTCAGGCCGAAGCCGCCGCCGACGTCGGGCGCCAAGACCCGGATCTTTTCGTTGGGCAGGTTGAATATGGCACCGGCCAATTGATTGCGGATGCCGTGCACACCCTGGCCCGCCACGGTCAGGGTCAGGACATCGGTCGCGGGATCGTGGGCGCCGATGGCCACGCGCGGCTCGATCGGCGCCGCCGAGACCCGGTTGTTGGTGATGTCGAGCTCGACCACATGCGCCGCTTCGGCCATGGCCCGCTCGACCGCCGCCCGATCACCCTTCCGGAACCGGTAGGAGAGGTTGTTCGCCGCCTCCGCCCAAAGCTCGGGCGCGCCCGGGGCCAGGGCCGCGCGCTGGTCGGCCACCGCCGGCAGGGCCTGGTAGTCGACCTCGATCAGCTCGACCGCGTCCAGGGCCGCCGCCAGGCTTTCCGCCGCCACGAAGGCCACCGGATCGCCGACGTGCCGCACCCGGTCTCGGGCCAGGGCATAACGTGGCGGCACGATGATCGGATCGACCGTGGCGACCACGGCGGCGGCAACGCACGGGAACGCACCCAGGCCGTCGGCCCGCAGATCGGCCTCGACATGCACCCCCACCACCCCCGGCGCGGCCGCCGCGGCCTCCGTGTCGATGGCGCGGATGATGGCGTGGGCATGGGGCGAACGCAGCACGGCGCCGTACAGTTGACCCTCGACATCGATGTCGTCGGTGAAGGTGGCGGCACCGGTCAGGAACCGGCGGTCTTCAAGGCGGGGAATGGACTGGCCGAGAACGGCGCTGGTCATCGTGGACCTCCCGGTAGCTACAGATCCGCGCGCGATAGGGCCAGACCGCTGGTACCAAAGTCGAGGCCAACCATAGTACAGCGGCGCGACCCCGTCGCCGGCCTTGTCCCGAACGTGCGTTCGGTGTGTGCTGGTTGCTTTCGACCGGCCAGTCCTGTCCGGCACGCCAATAGTGTCGGAAAACTTTACATGTACTGTTGGGGCATGTGTCAGACCTCCCCTAAGTCATTGATTCAAATATGCATGAAAAGTTGGCACGGCATTTGCATCACAGATAGGTGAACAGGGGGCAAGAAAATCGGCACGGGTCGGCGCAAATCGCCAGAATCCGGCGGAAGAAGAGTACAGGGTCATGTCGAAGACAGCATGTTCGGGTGTTGGCGTTAGGGTAGCGCTACTGGTTGGGACCTTCCTTTCCTTCTCCCTGCAAGCCCATGCCACCCCCCTTGCCGTGCCGACCGGCGAGACCGACGACTATCTCCTGATCGGCCTGGGCCCGGTGAACGATCTGGGCGATGCCCCGGGCGTTGGCCAGGCCGTCAACGTCAACAATTTCGAGATCGGCGCCAACAAGGCACCCGTGCCCGCAACGTCGGACTTCCTGGACGGCGGCAATGGCGGCGGCCCGGACCTGGACGGCAACGTCCCCGACCTGCCCAGCAACGCCGCCCCCGTGGCGAGCGGCGTGATCGGCGGCGGCAACATCGCCATCACCAGCGCCGATGGCGTGTTCAATCTTCAGGACGTCGGCGTCTATGGCGACCTGGGCATCCACTGCACGCAAAGCGCCAGCGATTGCGACGTCGGCACCCAGAACTCGTTCTTCAATGATCCCAACCTGTTTCCGAACACCTGGGACGGCAGCAATGGCCAGCAGGTGAACCCGAACGACGCCGATCAAACCACCCGCATCGATGATCCCAATTACGCCGGTGTCACCGGCAACGTGGATTTCACCGCACTGATGAACGACCTGTTCGACGATCCCGCCTCGGCGGCGAATGTCATTCCCGCGCTGGCGGCGACCGACATCCTGGATCTGACCGATGGCTCTGTTCAGGGCGAGATCAAGGGCGACGATGCCGGCGTGCTCAACCAGATCGCCTCGGACAATTCCTTCACCACGGCCAACGTGGCCGAGCAAACCCTGACGATCCACCTCGATCCGGGCCTCAACGTCATCGATGTCGTCACCCTGGTCGGCGGTAGCGACAAGGACTTCAAGCTAACCAACGCCAACCTCGTCATCGACGGCCCCGCCGATGGCTTCGCGGTGTTTCGGGTAGCCGACAACGCGAACTTCCTGATCAGCAATGGCAATATCCTGACCGGCACCGGCGGCATCGGATTGAACAATGTCCTGTTCGCGACCAGCGTCATCTCGCAGACCATCGATAGCTTCCAGAACACCATTCTGAACGGCGTGGCGTTCTGGAGCCTGGACCGGCTGGGCGGCACCATCGCCATCGACAACGCCCAGGGCTGTACGCAGCTCATCGCGGACAAGATCGTCCTCAACGACGTTCGCTTCGGCCGCTGTGCTTTCAAATGGCAGTCCGAGATCATCCCGGACGAGATAAATGTCCCCGAACCCGGCGCCATCATGCTGTTCAGCCTTGGCCTGCTGGGGCTCGGCTTCGCGCGGCCCCGGAAGCTGGCACAAATCTAAGAAAATCCGGGTAATTTCAAACGGTCCCCGTGGCAACTCGGGGCCGACGTCTTGCTTTGCCGTCAACCGGCGTTCGACTCGACCGGGCCACACTTAGTAAAAGGGAGGCCTAAACCACGAGGAGAACCCACCATGAGCCTGTTGCCGAAGTCGGTGGTGATCACGGACGACACCATGCGCGAGGGCCTGCAGATCGAGAGCGCCGACATTCCGGTGGACGAAAAACTGCGGCTGCTGGATGCACTGGGCGAGACCGGCGCCAGGGTCATTTCGATCGGTTCCTTCGCGCATCCGAAATGGACGCCGTCGATGGCCTGCATCGACGAGATCGCCGAACGCTTCGTGCCGAAGCCGGGCGTGAAATACACGGCGGCGGTGTTCAATCGCAAGGGATTCGAACGGGCGGACAGGTATTATCCGAAGATCGACGTGCGCGACAAACGCCACCGCACCAATGTCGAGCTTTGCGATACCTTCGCGCGCCGCAACTACAACCGCACCCAGGCCGAGCAGATCGCCGGCCTGGACGCGGCGGTCGCCGCCGCCAAGGAAGCCGACGCCCAGTCCGGCGCGGTCGGCCTGGGCAATCCCTTCGGCTCGAACTTCCAGGGCCCGTTCTCCCTGGACCAGCGAATGGCGCTGCTCGAGTTGATGATGGCGAAGTGGCACGACGCCGGCATCCAGGTCACACGCTGTTCGTTCCTCGACGCCATGGGCTGGAACATGCCGCACGAAGTGCGCGAGACGATTTTGGCCATCCGCGAACGTTGGCCGGAAATCACCGACTTCCACATGCACCTGCACGACAGCCGCGGCGTGACCCTGGCCAGTTACTATGAAGCGCTGCAGTTGGGCGTCGGGGAATTCGACACCTCGCTCGGCGGCATGGGCGGCTGCCCCTATTGCGGCAATGGCCGCGCCGCCGGTCACGTACCGACCGAGGATTTCGTCAACCTGTGCCACGAGCTGGGGATCGAGACCGGCTATGACCTCGATAGGCTGATCGACGCCGCCGCGATCGCCCAGGAAGTGGTCGGCCATCCGCTGTGGGGCCATGTCTCGAAGGCCGGACCGCGGCCGCGCGGCGAGCAGCTGTATCCCGCGAATATGCCGTTCGTCGAGACCCTGGAAGAGGCGGCCCACTTCCGCAAGGGGCCGGCGGTCTATGAAGGGCAGCTTTCGCCCTGGCGGGACGGTGATGCGCTGAGCCGGTGATGGCCGGCAAGTAAACCTTGGAGTAACTCAATGCCGATACTGGAATCGACCCTCGACACCCGTTCGGACGCCTACAGCGAGAACCGCGCCGGCATGCAGGCGATGCTCGCCACCCTGGACGAGCTGCACGCCGAAGTGGCCGAGGGCGGCGGCGAAGAGGCCACCGCACGGCTGCGCTCCCGCGGTAAACTGCCGATCCGCGAGCGCATCGCCCTGGTCCTCGACCGCGATTCGCCGTTCCTAGAGATCAGCCCGCTGGCGGCCTGGCGGTCGAACTTCAACGTCGGTTCCGGCTTCGTCGTCGGCATCGGCGTGATCGAAGGCACCGAATGCCTGATCCTCGGCCATGATCCCTCGGTGCGCGCCGGCGCCTTCAACCAGTTCAACGCCAAGAAGCTGATGCGCGGCCTGGAGATCGCCCGCATCAACCGGCTGCCCTACATCCAGTTCGTCGAGTCGGCGGGCGCCGATCTGCGCGGCGAGAGCGGCGAGGATCCGGAGGCGGCGACCCGGCGCGAAGGCGGCCATTTCGCCGAATCCGGCCGGCTGTTCTACGAGATCACCGAACTGTCGAAGATGCGCATCCCGACGATTTCCGTGGTCTTCGGCGCCTCGACCGCCGGCGGCGCCTATCAGCCGGGCATGAGCGACTACAACATCTTCATAAAAAACCAATCCAAGGTTTTCCTCGGCGGCGTCGCCCTGACGAAGATGGCCACGGGCGAGGATGCCGACGAAGAAAGCCTGGGCGGGGCCGACATGCATACCCGCACATCCGGACTGGGCGACTACCTGGCCGAGGACGAACTCGACGGCATCCGCCTGTGCCGCGACGTCGTCGCCCACCTCAATTGGCGCAAGCAGGGCCCGGGACCGACGCTGCCCGACGACGAGCCGCTGTACGACCCCGATGAGCTCTTGGGCATCGTCAACGAGGACCTGCGCGTGCCGTTCGATATGCGCGACATCATCGCCCGCATCGTCGATGGCTCCCGGTTCGAGGAGTTCAAGCCGCTGTATGGCCCGACCCTGGTGACGGGCTGGTCTTCCGTGCACGGCTATCCCGTCGGCATTCTCGGCAACAACGGTCCGCTGCTGTCGGAATCGTCGGAAAAGGCCAGCCAGTTCATCCAGCTCTGCAATCAGATCGACGTGCCACTGCTGTTCCTTCACAACATCACCGGCTACATCGTCGGTACCGATTTCGAACAGGGCGGCATCACCAAGAACGGCTCGAAGATGATCAATGCAGTGTCGAATTCGACGGTGCCGCATGTTTCGATCATCGTCGGCGCCTCGTACGGCGCCGGCAATTACGGCATGAGCGGCCGCGCCTACGGCACCCGCTTCACCTATCTGTGGCCGACCGCCAAGATCGCCGTCATGGGGCCGAAACAGATGGCCGGCGTGATGTCGATCGTCCAGCGCGCCGCCGCCCAGCGCCGCGGCCTGGAATTCGACGAAGAAGCCAACGACAAACGCGCCGCCATGGTGGAGCACTGGGCCGAGGAACGCTCGAAGGGCCTGTACGCCACCTCCAGGGTGTCCGACGACGGCCTGATCGATCCGCGCGATACCCGCACGGTGATCGCCATCTCCCTTTCCGCCTGCCACAACACGGAGGTCGCGGGCACCAAGGAGTTCGGCACATGGCGGATGTAACCCTCGCACCGATCAGGCGCCTGCTGGTCGCCAATCGCGGCGAGATCGCCCGCCGCATCATCCGCACCGCCCACGAGATGGGTATCGCCACCGTCGCCGTCTACGCCGACGGCGATGCGACGGCACCCTTCGTCCACGAGGCCGACAGCGCCATCGCCCTGGCCGGCACCACCTCGGCCGAGACCTACCTCGACATCGACAAGATCGTCGCCGCCTGCGCCCGCTCCGGCGCCGACGCGGTGCATCCCGGCTACGGCTTCCTGGCCGAGAACCCGGCCTTCGCCGATGCCGTCACCGACGCCGGCATCCGCTGGGTCGGCCCCTCGTCGGCGGCGATCGCCGCCATGGGCGACAAGCTCTCGGCCAAGCGGTTGATGCAGGAGGTCGACGTGCCGACCCTGCCGGCGCTGGAACTCGGCGCCGACGCCGACATTGCCGCCGCCGCCCGCGAGATCGGTTATCCGGTGCTGGTGAAGGCTGCCGCCGGCGGCGGCGGCCGCGGCATGCGCGTCGTCGGAAAGGAGGACGAACTCGCCGAAGCCGTCGACGGGGCGCGCCGCGAGGCCGGCGCCGCGTTCGGCGACGACACGCTGTTCCTGGAACGCTGGCTGACCTCGTCACGCCATGTCGAGATCCAGATTCTCGGCGACCTGCACGGCAATCTGGTCCACCTGTTCGAGCGCGAATGCTCGATCCAGCGGCGGCACCAGAAGATCATCGAGGAAGCCCCCTCGCCGGCCGTCGATGGCGAGCTTCGGGCCCGCATGGGCGAGGCCGCCCTGGCGGCGGCGCGGAAGCTCGGCTATGCCTCCGCCGGCACCGTCGAGTTCCTGCTCGACGGCCAGGATTTCTGGTTCCTGGAGGTCAATACCCGGCTGCAGGTGGAACATCCCGTAACCGAGGAGATCACCGGCCTGGATCTGGTGCGCGAGCAACTTCGGATCGCCGAAGGCGAGGCCCTCGGCTACGGCCAGGACGACCTCGCCATCGACGGCCATGCCATCGAGGCACGGATCTACGCCGAGGATCCCGACAACGACTTCCTGCCGGCGCCGGGCCGGGTGATCGCCTGGCAGCCCGATCTGGCGACCGGGGCCCGCTTCGATTCCGGCATCGAACCGGGCAGCGAGATCGCCGGCCAATTCGATCCGATGATCGCCAAGGTCATCGTCAAGGCACCGAGCCGTCCGGAAGCGGCGCGCCGCCTGGCCCGGGTGCTGGAGAACACCCGCCTGCAAGGCGTCACCAACAATCGCGATTTTCTGGTCGCGGCGCTGCGTTCGCCGGAATTCATCCAGGGCGACACCACGACGGACTTCATCGAACGGGTCCAACCGGACCGGAAACGGGAGGTTGGTGGGGAAGAGTTGCACCAGGCGGCGATCGCGGTGGCGATCCACGCCCAGGCCCGGCGGCGCGCGGCGGCCCGGGTCTTGGGGAGCATCGCCAGCGGCTGGCGCAATTCGGTCATGCCGCCCGAGACGACGCGCTTCAGGCGGGGCGATGGGGAGATTACCGTCGCCTACCGGGCACAGCGGGACGGGAGTTTCGATGTATCCGTCGACGACAGCCGATACACGGTCACGGCGTTCGCCAGCGAAGCCGGCGACACCGATCTCGAAATCGACGGCCGCCGGGTCGGCCTGTCGGTGCTGGGGGCTGGGGACCGTTGGCTGGTGCACGGACCGGGCGGCGACGTCGAGCTGCAGGAGCTGCCGCGCTTCCCGAGGGGCGGTCAGGCGGAGGTCAGCGGCGGTCTGGTGGCGCCGATGCCCGGCAACGTCACCGCGACCCACGTCGCCGAAGGCGACACGGTGGAACCGGGCCAACTTCTGCTGATCCTGGAGGCCATGAAGATGGAGCATCGGATCACGGCGCCCATCGGGGGCACAGTGACGCAACTGCGCGTATCCGTCGGTGATCAGGTCGACAATGGTGAATTACTGGTCGTCGTCGAGGAGGACGAGTAGCCGACCGTCGTGGTCGCAAAAAAGGGGGGCCGGGAGATGTCGTTCCCCGGAAAAGATATCTTCGCGTGGGTCGCCGGCATCGGTGCCGATCCGAACGACGAAGACGAAGAAAAGCTGCAGAAATCGCTGCTGGTCATCAGCGTGGTGCCGTTCGCCTTCGCCGGCTTCGCCTGGGGCGTGATGTACTATGCCTTCGGCGAACCGCTGGCGGGGGCGATACCTTTCTCCTACGGCATCTTTTCGCTGTTGAGCATCTGCCATTTCGGACTGACGCGGAGATACGAATTCTTCCGCTTCAGCCAACTTTCCCTCGGTCTGCTGCTGCCGTTTCTGCTGATGCTGAGCCTGGGCGGCTTTGTCTCCGGCAGCGCGGTGATCCTGTGGTCCCTGGTTTGCCCCATATCCGCGATGTTGTTCGATACGCCCCGCAATGCGCCGCGCTGGTTCCTGGCCTTTTTTGGCCTGATCATGCTCAGCGGCCTCCTGCAACCCTACCTCGACGCCACCAACAACCTCTCACCCCAGGTCGTGACGTTCTTCTTCGTCAACAACCTGCTGGGTGTGGGATCGATGGTGTTCCTGTTGGTCTGGGTCTTCGTCGGCCAGAAGAACGCCTTCCAGGAGAAATCCGAAACCCTGCTGCTGAACATCCTGCCCAAGGAGATCGCGAAGATCCTGAAGGACGATCAGCGCACCATCGCCGATCACTACGAGGGTGCCAGCGTGCTGTTCGCCGACGTGGTGGACTTCACCCTGATGTCGGCGACCATGACGCCGGACGAACTGGTGCGGCTCTTGAACGAGGTGTTTTCGCACTTCGATCTGCTGGCCGAGAAACATGGCCTGGAGAAGATCAAGACTATCGGCGATTGCTACATGGTGGCGGCCGGCGTGCCGCGGCCGCGTGCCGACCACGCCCAGGTTCTCGCCCGCATGGCGCTCGAGATGCAGGACTATGTGGACCGCCACGAGTTTCAGGGGCGCAAGCTGGCGTTCCGCATCGGTCTGAATTCCGGGCCGGTGGTGGCCGGCGTGATCGGCCGCAAGAAATTCATCTACGATCTCTGGGGCGAAGCGGTGAACACCGCCGCGCGCATGGAATCCCACGGCCGGGAAGGCCGCATCCAGATCACCCGCGACACCTATGAACTGATCAAGGACGATTTCGTCTGCGAACGGCGCGGCCTGGTGGAGGTGAAGGGGACGGGCGATGTGGAGACCTGGTTCGTCGCGGGGGCCAAGACGGAGCCGGACCAGCCGGCGGCGGTGGCCCGGTCGGCTTGACAGCCGTCGGGCGAGGTTCCAGGCTTTTCCGGCCATCGCGAGCAAAGGATCGGACCATGTTGCGCAAGGATTTCCTGAAGCGGATGCGCGCCCGCGCCAAGGCCTGGACGGAGAAACGCTATGTCCCGGCCGCCGAGCGCATGGGCGAGCGCAAACCGCTGTTCGAGACCAACGCGGGCCTGGGCGTGGCGCCGTTGTACACGCCGGCCGATCTGGCTGATCAGGATTATTTCGAATCCATTGGACTGCCCGGCGAATACCCCTTCACCCGCGGCACCTATCCCATCGGCTACCGCTCGCGCTATTGGCAGCAGAACGTCTATGCCGGCTTCGGCACCGGCCCCGACACCAACGAGCGGCTGAAGTTCGCCCTCTCGCAGGGCGAGACGGCGTTGAACCTGATCATGGACGTGCCGACCTCCTATTGGGGCATCGACGCCGACGACCCCCTGGCCGAGGGCGAGGTCGGCCGCACCGGCGTCAGCATGAACTCGATCGAGGACATGGCCGACGCCTTCGCCGACATTCCCATCGACCGGATCTCGGTCACCCTCAACACCACCTCCGTCGTCCTGCCGGCGATCTATTTCGCCATGGCCGAGGAACGCGGCATCGCCGTGGCCGACCTCAAGGGCACCTGCCGCAACAACCCGCTGGTCGACTACGTCTCGTGCAATTCAGGCGTGATGCCGGCGCCGGACGACGCGCTGCGCGAACTGGCCGACTTCGTCGCCTTTACGTTGGACCATGCACCGAAGTGGAACCCCTTCAACATCGGTTCCTACGAATACCGCGAGAACGGCGCCACGGCGGTGCAGGAACTGGGCTTCCTGTTCGGCAACGCCATCGCCTACACCGATGCCCTGATCGCGCGCGGCCTGCAGTTCGACGACTTCGCGCCGAAATACCTGTTCTACACCTCGGTGCAGACCAACCTGTTCGAGGAGATCGTCAAGTACCGGGCGGCCCGGCGCATCTGGGCCAAGATCGCCAAGGAACGCTACGGTGCTAGGAACCCGGCCTCGCTGCTGTTCCGCATCCACGTCCAGACTTCGGGCTTGACGCTGACCGCCGAGGAGCCGCTGAACAACATCGCCCGGGCCACCATCCAGGGCCTGGCGGCGGTGCTGGGCGGTACCAACTCGCTCTATACCGATCCCTATGACGAGGCGCTCTGCCTGCCCAGCGAGCAGGGCCTGCGCACCGCCATGCGCACGCAGCAAATCATCATGGAGGAAAGCGGCGTCGCCGATACCATCGACCCCCTCGGCGGCTCCTATTACGTCGAGTCGCTGACCGACGCCATGGAAGAAGGGGCGAATGGGGTGCTGGCCGAGATCGAGGCCCAGGGCGGCATGGTCAAGGCCATCGAGAACGGCTGGGTGT
>JASLMH010000029.1 GCA_030746635.1 Alphaproteobacteria bacterium | reverse complement strand
ATCCCCACGTCGCCTTCGATCATCCAATACAGCGGGCCGACATGGTTGGTGAAACCCTGTCCCTCGGGGAACAGCTCGAAGCCTTCGGGAACGCCGTTACTCATGATGTTCGTGATCGCCGTGCTGTTGCGCCATTGCCGGCGCCAAGGCGCGGCCGGCACGTTCATACGGCGTTTCCGCCATCCCAGGCAAGCGCGGTCGGGACGCTATTCCACGGTCACCGACTTGGCCAGGTTGCGCGGCTGGTCGACGTCGGTGCCCTTCAGGACGGCGATGTGATAGGCCAGCAATTGCACCGGGATGGCGTACAGGATCGGCGCCACGAAGGCATGCACGGTGGGCAATTGGATCGCCGCCCAGGCCATGTCGCCGACATGGCCGACGCCCTCGGCGTCCGACAGCAGCACCACCTTGCCGCCCCGGGCCGAGACCTCCTGGATGTTCGAGGCGACCTTTTCGAACCATTTGTCCTTCGGCGCCACCACGATCACCGGTACCTGCTCGTCGATCAGGGCGATCGGGCCGTGCTTCATCTCCCCGGCCGGATAGCCCTCGGCATGGATGTAGGAGATTTCCTTCAATTTCAGCGCCCCTTCCAGGGCGATCGGGAAGCCCGTGCCGCGGCCCAGATACAGGGCGTCGCGGGCCTTGAACATCTCCTGCGCCAGCTCCCGCAGGCGGTCGTCATGGTGCAGCACCTCCACCGCCCGCGAGGGCACCTCGGTGATCGCCTGGCTGAGGATCGCCTCGTCCCGGGCCTCCAGGGTGCCGCATTGCTTGGCCGCGGTGATGACGATACAGGCCAGGGTCACCAGTTGCGTGGTGAAGGCCTTGGTCGAGGCGACGCCGATCTCCGGCCCGGCCAGGGTCTGCAGCACCACCTCGCTTTCCCGGGCGATCGAGCTGTCGGGCACGTTGACGATGGCCATGATCCGCTGGCCCTGCTGCTTGCACAGCTTCAGGGCTTCCAGGGTGTCCATGGTCTCGCCGGATTGGGAGATGAAGATCGCCACCCCACCCTCCGGCAGCGGCGTGTCGCGGTAGCGGAATTCCGAGGCGATGTCGATGTCCACCGGCAGACGGGCGACGCTTTCGAACCAGTACTTGGCGATCATCGCGGCGTAGAACGAAGTGCCGCAGGCAATGACCGTCACCTTTGGCACCTCGGAGAAATCGAAGGTCAGGTCGGGAAGCTGGATCGAGCGTTCGTCCGGATTGAAATAGGAATGGATGGTGTCGCCGATCACGGTGGGCTGTTCGTAGATCTCCTTCAGCATGTAGTGGCGGTAGTTGCCCTTGGAGATATCGCCTAGCGAGGCGGCGGTCAGCTTGATCTCCCGCTCGACCTTCCGGCCGGCGGCGTCGCGCACCTCGGCGCTGTCCCGGTGCACCACCACCCAATCGCCCTCGTCGAGATAGCTGATGCGGTTGGTCCAGGGCGCCAGCGCGATGGCATCGGAGCCGAGGAACATTTCGCCGTCGCCGTAACCGACGACCAGGGGGCTGCCGCGCCGGGCGCCGATCATCAAGTCGTGCTCGCCCGAGAAGATCACCGCCAGGGCGAAGGCGCCTTCCAGGCGCTTCAGGGTCGCCTCGGCCGCCGCCACCGGGTCCATGCCCTCGTTCAAATACTGGGTCAGCAGGTGCGCCACCACCTCCGTATCGGTTTCCGAGGCGAAGTTGGAGCCATGGTCGAGCAACTCCTCCTTCAGTTCCTTGAAGTTCTCGATGATGCCGTTGTGCACCAGGGCGACCCGCTCGGTGGCGTGCGGATGGGCGTTGATCTCGTTGGGCACGCCGTGGGTCGCCCAGCGGGTGTGGCCGATGCCGATGTCGCCCCGCAAGGGTGCCTCGTCCAGGCGATTGGACAGGTTGAACAACTTGCCTTCGGCCCGCCGGCGGTCGATATGGCCGTTCACCAGGGTGGCGATGCCGGCCGAGTCGTAGCCGCGATATTCCAGCCGCTTCAGACCCTCGACCACCCGCGTCGCCACGTCCTGCCGGCCGATGATGCCGATGATGCCGCACATGCGCCTGTTCCCTTCGCCTGCTACTTCGATTTGGCTTTTTGCGCCGCCTTTTCCGCCGTCTTGCGCTCGCGGTAGCGCGGCGCGAAGCCCTCCCGGGCGATCTGCTCGGACCGCTCCACGGCCAGCGCGTCGGCCTCGACCTCGCGGGTGATGGTGCTGCCGGCGCCGACGATGGCGCCGTCGCCGACCTTGACCGGCGCCACCAGGGCGGTGTTGGAGCCGATGAAGGCGCCCTTGCCGATATCGGTGAACGATTTCAGGAAGCCGTCGTAATTGCAGGTAATGGTACCGGCCCCGATATTGGCCCCCTCGCCGACCCGGGCATCGCCGATATAGGTCAGGTGGTTGACCTTGGCGCCCTTTTCGATGCGGGCCTTCTTGACCTCGACGAAATTGCCGATGCGCGCGCCCTCGCCGATTTCCGCTTCCGGTCGCAGCCGGGCGAAGGGCCCCGCCGAAGCGCCATCGGCCAGGCTGCAGCCCTCCAGGTGAGAGAACGGATGGATGGTGACGCCGTCGCCCACCTTGACCTTCGGGCCGATGAACACATTGGGCCCGATGGTGACGTCGCGGCCCATCACCGTGTCGTACGAGAATGAGACGCTGTCCGGGTCCAACAGGGTGACGCCGGCATCCATCGCCGCGTGCCGCAGGCGGTTCTGGATCACCGCCTCCGCCTCGGCCAACTGCGCCCGTGAATTGATGCCCAGGGCTTCCACCTCCGGCCCCTCCACAACGGCGCAGGCTCGGCCCAGCCGCCGGGCAATCTCGACGATCTCGGTCACGTAGTATTCGCCCTTGGCGTTGTCTTTGCCGATGCCGTCGAGCAATTCGTTCAGCACCGCCCCGTCGATCGCCATGAAGCCGGAATTGCACAGATCGATGGCGCGCTCGTCCTCGCTGGCGTCGCGATGCTCGACAATGCGCTCCAGGCCGCCGTCCGGAGCGAGGATCAGCCGGGCATATTCCGCCGTGTCGGCCGGCCGAAAGCCCATCACCACCACCGCCGGATCGGCCGCCGCCCGGCGGCCGGCGATCATCGCCTCCAGGGTTTCCACCGAAACCAGGGGCGAATCCCCGAACAGCATCAGGACATCGCCCGCGAAGCCGGCCAATTGCTGCCGCGCCGCCATCAGCGCGTGGCCGGTGCCCAGGGGCGGGTCCTGGATCGCCAGGTCGACATCCGGGATTTCGGCGGCGACGGCGTCGCGGATATCCGGCGATACCACGACGATGCGCCGCGCCGCGCCCAGGGCCGCCACGGTGGCCATTAACTGCGCCAGCATCGGCCGCCCGGCCAGGGGATGCAGCACCTTGGGTTTGGCAGACTTCATCCGCGTGCCCATGCCGGCTGCCAGCACCACGGCGGCGATATTTCCTTCGCTCATGCTCGCAAGTCTTTTATTTCACAACAGGATTCCGCCCCTCACCGGAACCGCGGCAAGACTGCCACAGGCCGAAACCGGGGCCAATTCAATTCCCTTTACAGTGTTTTTCGCCATTTCCAAAGGCCCTCGCCTTCATCCAGCTTTAGTATAAGCTCCATCCGCCATCGCCGAGGGAGCACAACCACCGCCCATGACCACGGAACAGATCACCATCACCGCCATCCTGGCCGGCGTGGTCGCCCTGTTCGTCTGGGGCCGGCCGCGATACGACCTGGCGGCGCTGCTGGCGCTGTTGGCGGCGGCGATAACCGGCCTGGTGCCGCCCGTGGAGGTATTCGCCGGCTTCGGTCACCCCGCCGTGATCACGGTGATCGCCGTGCTGATGATCAGCCACGGCCTGCGCAACGCCGGCGTGGTGGATATCATCGCCGGCTGGCTGTCGCCGTTGATCAGCCGGCCGCACCTGCACGTCGCCGGCCTGACCGCCGCCTGCGGTTTCTGCTCGGCCTTCATGAACAATGTCGGGGCCCTGGCGATCTTCATGCCGGTGGCGCTGGAAACCGCGGCGAAGCAGGGGCGCTCACCCTCGGCCCTGCTGATGCCGCTCAGCTTCGGTGCCATCCTCGGCGGCCTGGCGACCATGATCGGCACGCCGCCGAACGTTATCATCGCCCAGTATCGGGCCGACAGCGCCGGCCAGGCCTTCGCCATGTTCGATTTCGGCCCGGTCGGCGGCATCGTCGCCGTCCTCGGCGTGCTCTACCTGGTACTGTTCGGTTGGCGGTTGATCCCCCGGGCCCGCCGCGGCCAACCACGCGAGGACGAGGTCTTTCAGATCCGCGACTACATGACCGAGGCGCGCATCGCCGAAGGCTCGGCCGTGGTCGATCGATCGATCGCCTCGGTCCCGGAACTGGAGGAACTGGACGTCCTGGTGACCGCCCTGGTCCGTGGGGCGGAGCGCCGGCCGGCGCCGAGCCGGCGGACCCGGCTGCAAGTCGGCGACGTCCTGGTGCTGCGCGCCGACCCGACGGATCTGCAATCGTTCATCGAAGCCGCCGGCCTGGAACTGGTCGGCGACGAGGAACTTTCGCCCGAGCATCTCGCCTCCGACGAGATCGCCCTGGTCGAGGCGGTGATCACCGCCCAATCATCCCTGGCCGGGCGCAGCGCCCGCACCGCGAATTTGCGCAACCGGCATGGCCTGAACCTGCTCGCCATAGCCCGCCAGGGCGCCCGCGTGCGGACCCGGCTGGATCGGGCGCTGATGCAGCCGGGCGACGTGCTGCTGTTGCAGGGCGATGCCGGCGCAATGCCGGAGACCCTCTCGCACCTGGGCTGCCTGCCGTTGATGCGGCGCGGCCTGCGCCTGGGCCAGGAACGCCGGGTGATCACCGCGCTGGCTCTGTTCGGCACCGCGCTGCTGGCCAGCGGCCTGGGCCTGCTGCCGGCGGCGGTGGCGCTGACGGCGGCGGCGGCGGGCATGGTGCTGCTGGGCCTGCTGGGCCCGCGCGAGATGTACCAGGCGGTGGATTGGCCGGTGATCGTGCTGTTGGGCGCGATGATCCCGGTCGGCGGCGCCCTGCAAAGCACCGGCACCGCCGCCCTACTGGCCAACGGCCTGGTCGATCTGGCCGGCGCCCTGCCCATTTGGGCCATCCTGGCCTTCGTGCTGATCCTGACCATGACCCTGTCGGATGTGATGAACAACGCCGCCACGGCGGTGGTGATGGCGCCGATCGCCGTCGGCATCGCCCATGGCCTGGGCGCCAGCCCCGATGCCTTCCTGATGGCGGTCGCGGTGGGCGCCTCCTGCGCCTTCCTCACCCCCATCGGCCATCAGTGCAACACCCTGATCCTGGGACCGGGCGGCTATCACTTCTCCGATTATTGGCGGGTCGGCCTGCCCCTGGAAGCGCTGATCGTCGCCCTCGCCGTCCCCCTGATCCTGCTGTTCTGGAGTTGACCGTTCCGCATGCCCTATCGCCGACGTTTCGACGCCGTCATCTTCGATCTCGACGGCACCCTGATCGAGACCGCGCCGGACCTCTGCGCGGCCCTGAACCACACCCTGGCCGTCGCCGGCCGACCGGCGGTGCCGCTGGCAGGGGTGCGCGAGATGATCGGCAACGGCGCCCGGGCGATGTTGCATCTGGGCCTGGCGGCGACCGGCCCGGAACCGACCGAGGAGGAAGTGGAAGGCTGGATCGACACCTTCCTCGATTACTATTGGCAGCACGTGGCCGATGAAAGCCATGCCTTCCCGGGCGCCGCGGCGGCATTGGACGAGCTACGCGCCGCCGGCCTGAAACTGGGGGTTTGCACCAACAAGCCGGAACGGCCGTCGCGGCACCTGTTCGAGCTGCTGGCCCTGGAGCACCATTTCGCGGCCATCGTCGGCGGCGACAGCCTGCCGGTGAAGAAACCCCACGGCGGCCACCTGCTGGGCACCCTGGACGCCATGGCGGTGGCCCCGGAACGGGCGGTGATGGTGGGCGATTCCGCCAACGACGTGGACGCCGCCCGCGCTGCCGGCTTGCCAGTCGTGGCGGTGACCTTCGGCTACACCACGGTGCCGGCCCACGAATTGGGCGCCGATCGGGTGATCGGGCACTTCGACGAGTTGATCGGGGCCCTGAACGCCCTCGCCTGAGCGCCGCTTGACAGCGCCCGCCACTGGGCTTATTGCCTTGCCGCCGGCGGGGGCGCATAGCTCAGTTGGTTAGAGCGCTGTGTTCACATCGCAGAGGTCCGTGGTTCGAATCCACGTGCGCCCACCATCCCATCCCCTTGCCGCGGCAAGGGGTTTTCTATGCGGCTCCCCAGAGCTCCGGACAAAAATGACCGAAATAACTTGATTTCGGACAAAAACGTCCGATATCAATTTCATGACGGGTGACGAGTTCATACGGCGGATACGCAAACTCGGCCGCCGGAACGGCTTGCCGGTGGATTTTGTCCCCCATCGCGGCAAGGGCAGCCATGGCATCCTGTACTATGCCGGCCGCGCCGCCACAGTGAAGGACCGCAAGAAGGAACTGCGCAAAGGCCTGTTCCACGCCATGTGCAAGCAACTGGGCATCGACCCGAAGGATTTGTAGAACAGACTGGACGCACCCATGACCATTCACCCCAAATACAGCTATCCGGCTGGCTTTGCCGAACAGGACGATGGTTCGTTTCTGGTCACCTTTCGGGATTTGCCGGAAGCGTTGACCGATGGCGACAACTACGTCGATGCCTTCATCGAGGCGACCGACTGCCTGGAGGAAGCGATTGCCGGACGCTTGGCCATGGGCGAGGATATCCCCGAGCCTTCAACGCTGGAGTCCGGCGAACTGGCGGTTCCCCTGTCCGCCGCGATGTCGGCCAAGGCGGTGTTGCGATCGGCCATGGCCGCGCACGGTGTCTCCAACAGCCAATTGGCGCGAGGTCTGGGCTGCGACGAAAAGGAAGTCCGTCGACTACTGGACCCGCGCCACGCCAGCAAGCTGCATCGCCTGGAACAGGCCTTGTTGTGGTTGGGATACAGCTTGTCAGTCAAAGTGACTCCGGTCCCCTGGCGGCGTTTGTTGGTACTGGCGGAGGAATTCGAAACCGTCGTGGACCGGTATTCGAGCGGTGTCGAGGACAAAAGCCTTGAACCGGACGAGGCGCTGGCCCTGATCCATCAGGCGATCGCCGTCACCGACGAAATGCTGCCTTACTTTCAGGGCGAAGCCACGGCCGACCGCATAGCAGAGTTTCGGCATCAAATGAGCATTGGCGCATCGCGCATGCGCGGCACTATTGCCCAAGGCAAAACCCCGCGACGCCTGCCCGAACTGCCGCCCGTGGCCGATGTGATCGACTTCGATCAAGCCCGCAAACGCGCCTGAATGGCCACCAGCCTGACTTAAAGGCATGGGTGGCGCATAACTCAGTTGGTTAGAGCGCTGTGTTCATATCGTAGAGGTCCGTGGTTCGAATCCACGTGCGCCCACCATCCCAACCCCTTGTCCCGGCAAGGGGTTTTTTGTCTCAAATCACCTTGCCGGGATTGAGGATGCCGTTCGGGTCCATCATGGCCTTAATCCGACGCATCAGGGCGAGTTCGGCCTCGCTGCGGGAGACTTCCAGGTAGGGCCGCTTGCTGAGGCCGATGCCGTGCTCGGCCGAGACCGAGCCGCCGCGGCTGGCCAGAGGGTAGTAGACCGCATCATCGATCAGCTTGCGGGTCTCGGCACTGGCATCGCCGACCGAATAGGTCAGGTGCAGGTTGCCGTCGCCCAGGTGGCCGAACACGAAGCGCCTACGGTCCGGCCAGCGGGCCAGGATCGGCTTGTCCACCTCGTCGATGTAGTCCGGCATCAGCGCGATCGGCAGGCCGACGTCGAAGCCCACCGTCGGGCCAAAGGTCCGTAGGCTTTCCACGTCGTCGCGCAAAGCCCACATGGCGTTGGTTTCGGTCTGGGACTTGGCGATCACCGCGTCCAGCAACAGGCCGTCATCCAGGGCCGCCGCCAGCATCATCTCGAAACGCTCCTGGTCGGCTTCCGGGTCGCCGCCCATGGCCTCCATCAGGATGTAGAAAGGATAGTCCAGGGGGAGCGGCGGATTGGCCCCCGGCGCGCTGGTCACCAGCTCATAGAAATCGCGCCACATCACCTCGAAGGCGGTGACCGCGCCGCCGGAGCGGCGGTTGCAGAAGTCCAGCAGCTTCGGCAGATCGTCGAATTGGCCGACCGCCAGATAGGCGGTCTGCTGGCTGGCCGGCATCGGCCGCAGGCGCAGGACGATGCGGGTGACCACGCCCAAGGTGCCCTCGCTGCCGATGAACATCTGCTTCAGGTCATAGCCGGCATTGTTCTTGATGATCTTGCCCAGGGACGAGAGCACCACGCCGTCGGCCTGCACCACCTCCAGGCCCAGCACCATGTCGCGGGCCATGCCATAGCGCAGCACCCGGTTGCCGCCGGCATTGGTGGCGATGTTGCCGCCGATGGTGGCCGAGCCGCGTCCGCCCAGATCCAGGGGGAACAGGAAGCCGGCCTCGGCCGCCGCCTCCTGCACCGCCTGCAGGGTAACGCCGGCCTGCACCGTCATGGTGGCCGAGGCGGGGTCGATCTCCTCGATCGTCCGCATCCGCTCCAGGCTGAGGATGATATCGCCGGCGGTCGAGAGATTGCCGTCAACCAGGCCGGTCAGGCCGCCCTGGGTGACCACCGACTGGCCGGCTTCGTTGCACAATTCCAGGACCCGGGCGACTTCCTCGGTGCTGGCCGGGCGAACCAGCGCCTTGGCGGTCAGTTCCTCCAGCGGGCGTTTGTAGCCGGCCGAGCGCCCGGCCAGTTCGGCCCCGCGCAACAGGCCGGCGGGCCCGACGATTTCCCCTAGTCGATCGATCAGTTCCGGCATGGTTTGGACGGCGTCCCGTGGCGGTTGTTGCTGGCTAATGCGCCAGCTTATAGCAACCGTCCGGGCCGGCTACCAAGCGGCAACCGCGCGATCGGTAATTTGGCTTCAGGTCTTGCCGATCCGCGGCTGGCCCTCGCGGCTGGGCCCGAAGGCCCGGCGCAGCAGGGCCGAATTCTCCTCGGCCATGTCGATACACTCCGACAGCCGGCGCATGATCTCGATATCGTTGGCCAGAACTTTTTGCGCTTCCGGACGCTCGTCATCGACAATCTTGCCGGCCCGTTTGATCAGGTCGCCGCGGACCATGCCGAGGATATCCTCCAACTGGTGGCCTTGCGGATTGTCGTCCGTCACCAGGAAGTGGGTCATTGCCTATCGTCTCCGCTGGAGTTTCAACCGTTCCACCGCTCTTAACGGATTAGCGTTAACAGACGTTTACCGCCCGAGCCCCGAAGGCGGCGGCGCGGCCGGGTCGGCGATCCAGGCGGCGACGTCGCGCCAGACCACCTTGGCCTGCAGATCGCGCAGCAGCATGTGCCAGCCGTCGGGATAGAACAATGTGCGTGGCCTGGCGGGCAGTCGGGCGACGGCGCGCCGCACCGGTCCCTCCGGCACGATCTCGTCCCGTTCGCCGTACAGGACCAGGGTGGCCGGGCGCAGCCCGGTTGCGGCCGCATAGGCATCGCCCATCAGGTTGGTGACGCCATAGACCGCGTCGATCCGGGTGCGGCGGATCACCAGGGGATCGCGGCCGAGCGCCCGCAGCATCTCGATGTTGTCCGACGGCCGGCGCCGCAGGCCGGCGCCGGTATCGGTATTCCAGGGCATGGTGTGGGCCGAGAGCCACAGCGCGGCCCGGAAAAACGGATGCATGCTCTCGCCGCCCCACAACCCCGGCGCCACCAGAATGACCCCGGCCAGGTCTGGCTCCGCCGGCCCGGTCGCGGCCAGAATGGCCACCGCCGCCCCCATGCTGTCGCCCAGCAGATACAGTGGCCGCCCCGGATGCCGACGGGCCAGCAGGCGCAGCATCGCCCTGGCGTCCGCCGCCATGGCCGGGGCGCCGCCCCAGATGCCGCGTTCGGGGGTGGCGCCGAAACCGCGCTGATCGTAGGCATAGGTGGTGATGCCCTGGCTTGCCCACCAGGCCGCCGGTTCATCGAAATAGCGCCGGTACATGTTGAAGCCGTGCAAGGCCAGGAGCACCGCCCGCGGCTTGCCCTCGGCCGGCCAGACCGCCAACGGCAGGCGCCGGCCGTCCTCGGTCACCAGGGCATCGTCGACGATCGCCGGCGCCTGCAATCCCGGCTCGAAGTCCTGCACCCTGGGCGCGCAGGCCGCCACCGCCAGCAAGCCCGCGACGGCAAAAAGCCGCCACGGGAAAAGCCGAACCGGCCTAAGATGGCGGCCGCGTCCACGGCGAAAGGGAGTCCCGGCATGGCCAGTTTCAGCGACCTCGTGCAACAGCGTTTCGGCCTGGCCCTCGAGGTCACCGAAACGGTCGCCGACGGCGATACGATCGCCGGCCTGTTGCGCCATCGGACCCATCGGCGCTTCCTCGATACGCCGGTCGACGAAGGGACCCTGAACCTGCTGCTGGCCTGTGCCCTGTCGGCGCCGGCGAAATCGGACCTGCAACAAGTCGCCATCGTTCGCGTTCGCGACGCCGGCAAGCGCGCCGCCATCGCCGAATTGATGCCGGCGATGCCCTTCATCGGTACCTGTCCGGTCTTCATGGTGTTTTGCGGCGATTCCCGGCGCATCCGCAAGATTTGCGAATTGCGCGGCCGGCCGTTCGCCAACGACCATCTGGACGCCTTCCTGAACGCCGCCGTCGATACCGCCCTGGTGATGCAGAACTTCATCATCGCGGCCCAGGCGGCCGGCCTGGGCTGCTGCCCGATCAGCGTGGTGCGCAACCATATCGACCGCATCGCCGAGCTGCTGTCGCTGCCGGAGCACGTCTTCCCGGTCGCCGGCATGTGCTTGGGGCATCCGGCAGGAGAGGGCTATATCTCCATGCGCCTGCCCCCTTCCCTGACCCTGCATACCGACAGCTACGACGACGGCGCGCTGGCGGTCGAGATCGATGCCTACGACCGTCGGCGGGACGCGGTCTACTCTATTCCGCCGGAGAAGCAGCGCATGACGTCCGAGTATGGCGCCACCGACTTCTATGGCTGGTCGGAAGACAAGGCCCGCCAGGTCTCGCAACGCGAGCGGGAGGATCTGGCGGGTTATCTGCGGCGCCACGGTTTCAACCTCGAATAGTCGCCCTATCAAAGCAAGGCCCGCACCCGCCGCCGCAATTCCGGCAACACCTCGTCGTCGAACCAGCCGTTGCGCCGCTGCCAGGCGGTGGTCCGCCAGGAGGGGTGTGGCAGCGGCAGGAACCGGGGCCGGTAGTCGCGCCAGGCCCGCACCGTCTCGGTCAAGGTGGCCTTGCGCTGGCCGGCCAGGAAGTACTTCTGGGCATAGGCGCCGGCCAACAGAATCAACTCGACCGCCGGCAGTCGCGGCAACAGGCGCGGATGCCAGGTGGCGGCGCATTCCGGCCGCGGCGGCCGGTCGCCGCCCTTCGGCAGCCGTCCCGGATAGCAAAAGCCCATGGGCACGATGGCCACCCGGGATTCGTCGTAGAAGCGCCGCCGGTCCACCGCCATCCATTGCCGCAGCCGATCGCCGCTGGGATCGTTCCAGGGAACACCGGTCTCGTGAACCTTGGTGCCCGGCGCCTGGCCGACAATCATCAGTCGGGCGCCCACGCCGGCCCGCAGTACCGGCCGGGGGCCCAGCGGCAGATCCGCCTGGCACAACCGGCATTGGCGTATTTCGGCCAGCAAACCTGGCAGGGTATCATGCCCGGACATGGCGCCAGGATCGGACAAAGCGGGCAACGGAACAAGCGGCCATGGGCGCGGCGCGATCGCCGGCGCCCTGGCCCTGGCGCTGTTGGGCGCGACGCCCGCCGCCGCCCAGCCGGCGGGCCAGAACTCCTGGATCATGGACCTGAACAATGGTTGTGGCACCGCCAACCCCTATCCGCGTCGGAACGAGTCCATCCTCTGGGACGGCGGCTGCCTGAACGGCCACTTGGAGGGGCCCGGCACCCTGATCTGGCTACAGGAGGGCGAGGAATACGAACGTGCCGAAGGCACCTTCCGGGCCGGCGAATTGGACGGTGAGGCCACCGTGACCTTGCCCGACGGCAGCCGCATCGTCGGTATCTTCGTCCGCGGCGTGCGGAACGGCCGCTTCGTGCTCGACCGCGCCGATGGCGAACGATTCGAAGCCCACTACGAAGGGGGGCGGCTGGTATCGAAGCGGCGCCTGCCGACGGCGGCGGCCGGGCCAATCGCCGCCGCCGGCATGGCCCGGCGAGTACCGACCGCCCCGCCCCAACCGAGTCCGGCGGCGGCGACGACCCCGCCCAACCTCCGTTATGTGCCGCCCCGGCTGCACACCGATTTGCTGCGGGTTGACGATTGAGAAACGAAAACGCAATTCGATTGCAGCCCAGGCAAACTGCCTTAATGAACATTTAATCCGTCCTGGCGTTAACTGTGGTTGATGCCGCTCTTCCCTTCGCCGCCGTTGCTCGGCCGCGAAGGAATGGAAGAGCCGGCGTTCCACGTCCCCGGTCGGGGGCCGTGGCTTGAATATTGTTGGTGGTGAATGGCGTTCTGGGACGGGATTGATTTTGGCCTCGGCATCGCGGCGGTGACGGCATTGGCGGCCGGCCCCGCCTATCTTTGTGCCCGCTGGCGCGCGGCCAGGCAGCCGGCGGATCAGCGTCTGACCGAGCTGCTGGAAACCCTGCCGTCCGCCGTCGCCGTGTTCGACCCGGCGGACCGGCTGGTTCAGGCCAACGATCAGTTGCTGCGGTTGCTGACAGACCTGCGGGCGACGATCCGATCCGGTCAGAGCCGGCGGGAAGTCTTCACCCAGTTGGCGGAAGCAGGGGTGTTCGCGGAAGCGATCGGCCGTGTCGAGAGCTTCGTCGACGACATCATGTGGCTCAGCACCAACGGCGACAGCGACTGGGAGGCCAACCTGACCGACGGGCGCTGTCTGCATTTCCGCGAACGCGTCGGCAGCAACGGCCAACGCCTGGTGACCTGCCTGGACATCACCACCCAGAAACGGCAGTCCTGGGAGCTGGAGGAAAAATCCACCATGCTGCGGACGACCCTGGACAGCATCGACCAGGGTCTGTTGGTGTTCGGACCGGACTTCCGGCTGGTGAACTGGAACGACCAGTTCTTCAAGCTGAATGGGATCGATCCGGCGATCGCCGCCGTCGGCCTGTCGTTGCACGACCTGATCACTCATTTCGCCGAGAAGGGCCTGCTTGACGCCAACCCTGGCGGCGAGGCCGTCGACGAGCGCGTTCGCTCGGTGATGCGCTGCGAGCCGCCGCAATTGAACGCCCGGTTGCCGTCGGGCCGCGTCCTCGACCTACGCCGCCGGCCGATGCCGGCTGGCGGCGTCGCCATCACCTGCACCGACATCACCGACCTGGAGAATCGCGAAGAAGCCCTCAAGCGCCGGTCGGCGGAATTGGAAGCGATCTTCGGCAACATGGACGAAGGCCTCGCGGTGATCGAGAAAAACCTCGACATCGTCGCCATGAACGAACGGCATCTGGAGTTGCTGGAGCTGTCGCCGCAAGAGGCCGAGACATACCTGAATATGGAGAAGATGATCCGTCATCTGGCGGAACGCGGTGAATACGGCCCCGGCGATGCGGTGGAACTCGCCAACGGGATCCTGGCGAAAGGCTTCGTCAACACGCCCAGCAGCTATTGGCGGGAACGGCCCGACGGCACGGTGTTGGAAGTCCGCACCTATCCCATGCCGGACGGCCGCGTCCTGGTGATTACCAGGGACATCACCGTCGAGAGGGCGAACGAGCGGGCGCTGCGTGCCTCCAAGGAACAGGCCGAACTGGCCAATCGGGCAAAATCGGATTTCCTGGCCAACACCAGCCATGAACTGCGCACGCCGCTGAACGCCATCATCGGCTTCGCCGACATCCTGTCCGGTGAGATGTTCGGGCCGCTGGGTTCACCGCACTATGTGGAATACGCCCGGGATATCCACGAAAGCGGACAACACCTGCTGGCGATCATCAATGACCTGCTCGACCTGGCGAAGATCGAGTCGGGCCATCTGGAATTGATGGAAGAGCAACTGTCGCTGACCAACATCATCAACGTCGTGTTGCGCCTGACCCGCGAGCGGGCGCGCGAGGGCGACCTGAAGGTCGTCGCCGATCTGGATCCGGAAACCGACGGCATGACCGGCGACGAACGGGCGCTGAAGCAGATCGTCCTGAACCTGGTATCGAACGCCGTCAAGTTCACCCCGGCCGGCGGCAGCATCACCGTCGGCAACCGCCTCGGCGACGACGGCAGGGTCGAATTGTCGGTGACCGATACCGGCATCGGCATGGCCGAAGACGATATCCCCAAGGCCCTGACGCCATTCACCCAACTGGAAGGCAGCATGGTCAGGCAGTACGACGGCACCGGCCTGGGCCTGCCGCTGGCGCGTCACCTGTGCGAATTGCACGACGGCGAATTGAGCATCCGATCAAGTCCCGGCGAAGGCACCACCGCCACCATCCACCTGCCGGCCTACCGGCTGATCGCGCCGATGGACGATTTTGTCCAGGTGGAGGATGACGCGCTGATGGTCGGTTCAGTCGCCGGTAAAGTTGGCTGACCGCTTCTCGACGAAGGCGCGCATGCCCTCGATCCGATCGTTGCTGACGAAACAGCGGGCGTGGGCCGCCACCTCGGCCGCCCGGGCCGCCTCGAAATCCATTTCCATCGAGGCATTCAGGGCGTTCTTCAACTCCCGCACCGCCACCGGGCTGTAGCCGGCCATCAATTCCGCCAGCCGCGCGGTTTCCGCCCCTAGTTCAGCCGCCGGCACCAGATGGGTGACGATGCCCAGCTGATAGGCCCGCTCGGCCGGGAAGTGCTCGCCGGTCAGGCAAATCGCCCTGGCGGTGCCCGGCCCGATCAGACGGTCGATCAGCACCGTGCCGCCGGTACCGGGGAAGATGCCGAGCTTGATTTCCGGATAGCCGAAAGTCGCGGTGTCGGCGGCGATACGGATATCGCAGGCCATCGCCAACAACATCCCGCCGCCCAGGGCGTAGCCGTGGACCGAGGCGATCACCGGCTGCGGCAGATGGCGGATCTGGTCGTAGACCCGCATGCCAGTCCAGTTCCGCTCCTCGGGCGTGGTCTCGTCCCGATCGGCCATTTCCTTGATGTCGGCGCCGGCGACGAAGGCTCGATCGCCGGCGCCCCGGATCACCACCACCCGTATGGTCCTATCTGTGGCCAGTTCCCTCAGGCCGTCGGCCAGGTCCTGAAAGACCTGTGCGCTCAGGGCATTCAACGCCTCCGGGCGGTTCATGGTGATGGTGGCGACCGGGCCTTCGGACCCGATCAGAATGGTTTCGAATTGCATCGCGATACTCCGTCATAAGTCCTACCGCCCGGGTCCTTCGGCTTGCCAGCCCGGCGGGGCCTTTCGATAATAGCAGCGCCGACCCCCGACACGAGGCTTCGGCGCCTCGCGAGGCCGATATCGATGCGGGAATTCCCGATCATCGATCTGTCCGGGTGCCGAGCCACGAGCCGGGCAAAAGCCGTCCGAGGGCCATTTCCCGGCTTCACCCCGGCGCCGGCAGACGGTATATCCTTGCCGACCCGGCGATCCCGCCAGCCTTCCCAATTTCATCACGAGTAGCCAGATGTCAGCGCCCGCCAGCTCACGCCCACCGCAACCGGAAAGCCTCCGCGTCGAGGTGATCGAGCGCGGCGTCGGCACGGCGAAAGCCCGCTTCCGGACCACCGAGGCGCACCTGAACGGCAGGGACATGGTGCACGGCGGCATCATCGCCGGCCTGCTGGACGTGATCATGTCGATGGCCGCGGGCTCGCATCCCGATCCCGACCAGCGGCGCTTTTCGATCACCCTGAGCATGTCGATCAATTTCGTCGGCGCCGCCGGCGCGGAAACCCTCGGCCTGGCCGCCGAGACCACCGGCGGCGGCCGGCGCACCTGCTTCTGCGAAGCACGGATCAGCGATGCCGCCGGCCTGCCGGTGGCCACCGCCCAGGGCACCTTCAAACTGCTGGACGCCGGGTCCGAACGTGATTTGATCGGCGATGACACCGCCCCGGTTCAATAGGAGAGCACCGCGATGAAGAGCTTCAAGATTGCCGACTACGGCCAGCCCCTGGAGGAGATCGACGACGGCACCCCCGCCCCCGAGGGCGAGGAAGTGCTGGTCCGGATCACCGGCTGCGGCGTCTGTCACAGCGATGTCCATATCTGGGACGGCTATTTCGATCTGGGCGGCGGCAACAAGGCCGACGTCTCGCGCGGCCACAGCCTGCCCTTCACCCTGGGCCATGAAATCGTCGGCGTGGTCGAGGCCATGGGCGATGGCGCGTCGGGCTGCCAGGTCGGCGACGCGGCGGTGATCTACCCCTGGATCGGCTGCGGCGAATGCGCGGCCTGCCAGTCGGGCGAGGAGAACTTCTGCCCGAAACCGCGCAATCTGGGTGTGCACAAGGACGGCGGCTACGCCAGCCATGTCGTGGTGCCGCACGGCCGCTACCTCTACCCCTACGGCGATGTGCCCCTGGAACTGGCCGCGACCTACGCCTGTTCCGGCATCACCGCCTATGGCGCCCTGAAGAAGGTCAGGGAGCAGGCCGAGGGGCGGCATCTGTTGATCATCGGCGCCGGCGGCGTCGGCCTGGCCGGCCTGATGATCGCCCAGGCGATGCTGCGGACCGAGATCATCGTCGCCGATATCGATCCGGCCAAACTGGCGGCGGCCAAGGACGCCGGTGCCGACCACGTCATCGACCCATCCGATAAGGCGGCCCGCAAGGAGATCATGGGCCTGACCAAGGGCGGCGCGCCGGCGGCGGTCGATTTCGTCGGCTCGGAACGCTCCGCCGGCTTCGGCGTCGGCGCCCTGGGCGTCAACGGCAAGCTGGTCGTGGTCGGCCTGTTCGGCGGCGCCCTCAACCTCTCGCTGCCGCTGTTGCCCCTGAAGAGCCTGACCATCGCCGGCTCGTATGTCGGCAGTCCGGCGGAGATGCGGGAATTGATGGATCTGGTGGCGGCCGGCAAGGTCAAGCCGCTGCCGGTGGCGACCCGGCCGCTGGACCAGGCCGACCGCACCCTGCGCGACCTCGTCGCCGGCGACATCGTCGGCCGGGTGATTCTCACCCCTTGAGGTATTCGGCGGCCGGGTCGAGCGGATAGATCGGCCCGGCCAGCCGGCTGTAGTCAAAGCGTCCCAGGTTGGAGGCGCAGACGCCCGGCGTATCGACATAGATCTCGTCCTGGGCGAAGGGCCGGAAGTGGGCCCGCCAGGCGATCGCCGACTTGACCACGATGATCCGTTGCCCTTCCGGTTGGATGCCGGCGGCCCGCAGATGGTCAACATCGAACGGCAGGGCCTTCTCGCTGGTCAGCATCACCGTGACGCCCGTGGCCGCGATCACCGCCACGGCGCCCAGATCGACCCGCTGGCCGGTCATGTAGTTGCCGCCGCGGCGGTAGCTGACGTCCTCTAGGAACACGACCTCGCCGGCCAGATCCACCGCTTCGCCGTGCAGGTCGTCCGCCTTGCCGCCGACCGGAGCATCGAAGCGGCCGCCGAGGCCGGCTTCGCGAGCGGCCGCGATCGCCGCCGGATCCCAAAGCACCACCACCGCGTCCCGGGCCGACTGTGCCAGCAATTCAGCCAGGATCACCGTGCCGTCGCCGGGCGCGCCGCCACCGGCGTTGTCGGCCACATCGGCCAGCATGACGGGGCCCGCCGGCGCCGCCATGGCCTGACGCACCGCCTCTCCGACCGGCAGCAGCGGCGCCTGGAACGCCGCCCGGCGCGACCAGATCTCGTCCGCCAGCTGATCGGCCAGGCCGTCGGCTTCGACCTGTTCGTCGGCCTGCACCAGCACGCCGACGCCGAGATGCCCGACATCGGCGTAGGGAAAGCCCCAGGCAATGGAGGCCGTCCAGACATCGTCCCGGGCCTCCATCGCGCGCAGCCGGGCCATGATCTCGACCACCGGCGGATCGTCGGTGACCTGCATCTGCGGCGATGGCGCGAACGGCAGTTTGCGGAAGGCCTTGGCCGGCCGACGCCCCTCGGACAACAGGCGGTGCAGCAGAGCCGCCGCCTCGGCCCCGCGCGCGCCCATGTCGTGATGGGGGTAGGTGTCATAGCCGACCAGCAGATCGGCGGCGGCGATCAGTTCCGGCGACAGATTGGCGTGCAGGTCGAAGGTCGCCACCAACGGCGCCCCGGCCGGCAGGCCATCACGGATCGCCGCCAGGAAATCCGCGTCGGCCTGGTCATGACCCTCGGCCACACAGGCGCCGTGCAGGTGCACCAGGGCGCCGTCGACCGGGCCGGCCTCGGCCAGCCGCCCCAGACTTCGCCACAGCAGGGCATCGTAGGCAGCCCTGGTCACCAGGCCCGAGGGCACCGCACCGGCGAACAGCCCGGGCAGCAGGCGGAGGTCCAGGTCCGCCGCCACCGACAAGGCGCCGCCGACCTCGGTATTGGTGCCGGCGAATCGCTCGAACAGGGCCTCGCCCTCGGCGTACTGATAGGCCTCGAAGGCGGCCAGATCGGTGCGGGGGGCGGCGAAGGTGTTGGTTTCGTGCCAGATGCCGGTGATGAAGATGCGCTGGTCCATGAAAAAACAGACTAGCAGGCCCGCCGGCAACGCTCCCTTAAGAATTGCCGGCTAGCCTTAGGTCTTACGACAATACTCGTAATGGTTCTGCCGTGTCTCCGGCGCGGCCGTGGGGGTTACCGGATCAATGATCGAAATGGCCGTCATGTATCGCAATCGGCGCGACGCGAACTGCGATCTGAACGCCTTCATCACAAAGCTCATCCCGCTGATACGGGAATGCTGGGATGACATGGGCCTGAAGGGCATCAGGGTCCTGAATGGTCTCGCCGGCGGCGTGGTGAAGTCCGAACCAGGTTTCCAGGCCATGATCTTCCTGCAATTCGAAACCCGGGAAGAGCTGCGTCAGGCGGTATTGGCTCATGGCGAGCGTTTGCTGCTCGCCTCGACCCACCACATCGACCAGACCCCGGTGATCCAGGTCAGCGAGCTGGTGGCCCAGTCCTGGCCCGGCCAAATGGTCGCCATCCGCCCCAACGAGCGCCGCGCCTCGTAGGTCATTTCACTAGCGGTCCGCCGTCCCAGCGGCGGGCCAGCATCAGGGCGGCCAGCACCGCCAGCGCCGCCACGCCCGCCATCACCAGATAGGCGCCGTTGTCGAAGCGCTGGTAGAGGGCGCCGGCCGCCGCCATGGTCAGGCCCACGGCGATGCCGCCGCCGACCGCGCCATGCAGGCTTTGCGCCGTGGCCGACCAGGCATCGGGCGCGGCGCGGGCGATGAAATGCATCGCGCCCAGGTGCGCCGCACCGAAGGTCAGGCCGTGCAGGGCCTGCATCACGAAGGCCAGCCACAAGGCGTCCGACAGCCCCATGGCGGTCCAGCGCACGACCGCTCCGCCGGCCCCCAACACCAACAGGTTGGCGACGCCAATCCGCCGCACCGCCCGACCACTGACCACGAACAGCAGGATCTCGGCGATCACCCCCTCGGCCCAAAGGGCACCGATGATGCCGTCGGAGAAGCCGATGGAACGCCAATGCAGGGTGCCGAAGCCCAACAGGACGGCGTGGGAGGCATGGATCAGGCCGCCGGTGCAGAGGAACAGCAGGAAGACCGGCTGCCGCATCAAGCCGAGCACCGGGCCGCTCCCTCTCGCCGCCCGGGCCGGCCGTTCGTCGGGCAACAGGGCGCAGGCCAGCAGCACCACCAAGACCAAGGCCAGGATCGCCCACAGCACCGACCAGGGGCCGAACCGGGCCAGCATGGGCCCGCCCAGCACCGAGGCGGCGATGAAGGTGACAGAACCCCAAAGCCGCAGCCGGCCGTAATCGAGGCCCAGGCGGTAGACCCCGCGCAGCACCACCGTCTCGCCCAGGGGAATGATCGCCGCGAAGGCGACCCCGGCCAGCAGGCTGGCCAGCAACAGCGGCCAGAAACCGTCGGCGACGAGGAAACCCAGATAGCCCAGCAACGTCGCCGCCGACAGCACCAGCAACGGCCGCCGCCGCTCGCCCCGCCGATCGACCGCCTGGGCGATCAGCGGATTGGCGACCACCCGGACCCACAGCACCGCCGACAGCACCAGGCCGATTTGCGTCGGCGTCAGGCCGCGGGCTTGCAGGAAGACCGGCCAATAGGGCATGACCACCCCGACCACGGCGAACACGGCGCCGAAAAAGAACGACAGCCGCCAGGCCGAGGCCGTCACCGCCGCCGCCCCACCGTTGTCGGTCATACCTGCCTAGCCTCGCGCATTGCCAGCCCCGCCGGCGGTCTGTCAGGATGGAAGCAAGGGGGAGTTATAGGAGAAGAGCCGATGAACTACGACGAATATACCTGTTTCCAGGCCGAGCGGCAGGGCCGCGTGCTGACCCTGACCATGAACCGGCCCGACGACCTGAACGCCGTCAACAAGGACATGCACGACCAGTTGGGCACCATTTTCTACGACCTGCAACTGGACGACGAGGCCGACGTGGTGGTGCTGACCGGTGCCGGCCGGGCGTTTTCCGCCGGCGGTGATCTGGCCATGATGAAGCGCATCGCCGATGGTTCCGACGAACCCATGCTGCTGCTGGTCGATGCCAAACGGATCATCTATTCCCTGTTGGATCTGGAGAAGCCGATTATCGCCGCCGTCAACGGCCATGCCATGGGCCTTGGCGCCAACATCGCCCTGATGTGCGATACCATCTTCATGTCCTCGGCGGCCAGGATCGCCGATACGCATGTCAAGGCCGGCGTGGTCGCGGGTGATGGCGGCTGCGTGATCTGGCCGCAGTTGATCGGATACGCGAAGGCCAAGGAATTCCTGATGACCGGTGATCCGCTCAGCGCCGAGGAGGCGGAGCGTATCGGCTTGATCAACCATGTCTCCACGCCCGGCGAAACCCTGGCCGATGCCCAGGCCTTCGCCCAGCGCCTGGCCAACGGCGCCACGGCGGCGATCCGCTGGACCAAGGTCTCCGCCAACATCGGCCTGAAGCAACTGGCCCATTCGATCATGGATACGTCCCTGGCCTACGAATGGCTGACCTTCCAGGGCGACGACCACAAGGAAGCGATCAACGCCTTCCTGGAGAAACGCGAACCGAAGTTCACCGGCGACTGACGGTAAGGGAGCAGGCGCGATGTTGAAAGTTTACGGCCGCAACAATTCGATCAACGTGCAGAAGGTGATGTGGACCATCGGCGAACTCGGCCTGGAGCACGAGCGTCTGGACGTCGGCGGCGCCTTCGGCCAGAACAACGAGGACTGGTATTTACGGCTCAACCCCATGGGCAAGGTGCCGGTGCTGGACGACAACGGCTATGTGCTGTGGGAAAGCAACACCATCGTCCGCTACCTGGCCGCCCAATACGACCGTGACGAACTTTATCCCCAGGACCCGCAAGTCCGGGGCGAGGCCGAGAAGTGGATGGATTGGAAGCTCGCCTTCCTGCAACCGGCCATGTTCGGCGCCTTCTGGGGCCTGATCCGCACCCCGGAGGCCGAGCGCGATGGGGACGCCATCCAGGCCTCGGCCGAGGAATCGGCCAGGCTGTTCGGCATCCTCGATCGGCATCTCCAGGGCCGCGACTACATCGCCGCCAACCATCTGACCATCGGCGATATCCCCGTCGGCGCCTCCACCTACCGCTGGTACGGCCTGGAGGTGGAACACCCCGACTACCCGGCCCTGCGCGCCTGGTACGAGAAGCTGACCCACCGCCAGGCCTTCGAGGACTATGTGATGATTCCGATCACCTGAGGCCGGCCATGCCCGACGGTACCGACGCGCATACCCCGCCGACAGAGGTATCGCGGGCGGCGGGCGGCACGGTGGGGCGGTTGTTCGCCGCCACCGCCCGGCTGTGGCCGCAGCGAACGGCACTGATCCAGGGCGAAAGGCGGCTGAGCTATGGCGCCCTGGCCGAGCGGGTCGACCGCCTGGCCAGCGTCATGCGGGCCCGAGGCGTCGGCCGCGGCGATCGAGTCGGCCTGCTGTCGCGCAACGACATGGCCTTCATCGAGGTCGAATTGGCCGCCGCCGGCATCGGCGCCATCACCGCCAGCTTGAACTGGCGGCTGTCCCCGGACGAGTTGGCCCAATGCATCGATCTGGCCGAACCGGGCCTGCTGGTGGTGCAGCCGGAGTATGCGGAGATACTGGCGGGCGCGGCCCCGAGAGGCACGCCGCGACTGGTCATCGGCGACGACTACGAGGCGGCCCTGGCCCAGGCGCCGGGCGCGCCGCCGGCCGTTGACCTCGAGCCCGAGGACGGCCTGGTCATCATCTTTACCTCCGGCACCACCGGCCTGCCCAAGGGCGCCCTGATCAGCCATCGGGCGATGCTGGCCCGGGCGATGATCTTCGCCGCCGAACTGGCGGCGCCGGCGGCCGATACCTTCGTCGCCTGGACACCCTTGTTCCACATGGGTGCCAACGATTTCGCCCTGGCCACATTGCTGCGCGGCGGCACGGTGGTGATCGTCGACGGCTACCGGCCGCGGGAGCTGATCACGGCGATCGAGACCCACCGCATCCACTACCTGCCGCTGATCCCCGGCATGATCGGCGAGTTCCTCGACGCGCTGGAGGCCGCCAAGGCGCAACCCCGGGGCCTGGGCATGATCGGCGCCATGGCCGATCTGGTGCCCCGGCAACAGTTGGCGGAGATCACGGCCCGTCTGCGGGCGCCCTATCTCAACACCTTCGGGTCGACGGAAACCGGCATCCCGCCGGCCACCGCCAACTTCCTGGCCATCGGCGAGGTGCCGCGGTCGCTGGCGAAACGGCAGAACGGTTTTTGCGAGGTCCGCCTGGTCGATGCCGACGACAATGAGGTGCCCGACGGCCAGCCGGGCGAGTTGGCCATGCGCGGACCCAGCCTGTTCAGCGGCTATTGGCGGAACGATCGGGCCAACCGGGAGAGTTTCCGCAATGGCTGGTTCCATATGGGCGATGTCTTCCGGCGCCTGCCCGATGGCGGCCTGGAGTTCGTCGACCGGGTGAAATACCTGATCAAGTCGGGCGGCGAGAACATCTATCCGGCCGAAATCGAACAGCACATCCTGGCCGACCCGCGCATCGCCGAGGCGGTGGTGGTGCGCAAGCCCGATCCGCGCTGGGGCGAGATCCCGGTGGTGTTCGCAGCCCGAAACGACGACGACCTGACCGCCGAAGCGGTGATCGAAACCTGCCGCGGCCGCCTGGCCGGCTACAAGCTGCCGAAGGAAGTGCACTTCATCGACCTGGACGCCTTCCCGCGCAGCACCACCGGCAAGATCCAACGCCACGAACTGGAAGCCCGCTGGCACGAGGATTGACCCCCGATCATCCTTCGAGACGCGCCTGCGGCGCTCCTCAGGATGAGGAAAGGCATATATTTCAACAAGTTACACTTATGCTGCGGAGGGCGCGGAGCGCCCGTCTCGAAGCATGTCCGTTGGTCAATGTTCCTCTAGGTCACCGGCCGCCACGGTCTGGCCCGGCCTCGCCCATGCCATAGTCCCTGCGCACCCCCACGGCGAACATGCGTGGCCGACCAACCCCTCGTTGCCTTGTTGCCTATAACAATCCCCCTTATCCTTTCATCATTATCGTCAAGGTTGAGGGGGAATGGAGTTTGCCCGACGTGGAGCGCCGGCTTGCCGCCATCGTTGCCATAGACGTCGCCGGCTACAGCCGTCTGATGGGCGTCGACGAAGCTGGCACGCTGACGCGCCTCAAGGAGCATCGCGCGGCGACGGAACCCATCGGCCAGGCTCGCGGCGGCCGCATCGTCGGCACCGCCGGCGATGGCATCCTCTGGGAGTTCCCCAGCGTGGTGGAGGCGGTCACCTGCGCCATCGAAGTGCAGGCCGCCATGGCCGAGCGCAACGCCGGCATTTCCGGCGATACGAAGATGCTGTTCCGCATGGGTATCAACCTGGGCGACGTGCTGGTCGACGGCGACGATATCTACGGCGACGGCGTCAACGTAGCGGCGCGGCTGGAGGCGCTGGCCGAGCCCGGCGGTATCGCCATCTCGGGCAACGCCCACGATCAGGTACACGGCAAGCTCGACGTTGCCTTCCAGGACCAGGGCCGGCAATCACTCAAGAACATCGAGCGGCCGGTGGCTGTCTGGGCGTGGCAGCCCGGCACCGCTGCCGCAGATACGATTTCCATTGCCGGCGAACCCCTGCCGCTCTCCGACAAGCCCTCGATCGCCGTGCTGGCCTTCGACAACATGTCCGGCGACCCGGACCAGGAGTATTTCGCCGACGGGCTTACCGAGGACATCATCACGGCGCTGTCGTGCTGGCATTTGTTTCCCGTTATCTCTCGCAGTTCGTCTTTTGCTTTTAAAGGTCGCCAGCTTACGATCGACCAGATCTCGCGCCAACTTGGCGCGAGATATGTCGTTGAAGGGAGTGTTCGTTCCTCCGGCGACCGGGTGAGAATTTCGGCGCAACTGATCGATGCCGAAATGGACCACCACCTTTGGGCCGAGCGCTACGATCGCGAACTGTCCGACGTCTTTGCCGTGCAGGAGGAAATCGCCTTTCGGATCGCCTCTGCCATCGAACCGGCAGCAATTCGATCAGCCGCTACAAAGTCACTTCGAAGACCGAACAGCCCCGATGCATGGGATTGCGCGCTTCGGGGATGGTGGCATCTGTGGCAGATGAACAAGGCGGCACTCGCCGAAGCACGCACCTGGTTTCAGCAAGCGATCGAACGAGATCCAATGTGGTCCGATGGATATTCAGGCCTGGCTGCTGTCGGGATATTTTCAGTTTTTCTGGTGAGCCGATCGCTGAAACCAGAGGCATTATCCGAGGTCGAAAGAACGGCCAGCCGAGCAATTGCGCTGGATCATTCTGATGCCTATGCGCATCTTGTTGTTGGAGTGTGTGCTTCATATCAACGAGACGTAGATGCCGCGCTCGTTTCCATCAATCGCGCTCTCAACTTGAACCCGAGTTTGGCAATGGCGCACTATTGCAAAGGCACCGCGCTGATATGTGGCGGGCGTCCAGAGGCCGGCTTGCAATCTGTTCAAAACGCCATTCAACTAAGTCCGCACGATCCGTTCTTGCCGGTGTGGACATTGGACCTCGGAATGGCCAACTATCTTCTGGGCCGGTACGATCGGGCCATCGTGGAGTGCGAAAAAGCCCTGCGAATGCAGCCAAGATGGACTGCCGCCATGGCATTGAAAGCGGCAAACCTATCGCGACTCGGAAATCGGCGTGAAGCGGGCGATCTATTTGAAAAGGTCAAGGTGATAATCCCAGACTATCGTCTTGAGGGACTTCACGCTGCATTTCAGATTCTTGATTCAGATTTTGAAATGTTGGTAAACGATCTCCGCTTGGCGGGGTGGGATTCATAAGAAAGTCTCATAGTCGACCATGTCGGTAACCATTAATTGTGAGGAGTTCTAGGCATGACAAATGGCAATGCGCTGGCCGTTGGCACCGGCGCCTTGAAGGCGATATTGGTGACGCAGGCGGTCATCGATCTCATCTACGGCCTCATGCACCTTTTGATGCCGGAGATGGTCATGGAATTGGCACAAGAACCAGCAAACAGCAATCCGGCCTGGATTCGGTGGAGTGGCGGCACACTGCTTGGCCTTGCCGTCGCCATGTATATGGCTTCGCGTGATGTCACCAAACAGCTTCCGATTGTGACTTTAGGCGCCGTCGGAAACACGCTGGTCGGCGCTGCATTGGTCTACACATTCTTCACGGAATACCAGGGTGCCACTGCGTTTATTGCGCCGTCCATCGTCATCACCCTGATCATGGCAGTCCTATTCTGGTGGGCGCGCGCGAAATACAGGGATATTTTGTAATCCAACAACGGCAAGTAAGATTTCCTGAATTTTCCGCTGTCCGAAACATCCTGATTGCAATCGGCTGTTAGATCGTCCGGCGTTCGCGATACGGGTGTGCTGAAGCGCCCTTGCAGCGCTATTTGCTGAAAAGTGCCCGAAATTTGTCGGAGAAATTTACACTTTCACAACCAATTCGCCCGCACTCAAAGCGCAACCCATTGATTTTCCATAAAAAATGAAGTTGGCACGGGAATTGCATCGCATGTTTTGCGTGCATCCAAAAAGCGGCCCGCATTAGGAGGAAACTAGCGATGGTTGGAGACTCAGCAATCAAGACGGTCATAGGACGACGAAGCACTGAATTCTCAGCGGCACTGCTGGTCGGAGCTTGCCTTGCCATATCGACCGCCAGTCAAGCGGCCCCGGTCACGGTTTTCACCACCGACTTCAATGCCGGCGCTTCGGCGGAGTTTTCCGGAATCACCGCGACCGAGAGCGTTCAGGGGTTTGCCGCCCATGGATTCAGCGGACAATTTCTCCGCAACACAACATCCAGCAGCGTTACCCGGTTAACCCTTAACGGCTTGCCGAGTCACACCGGGATCGAAATAAATTTCCTTCTTGCAATAATCGACAGTTGGGATGGAGATACCAATCTTGGCGGCTCGGCGCCTGTTGATCGCTTCCACATTGCGGTCAACGGCTCTTCCGTTTACGCGGAATCCTTCGACAATTTCAATACCGCGGATCAAACCGCACCGATAACGAACCAGATCGTGTCCGGCGTCGACCTGGGGTTCACCGGAGTGACATTCGGCGGTCTAAATGTCGGCCTGCCCGGCGAGTTCTGGGGTAACCTTACGTTTTTCGACGCGGCATACGATATGGGATCGCCGGTTGCCGGCTTGGATTCCATCGCACACACCAGTTCAACACTGACCATAGACTTTTCCGCGCCGATCCAAGGCGGTTCCGACGAATCGTGGGCGATCGATAACCTGGAGATCATCCTTCACGGCGTTGGCACATCGGAGCCGTCGGAGGTTCCGGAGCCGATGGCGCTCACGCTTCTTGGGACCGGCTTCCTGGGCCTCGCTTGGGCGCGGCGGCGGACCAGGAAGGTCCAGCGCCACGAACTGGAAGCCCGCTGGCACGAGGATTGACCTCGTTCATCCTTCGAGACGCGCCTGCGGCGCTCCTCAGGATGAGGAAAGGCATATATTTCAACAAGTTACACTCATGCTGAGGAAGGCGCGGAGTGCCCGTCTCGAAGCATGTCCGCGGTTCAATCGCCACCCGGCGCCAGTTCCTCGACGATGCGGAATTTCTGCACCTTGCCCATGGGATTGCGGGGCAGTTCGGCCACGACCTCGATGCGCCGGGGCACCTTGTAGCCGGCCAGCCGTTCGCGGCAGAAGGCCTCCAGGTCGTCGGCCGCCAACGCCTGGCCCGGCCGGGCCACCACCATGGCGGTGACGACTTCGCCCCAGCGTTCGTCGGGCAGGCCGACCACGGCGGCCTCCAGCACGGCGGGGTGTTCGTGGACGATGCGCTCGACCTCGGCGGTGTAGATGTTCTCGCCGCCGGAGATGATCATGTCCTTCTTGCGGTCGACGATGCAGAGCCGGCCGTCGGGCTGCCAGATGCCGACGTCGCCGGACATCACGTAGCCGCGGTGCCAGACAGCTTCGGTCGCCTCCGGTTTGCCCAGGTAGCCGTCGAAATGGGTCAGGCTCTTCACCCCGACCTCGCCGGCCTGGCCGACCTCGCAGGGCTCGCCCGCCTCGTCGAACACCGCCACTTCGTTGCCCATGGTCGGCCAGCCCACCGAATGCGCCAGCAGGGTCTCCGGCCGCTTGACCTCGAAGGTGACCCAGCCGCCCTCGGTCCAGCCATAGGCCTCGGTGACCTGGGCGTTGTGGAACATCCGCATGGACTGCTCGGTCAGCGACAGCGGCCCCGGGGCGCCGGAACTGATCATGAAGCGGAAGCTATCGATCGGCGGTTGGCCCCGGCGCTGCCATTCCTCGGCCACCATGGTGGTCATCGACGGCACCAGGAAGGCGTGGCTGCAGCGGTGCGACAGCTCGTCCAGGGCCTGGTCGGCGGCGAATTCCGGCATGATCCGGACGCGGCCGCCGATACACAAACAGGCCATGGACAGGCCGGCGTAGGAGAGGTGGAACAGCGGCCCCGGCACCAGCATCACCTGCTCGGCGGTCAGGCCGAACTCCCAGCCCCAGCGCATGATGGCCGTCAGGTAGTGATCGTTGCTGTACAAGGCACCCTTGGGAAACCCGGTGGTGCCCGAGGTATAGCCGACCACGCAGGGCGCCGCCCCGCGGCCGGCCTCGCCCAGCAGCGGCCGGGGCACGGCGGTGGGCGTCGCCACCTCCTCCACCCGCACCACCCCAGCACCGGTCTCGGCCGCCACGGCGGTGGCGGTTTCGCTGAACTCGCCGCCCGTCAGGATGATGCCGGCGGCGGAATCCTCCATCACGAAGGCAACCTCCGGCCCGGCCAGTCGGCTGTTGATCGGCACCGCCGCCGCGCCGGCGACCTGACAGGCCAGGAAGGCCAGGATGGCGTCGGCGCCGTTCGGCAGCAGCAGGCCGACCATGCGGCCGTGCCGGCCCTCGGCCACGCCCTCGACGGCGCCGGCCAGGGCCACCACCCGGCGCCAGGCCTCGGCGTAGGTCAGGCTCGGGCCGCCGTCCAGCACCTCGATGGCGATGCGATCGGGGTGCGAGAGGGCCCGGACGGCGAAACTCTCGGCGATGGTCAGCCGCATCCGCCCGTCTCCCCGCCCCAGGCCCGATCAGTTTCGGGTCAGGACGACCGAGGCGTTCTGGCCGCCGAAGCCGAAGGCGTTGATCTGCAGGGTTTGGTAGTCGAGCTCGCGGGCGCGGCCGTGAACGATATCGAAATCGGCCTCGGGGTCCGGTTCGTCGGTATTGGCGATATGGGTCAAACGGCCGTCGGCCATGCCGGCCAGGCCGGTGATCATGGCCATGGCGCCGGAGGACGAACCGGTATGGCCGATATGCCCCTTGATCGAGGAAACCGGCAGGCCGCGCCCGCCATGGATGGTGTTGATGGCGCGGATCTCCGCCGTGTCACCCTTGGGCGTACCGGTGGCGTGGGCGATCAGGGCATCGACCTCGCTTGCCGCCATATCGGCATCGGCCAGGGCCAGTTCCATGGCCCGCGCCTCCCACTGCCCCGTGGGCTCCGGCGAGGAGGGGTGGAAGCCGTCGGCCAGGGAGCCGTAGCCGCGCAGATAGCCGAGAATTTTGGCACCACGGGCCCGGGCGTGATCGGCCCGTTCCAGGATCAGCATGGCCGCGCCTTCGCCAGTGACGATGCCGCTGCGCTTGACGTCGAACGGCAGCATCGCCCGGTTGGGATCGCTGGCCGGCGCCACCATGCCGTAGAGATCGCCGGCGTGGAACAGCATCGGCACGAAATCGCCGTCGGTGCCGCCGCCGGCCAGGCTGATGCCGCCCTCGGTGGCGCCGGCGATGGCGACGTCGGCCTCGCCCCGCTCGATCAGCCGGGCCGCCGTGCCGATGGAATCCAGCGACGAGGCGCAGGCCGTGGTCACCGTCAGCAAGGGGCCGTGCAGATCGTAGCGCATGGCGATCTGGGACGCCGCCATGTTGGGCCAGATCTGGATCTCCGTCTTGCGCGGGATCGCCTCCCGCCCATGGATGTCCAGTTCGTATTGCGCCTTCATCACCGCCCGCACGCCGCCAATCGAGGTGCCGTTGACCACCGCCGTGCGCAGGGGATCGAATTCCTCGATGCCGGACTGGCGCACCGCCTGGGCCGCCGCCGCCAGACCGAATTGGGCGAACAGATCGGTACCCTCCTCCACCCGTTGGTCCATCCAATCGGCCGGATCGAAGTCCATGACAGTGGCGTTCCAGGCATCCCGGCCCTCAAGGGTGGCGGCCCAGGGCGCCGCCTTGATCGCCACCGTGCCGGCGATCATGCCGTCATGGAAGCGGCCGCAATCATTGCCCAGGGCGGAGACGATGCCGTTCCCGGTAATGGCGATCTCAACCATGCGGGCTTTCCTCATTCAGCAGCGGGTTCGGCTTCCATATGCGCGGAATGCAGGGCAGCGGCCTTGGCCCCCTCTAAGTCGTAGTGGCGCCGGGTCACGATGCGCTGGGCGTAGAGACCACCGCCGGCCTGCAAATAGGTGACGAAGCGCCAGCCGCCATAGGAATCGGCGGTGATGTCGCGAATGGCATGGAACAGCTTCATCCGGTATTCGCCGGCCACGCCGGCGCCACCCGCCATGTATTTGCGCACCAGGGCGCCGACCTCGTTGTTTTCCAGATCGGCCATGGTTGGGGTCGTGACGATGCCACCGCCGGAAACATCGTGCAGATGCCGGACCATCGCGCTGTAGTTGGCGGCACCGTGGTACTTGCCGGCATTGATATACAATTCGTTCGGAAAGGCGGCGCCGTCGGGGCCGAAATCGCAATTGTGAATGGCGGCTTCCAGCGAGGCCCGGATCAAGGTGGCGTAAATGATCAGGTCCGAGATCTTCTCCCGCACATGGGCCACCCGTGCCAGGCCATTGGCCTCGGAGATCAACTGCGCGAAGCCGACCAGGATGTCGGCGTCATCGGCGAGTTGGGACAGGCTGCCCAGACGCTCCCAAAGGCCCAGGGAATGGGCGAAGTTGGCGGCGTACTTGATCTCTCCATCCAGGAAGATGCGCTCGTTCGGCACGAACACGTCGTCGAAAATCACGAAGCCCTCTGGGCAGTGCTTGTTGGCGGAAATCGGGAAATGGCGCACATCTTCGTGCCGCGGCGCATAGGAAGCATTGACGATTTTCACCCCCGGCGCATTGACCGGCACGCAACAGGCGATGGCGTAGTCGTCCTCGCCGGGCTTCATGGCCTTGGTCGGGATGGTCAGCAATTCATGCCCCAGCGAGGCGCCGGTGATGTGCAGTTTGGCGCCGCGAATGACCACGCCGTCCTCGCGCCGCTCGACCACGTGGGTGTAGGCGTCGGGATCGGGCTGTTTGCCCGGCGGCAGGCTGCGGTCGCCCTTGGCGTCGGTGATGCACTGGAGGATACGGATATCACTGCGCTGCATGTCCTCCACATAGGCCATGATGCGTTCGTTATAGACCGGCTGGTCCGGCATCCGGCCGGCCGCCGTGATCAGGGTCATGATCGAGCTGTAGGTGGTATGGGCCAGCATGTCCGCCTGATGCAGCAGCGGGATGCGGGCCTTCAGGTCATCGGCGGACCGGGGAATGCCCATCAGCGGGCTGCGCGCCTCGGGCTCGGCCGAATAGAAGCGGTCGTAGCAGTTGGCGACCACGTTGACCGCCTGCCCCAGCACCGGATGCCCCGGCAGGTCGTCGACCCGTTCGCCCTCGAAAAAGGTGGCCCGGCCGTCGTCCAGGGACGCCCGGTATTGCTCGCCCGTCATCATGCCCGCTTCCTCCTCGTCACAGACGCGCCGACGCCGTTGTTGGGCGATCGGCGGCGCGTAGGATAACACCCGGACCGGCAATAGCGTCAAACCGGCGCGGCTTGTCCCACGCCGCCGAAGTTGCTTCAATCACCCCTTCGCTGGCCCGTTTGGGGGATTTCGTGCGCCGGATCATCGCGGTTTTGACGCTGTTCCTTGGACTGATCGCCGTGGCCTGGGCCGCCGATCGGCGGGTCGATCTGGAGCTGGTGCTGCTGGCCGACGCCTCGCGGTCGATCGACGACGTAGAAATCCGCTTGCAGCGCCAGGGCTACGCCGCGGCCATCACCCACCCCCAGGTCTTGAAGGCGATAACCGGCGGCTACCGCCAGCGGATCGCCGTGACCTATGTCGAATGGGGCGATGAAACCTCCCAGGAAGTGGTGGTGCCCTGGCAGATCGTCGACGGCCCGGCCAGCGCCGCCAAATTCGCCGCCAAGCTGATGGCGCGGCCGCGCCTGGCCCATGGCCCCAATGCCATCGGCAACGCCATCGTCGCGGCCCACGCGCTGATCGAGGCCAACGACATCGCCGGCGATCGGCGGGTGATCGACTTCTCCGGCGACAGCGCCTGGAGCTGGGGCGGCGTGCCGATCGAACAGGCCCGGGCCATGGCGATCGCCGACGATATCGTCATCAACGGCCTGGCCATCCTGTGCCGGGATTGCAGCGGCCGGCCGGTGAGTTACGACCTGGAGGCGGCCTATGCCGAACTGATCATCGGCGGTCCCGGCGCCTTCGTGGTCACCGCCGACGGCGATGATCGCTTCGCCGAGGCGGTGCGCCGCAAGCTGGTGCTGGAGATCGCCGGCGGCCAGCCCGGGCCGGCGCGGACCGTGGTCAATGCGGACATCGCGCGTCAGACGATCAGATAGGCCCCGAAGGCCAGCATGGCGCCGCCGGCGAAACTCGCCGTCCAGCGGCCGCCCACGAACAATTTCTCGATGAACACGAAGGCGGCGATGGCCGCCACCCAGACCAGGTTCATCACCCCGCCGACGAACAACAAAGCCATCAGGAACCAGCAGCAGCCCAGGCAGTAGAGGCCGTGGCCGGCGCCCATCCGCAAGGCGCCGAGGGCGCCCTCGCGCCAGTGGTTGAGCACGAAATCCAAGGGCGAGCGGCAGTGCTTGAGGCAGGCATGTTTCAGGGGCGTGAGCTGGTAGATGCCGGCGGCGATGAACAGGCCGCCGCCCAGCATCGGCGAGGTGGTTTCCATCATCGGTGAGAGCAGCGCCGCCGTCGCCAGGCCCCATTGGATCAGGGTCGCCAGCAGGCTGAAGGCGCCCCAGGCGAGCAGGTAACCGGCGGTGAACACCGCGGTCGGCAGATGGTCCTGGCCGCGCTCCCGCTTGCGCCGGTTGATGGTGGCGAAGGTCAGGATCATCGGCGCCGCGCTGGGCACCATCATGCCGACCATCATCACCCACCACATCACGAACATCAGTACCAGCTCGGCCGCCGTCCACGGCTTCGGCTCGGCGGCCAGCGCCAGGCCGGCCATGGCGCCCGGCGCCGCCATCTCGGCCGCCAGCAGGTACAAATAGAGCCAGGACAGACCGGTGACGGCGGCCAGCGCCGCCAGGATGGTCAGGCGTTCGCGCGGCCGCAGGCCGGGCGGCGGCGGGCGGTCCGCCGTGACCTCGGTCATCCGGGAGCCTGGATCAATTTCTCCAGGCGAAGGGCGCGAAATGGCCGTTGTTGGCCTGGCCGACCATCTCCAGGTCGAGGCCGAAGCCGGTCAGCCGGGTTTCCGTCGAGCGGGCCAGGGCCAGCCGGGTGTTGGCGGGATGCGCCGTATTGTCGATGTAGAAGGGATCGCCGTTGCCGTTGCGCGAGGGCACACCCTCGATGGCGAAGGAGAAGACGTCGGGGATTTCGGTGGCCCGGCCCAGGCCGTCGGCCTCGAAGCTGATGGGCTTGTACTCGACGCCGCGGAAGTCGCTGACCAGGTTGTCGCGGATCAGGGCCGGCCGGCCGCCGGCCTCGCCGCTGGCGATGGCGGCCAGGGCCTCCCGCTGGGCCGGGTCCGCCGCTTCGTCGACGACGCAGGCGAACACCCAGTCGCCGTCCGCCATCACCGCGCCCGAACGGATCACGAAGGCGAATTTCAGGCCGTCCAGCACCACCTCGCCGCATTTGCCCTGGTCGATGCGGTAGACCATCAGGGCGTAGCAATGCTCGTAGGTCGCGGCCTCCTGCGGGTTGGTGTAGATGCACGGACACAGATACTCGCAATTGCAGCTTTCCATGTACTCGCCGCTGATGTCCCAGTCCCGCGCCGCCATCTCGCCCTCCGTCCGTTCATTGATCATCCGGTTGCATGAGCATGATACGTCATCGTGTCACGGTGGGCCAACGCCGACCCTATTCCCCGTAGGTCTTGTCGAATTCCCAGACCTCCTCGAAACCCATCAACTCGTTCATCGCCTCGAAGGGGTAGAGCCGGTCCTTGACGGCGGTGGTGATGCCGTCGTCCAGCAGGGCGCCATAGGCGTCGTTGAGCGCCCGGGCGGCGGCCAAAAAGCCGGTGGCGGGGAAAATGGCGATGGCGAAGCCGAGATCCTGCAGTTCGGTGGCGCTGAGCATCGGCGTGCGCCCCCCCTCCACCATGTTGGCGAACAGCGGCTGGTCGAAATTATTACAGATGGCCTCCATCTCCTCGACGGATTCCGGGGATTCGATGAAGATCACGTCGGCGCCGGCCTCGGCGAAGGCCTCGCCCCGGCGCAGGGCCTCGTCCAGGCCCAGGGAGGTCCGGCTGTCGGTACGGGCGATGATCAGGAAATCGGCGCTGTCCCGGGCGTCGGCGGCAACCCGGATCTTGGTCACGGCGTCGTCCAGGGGGATCACCGTGCGGCCCAGGGTATGGCCGCATTTCTTGGGGAATTCCTGATCCTCGATCTGGATCGCCTGCACGCCGGCCTTCTCGTAGCCGCGCACGGTGTGCTGGACGTTGAGGGCGCCGCCGAAGCCGGTGTCGGCATCGGCGATCAGGGGCGTCGCGGTGCGCTCGACGATCTGCGCCGCCCGCCCGACCATGTCGGTATAGGTGGCATAGCCGGCGTCCGGCCGGCCGAGATACGAGGCGGCGACGCCGTAGCCGGTCATGTACAGGGCGTTGAAGCCCTGCTGGTCCGCCACCCGCGCCGAGACCAGGTCGAACACCCCGGGGGCGAGGACGAATTCGCCGTCGCGGAGGCATTGCGCGATGGATCTCTTTTGCTCGGCCATTCCACTCTCCCCTGCCTTTGATGCCGACCGCCCCGGCTGCTAGGTTGGCCTGTCATTGTAGACTTATTCGAGGGCACCGGATGCATTCCTTCCGTTTCGAACCAGCCGACCTGCCGCCCGAGGCGGAACAGGTTCGCGCCGACGTGCGGGCCTTCCTGGAACAGAACCTGGCCGATTATCCCGCCGCCATGCGGTCGCGCTCCTGGCTTGGCATCGATCTCGAATTCAGCACCAAGTTGGGCCAGGCCGGTTTCCTGGGCATGACCTTCCCCAAGGAATATGGCGGCCACGGCAAGACCGCCTTCGAGCGTTATGTGATGCTGGAGGAGGTGCTGGCGGCCGGCGCCCCGGTGGGCGGGCATTGGATGACGGATCGGCAGAGCGGGCCGCTGATCCTGAAATTCGGCACCGAGGAGATGAAGCGGCGCATCATCCCGCGCATCGTCAAGGGCGAGATCTTTTTCTGCATCGGCATGAGCGAGCCGGATTCAGGCTCCGACCTGGCCTCGATCCGCACCCGGGCGACCCGCACGGACGGCGGCTGGCTGATCAACGGCAGCAAGATCTGGACCAGCGGCGCCCATCTGGTCGACTACATGATCGCCCTTGTCCGCACCGATCCCGAGGCGGAACGCAAGCATGACGGCTTGTCGCAATTGCTGATCGATCTGAAGGCCACCGAGGGCATTAGCATCCGCCCGATCAGGAATTTGGCGGGCGAGGAGCATTTCAACGAATGCGTCTTCGAGGACGCCTTCGTGCCGGAGGAAAACCTGATCGGCAGCGAGGGCGAGGGCTGGTCACAGGTGATGGCCGAACTGGCCTTCGAACGCTCGGGCCCGGAACGCTATCTGTCCTCCTACCAGATGCTGCTGGAATTGCTGAACGAGGTCGCCAAGGACACCACGCCCGCCGGCGCCAGGGCGGTGGGCCGGCTGGTGGCGCATCTGGTCACCTTGCGCAACATGTCCATCTCGGTCGCGGCCAAGCTGGAGGCCGGCGAGGACCCGGCCCTGGACGGCGCCATCGTCAAGGAGGTGGGCACCTTGTTCGAACAGTCGGTGCCGCTGATATCCCATCAGACCCTGGAGCGGGAGCCAAGCCCGCACAACGGCGACGATTTCGAGCAGACCTTGGCCTATACCACCCTGGCCGCATCGGCGTTCGCCGTGCGCGGCGGCACCCGCGAAATCGTCCGCGGCATCATTGCCAGGGGGTTGGGTCTGCGATGAGTGGCGATAGCGAACTGCGGACGATCCTGGGCGACCAGGTCAACCGGCTGCTGGGCGACCTTGTCACCAAGGATGTGCTGGAGACGGCCGAGACCGGCGCCTGGCCGGAGGCGTTGTGGCAGGCGATCGAGGAGAACGGCCTGCCCCGGGTGCTGGTGCCGGAGGACCGGGGCGGCGTCGGCGGCGGCTGGGACGAGGCCGAGGTGGTGATCCGCGCCGCCGGCA
>JASLMH010000299.1 GCA_030746635.1 Alphaproteobacteria bacterium | reverse complement strand
GATCAGGGCGCCTATTCCGAGGATCATACCGTACACGACATGGCGGCGATCCTGGATGCCTGCGGCGTCGGCCGCGCGGTTGTCGGTGGCCTGTCATTGGGCGGCTATTGCTCGCTGGGCTTCTATTTGGAGCATCCGGCGCGGGTCGACGCGCTGATGCTGTTCGACACCGGTCCGGGCTTCAAGAAGGGCGCGGCGCGGGAGGCCTGGAACCGGCGGGCTGGCCAACGGGCCGACGACTTGGAAAGCCGGGGCCTGGATGCCTTGGGCGCCAGCGCCGAGGTACGGCGCAGCAACCATCGCTCGGCCGACGGTCTGGCCCGGGCGGCCCGGGGCATGCTGGCCCAGCGGGACGCCAGCGTGATCGAAAGCCTGCCCAATATCGCCGTGCCGACCCTTGTGCTGGTCGGCGAACAGGACGTCAATTTCCACGCCGCCACCGACTACATGAGCAAGAAGATCCCCGGCGCCGCGAAAGTGGTGATCCCGAACGCCGGCCACGGCGCCAACATCGACCAGCCGGAGATCTTCAATCAGGAAATGGGCGCCTTCCTGGGTCAGCTGGCGTTCTAGCGGCGAGCGTGCGCCGCTACAACACGGTCTTGGCCAGCAGTTGCACCTCTTCCCGGGTGCGGCAACTGGCCAGAATGGCCGCCACCTTTTTCTCCTTGGCGGCGGCCTGCCAGTCCTGCAGCCGTTCGGCGATGCGATCGGCCGGGCCGACCAGGGAAACCTCGTCGATCAGCTTGTCCGGCACCGCCGCCATCGCTTCGAGCCGACGCCCGGCCAGGAAGTGGTCCTGGATCTCCACCGCCGCGCCCTCGTAGCCCAGGCGCTTGGCGTAGTCGTTGTAGAAGTTCTTGTCCCGGGCGCCCATGCCGCCGACATACAGCGCCAGGTTCTCTCGGATCGGTTGGCGCGCGGCCGCCAAATCATCATTGATGTTGACGCCGCAGAACGGCGTGATCTCGAAATCGTCCAGGCTCTTGCCGCCGCCGGCCTTGGCGAAACCCTCGTTCAGCGGCTCCTCGAAGACATCGAAACGCTCCGGGTTCATGAACACCGGGATCATGCCGTCGGCCACCTCGGCGCTGGCCCGCACGCCGGCCGGCGAAATCGTGCCGGTGACGATCTTCAGCCGCTGATCGGTGTGCAGGATGGTCTTCAAAGGTTTGCCCAGGCCGGTGGTGCCCTCGCCGGTATTGGGGATCTGGTAGTGATAGCCCTGATGGGTCAATGCCCCCTCGCGGGCCATGATCTTGCGGATGATTTCGATGTATTCCCGGGTCCGGGTCAGCGGCCGGCCATAGGGCACGCCGTGCCAGCCCTCGATCACCTGCGGGCCGGAGGGTCCAATGCCCAGGATGAAGCGGTTGTCCGACAGCTGCTGCAGCGTCATCGCGGTCATCGCCGCC
>JASLMH010000298.1 GCA_030746635.1 Alphaproteobacteria bacterium | reverse complement strand
CCCTGGTATCCGACCATGCGCCTCTATCGCCAACCCCAATCCGGCGACTGGCCCGAAGTGGTTGGCCAAGTCGCAAGCGAACTTCAAGCTTGCGCCGCCGACGACCAAAGCCAGCTCTTGCCGCGTCGGCACTCGCCATATTCGCCGTTGGCCTGATCGGACTGGGTATCTCGCGGCGGCGATTGCCCGGTAAGATCACCGGCGTTATTCCCCATCAAAGTAAGGTATCAACGGCGGCGCAAAATCAGTCCATCGGGGCGGCGCAAGACGAGGGCATGGCGTGTGGCGTCCAGAATCTTCTGCAAATAGGCGTGCCATGGCCACCAAATCTCGGCGAGATTCTTGCAGAGCTATTTGTATAGGACCCAAAATTTCCCGTCGGAGCCGCCACTCACCCAGGTCCGGAGTCAGGGTTGGAGCGGTCGCCCCCGACCGGCGCCTGGTTGGGCGATTTCATGTCACGAGCCGCCATTCCGACGGACCTACCGTCGGATCACGATCCGGCGATCGTCGCTCCTCTTGCGCGCGTCTCGGGAATTCCCTCCTGATCAGGCCCGGGCGCGCGAGCTGGGCCCGGAACCAAACTTTTTAACCTCCGATCACGCCGCCGGCAACGGGACCCGGGCGTGGTTTCCCCGCCGCCCGTGCTCGGTATACTGCGCCGGACATGATCGCGTTCGTGATCCGGAGGCTGGTGCAGGCCGGGTTCGTCATGCTGGCGGTGGCGCTGGTGGCGTTCTCGTTGTTTGCCTATGTCGGCGATCCGATCAGCAATATGGTCGGCCAGGATACCTCGATGGAGGATCGCGAGCGGCTGCGCGAGGATCTGGGGCTCAACGACCCGGTGGTGGTCCAGTTCGCGCGCTTCGTGGCCAACGCGGCGCGGGGCGAGTTCGGGCTGTCTTATCGCCATGGCCGGCCGGTGGCGGATTTGATCGCCGAGCGCTTGCCGGCGACCGTCGAACTCAGCCTGGCCGCGGCGCTGCTGGCCCTGTTCGCAGGGGTGCCGATGGGGGTCTACGCGGCACTCCGGCCGCGAAGCCTGCTCGCCAAGCTGTTCCTGGTGATCTCGCTTATCGGCGTCTCGCTGCCGACGTTCCTGATCGGCATTCTGCTGATCCTGGCGTTTTCGGTGACCCTGGGCTGGCTGCCCTCGTTCGGCCGCGGCGAGGTGGTCGCTCTCGGCGGCTGGACCACCGGGTTGCTCACCGCGAGCGGCCTCAAGGCGCTGGTGCTGCCGGCGATCACGCTGGGGCTGTTCCAGATGACCCTGATCATGCGTCTGGTGCGGGCCGAGATGCTGGAGGTGCTGCGCACCGATTACGTCAAGTTCGCGCGCGCCCGCGGGCTCGGCTCCCGCGCGATCAATTTCGGCCATGCGCTGAAGAACACCCTGGTGCCGGTGATCACCATCATCGGCCTTCAGTTCGGCTCCATC
>JASLMH010000297.1 GCA_030746635.1 Alphaproteobacteria bacterium | reverse complement strand
GCCCCCGGCGCGGTGGCCGACGACGGCGACGGCGCCAACAGCATCTTCACCTCGGCGATCCTGGACACCCTGGCCCGGCCCGGCCTGGAACTGGACGCCGCCTTCAAGCGGGTGCGGGCCCGGGTCCTGGCCGCCACCAACAACCGCCAGGTGCCCTGGACGGCCTCGTCGGTGACCGGGGATTTCTACTTCCGCCTGCCGGACGGTGGCCCGCCGCCATCGCCGCCGCCTAAACATCAGGTGGCGGAATTGGATCGCGAGATGTTCGTCGCGGCGGTGGGCGCGGCCAACGTCCGGGCCGGCCCCGGCACGACCCATGCCAAAGTGGCCAAACTACCGCCGGGCACGGCGGTCGAGGTTACCGGCAAGGTCGCGGACAAGGACTGGTACCGGGTGGCGCTGGCGGACGGCAAGCAGGGCTTCGTCTGGGGTCCGCTGCTCTCGGCGCAAGGGCCAGCGGCAAAGGAAAAGCAATCGCCCAAGGTGGCGGTTGGCGTCTATGCCAAGCGCTATCAGCCGGGCGATACCTTCAGGGACTGCCCCGACTGCCCGGAGCTGGTGGTGGTGCCGCCGGGATCGTTCCAGATGGGCTCGACGGCGGCGGAACGGGACTGGGCGGTGGAACAGGGCGCCAAGGCGGAATGGGTCGAGGACGAGAAACCAAGGCACCGTGTCGAGATCTCCTATTCCCTGGCGGTCGGCAAGTACGAGGTGACGCGCGGTCAGTACGCGGCGTTCGTCCGTGCCACCGATCGTGGTGACGGCGACGGTTGCTATTGGTGGACCGGCAAGAAATGGCAGAAGGATGGCTCGAGGAACTGGCGCGGACCGGGCTATGACCAGGGCGACGATCATCCGGTGGTCTGCGTCGACTGGCGGGATGCAGCCGCTTATGCCGATTGGCTGAGCAAACTGACGGGCCAGACCTACCGCCTTTTGAGCGAGGCGGAGTGGGAGTACGTGGCCCGGGCCGGGACGACCACCTATCGCTATTGGGGCGATGACCGGGACAACAGGACCGGCTGCGACTACGCCAACGTAACGGACGCAACGCACGGAGGGACGCCGCGTTTCTCCTGTTCGGACGGCCACAAGTTCACCGCGCCGGCCGGCAAGTACCGCGCTAACGCCTTTGGTCTTCATGATGTTCTGGGCAATGTCTGGGAGTGGGTCGAGGACTGCTACCACGACAGCTACCAGGATGCGCCTGCCAACGGCGAGGCCTGGACGACGGGTGGCGAGTGTTCACGCCGTGTTCTTCGCGGCGGCTCCTGGGGCAGCGTACCGTGGTACTTGCGCTCGGCCGTCCGCCTCGGGTTCAGGACCGGGGACCGGGGCTACTACTTCGGATTCCGTCTCGCCAGGACGCTTTCGCGTTAGCGAAAGCTAACCCCTTGCACCTTTACCCCTTTACCTCTTGAGGGGTCTGGGGGGCGAAGCCCACCAGCGCGGATTTTTTCGACCTGCGTTGACCGCCGACCGCCCCGAAAACCCCGCCTGACCCCGCCATAACCTCATCTGTCCCTCCCTGTTGACTGACGGGCGTGTTCCCGGGAGGGGGCCGCCCGTCCCTTTCTCCAGGGAAGGGCGCACGGAGCGGACGGAATGGGAGCGGAACGGA
>JASLMH010000296.1 GCA_030746635.1 Alphaproteobacteria bacterium | reverse complement strand
ACCGGGACGAAGCGGCCGCCGACCTCGGCCGCCAGGCGCCTACCATAGGCTTCGGAGGCGAACACGAAATCGATCGGTTCCGGGTGCAGGCGGCCGATCAGCTCGCGCCAGATCGCCCAGAAATCAGGGTGGTCGGCGGGTTCCTGGGGCACCGGGTCGGCTAGGCGCAACAGCCGGGCGGCGGGGAACATCCGCCGCAGCCAACCCTCGCGCAAGTCACCCGGTATCGGGTCGTCGGGCAGCGAACAGAGCAGGATGCTCAGCTCATCGGCATAGGCGGTCGCGAAGTCGCACAGGTAGACATGGCCCAGGTGCGGCGGCAGGAACTTGCCCAGCAGGAAGCCCCGGCTCGGCCGGCCGCTCATGCCGGGGCACCGGCCGGGTCCGGGGCGCCGGGCCGCCCGGCCTGGCGCCAGGCCCGGTGCCAGGCCACCAGGCCCCAACTGGCCAGGCCCAGGAACACCGTGTACAGCCCGGCCGTCAGGTACAACTCCTTGTAGGCATAGATGCCGATCGACAGCACATCGACGGTGATCCACAACAGCCAGCATTCCAGCCGCCGCCGGGACAACAGGAACTGCGCGACCACGCTCATCACCGTCGTCGTCGCGTCCCAATAGGGCAGCGAGGCATCGGTCTGGCTGGCCATCAGCCAGCCCAGCAGGGCGGCTCCGCCGGCGACGATGCCGATGGCGGCGAGCCGGGCCCGGCCGTCCATCAACACGACGATGATGCGGCCGTCATCGGCCCGGCCGCGCAGCCAGAACCACCAGCCATACAACTGGATGGCGACGTAATAGCCCTGCAGCAGGGCGTCGGAATACAGCTTGGCGTCGAAGAAGATCTTGCCGTACAGCACCACCATGGCAAGGCCGAAGGGATAGTTCCAGATGTTGCGGCGAACGATCAGCCAGACGTTGATCAGGCCCAATAGGGTGGCGGCGATCTCGATGGCGGACATTGACTGGAACCCCTTGTCGACCGCATCACCTTAGGGCAGGTAGCGGCGCGCGCAAATTTGCGGCATCATCGCCGTCCCGATGGTTCGCTGAATGCGAGGTGACACCATGACCCTGGAGGGACCCCTCCTGGACCCGACGGCGGAACGGCAGGCGGCCAGCCGCCCGCGGTTGCCGCGGCCGAGTTCCCTGGACGGCCTGACCGTCGCCGTGCTGGATATCTCCAAGCCGCGCGGCGACGTCTTTCTCGACCGCCTGGCCGAGCGCCTGGACGAACGCGGCATCGCCGTCAGGCGCTACCGCAAGCCGACCGTGGCCCGGCTGGCGCCGCTGGAGGTGCAGCAGGCGATCGTCGACGAGTGCGACATCGTCGTCGAAGGTCTGGCCGATTGAGGTTCCTGCACGTCGTGCTGTACGCATGACCTGGTGAACCTGGAAGGCCGCGGCGTGCCCGCCGTGGGCGTCGCCACCACCGAATTCGTCGACGCGGCGGCGGTACAGGCCGATGCCCTGGGTTTCGATCCGGCCTATATCTGGGTGCCGCATCCGATCCAGGATCGCACCGACGACGAATTGAAGGCCCTGGCCGACCGGCATCTGGACGAGATCGTGGCCGCTCTGACCGCGCAGGCCTAGAGCATGTCGGGGGTAATCTGATTCATTTGATGGCGCTAGCAAGCCATTGGGGTAGGCGCGTGGCGCAGCGC
>JASLMH010000295.1 GCA_030746635.1 Alphaproteobacteria bacterium | reverse complement strand
CCGTGGGCCTGAACGACATCACACTGCGATTGGGTGAAACACGGGCCAGCGGCGCGGTCAGCGTTGGCCTGGGTGAACAGCCCTCGATCGACCTTGCGCTGGCGATCGGCCGACTGAACCTCGACCGCCTGATGCCGGCGGACGCCGGAGAGGGCGCGGCGCCCGCGAGCAAGGGCGGTGGAGATGCCGCCAAGGCGGCGGCGGGCACCGGCTTTGCCCTGCCAACGTTGCCGGCGAATTTGCGCGGCAGCGTGGCCGTGACCATCGATGGCCTCGGCTATCGCGGCGGTGTCGTTAGTCAGATGCAGTTGGATGCCTCGGCCCGCGACGGCCAGTTGCGGCTCGACCGGCTGTCGGCATTGCTGCCCGGCGGTTCCGACCTGCGGTTGTCCGGCCAGTCCGCGACCGTGGAGGGGGGGCCGCGTTTCGATGGCAAACTCGATATGGCATCGGACAACCTGCGCGGCCTGTTGCAGTGGCTGGGCGCCGATCCGGCCATGGTCCCGGCGGGCCGGTTGGCCAACATGGTTCTGACCAGCAATTTCATGCTGACCGGTGCGCAACTGCAAGTAACCGATCTGAACCTGCGCCTGGACAATACCGCGATCAGTGGTGCCGGCACCTATCTGTTGCAGGCGCGGCCGTCCTTCGGCGTCGCCCTGTCGGTTGATCGCGTCAACCTGGATGGCTACCTGCCGGCGGCCGCGGCGGCCAGCGGCAAGAACGCCGATGCGGCCGGTCCGGCCAAATCCAAGGCGACCGCCACGGCGGCCGGATCGCTGGCGTTGCTGGAGGAATTCGACGGCAACCTCAATCTGCGGGTTGGCGAACTGACCTACAACGCGGCGCCCGTGCGCGGGATCGCGGCCGAACTGAGCCTGGTCGGCGGCAAGCTGACCGTGCGCCGGGCGACGGTGCAGGATTTGGCTGGCGCCGGGCTGGCCCTGAGCGGCAGCGGCGAAGGCTTCGCGGCGGCGCCGTCGGGGCGGGCCAAGTTGCAGGTCAAGGCCAACTCGCTGGCGGGCCTGGTGCGATTGGCCGGCGTCGACCTGGGCATTCCCGCCAAGCGATTGACGGGGCTGTCGCTGGACGCCGACCTCAAGGGCGACGCGAAACGTCTCGAACTGGCGTTGCGGGGCGGGTTGGCGGGCGGCAAATTCGCCTTGTCCGGCGCGGCGTCGAACCTAACGGCGGCACCGGCTGCCGATTTGCGCCTCGATCTCGATCACCCCAGCCTGGCGAAGCTGGCCAAGTTGCTCGATTTGGGCCTGGCGCCGTCCGCCAAGGCGGATACCCCGATCGCCGTGCGGGCCACCGCGAAAGGCGATCTGGCGGCGCTGACCCTGGACGCCAGCGCGAACCTGGCCGGCGCTCGGCTCAACGGCTCCGGCAAGATCGCCAATATCGAAACCGCGCCACGCCTCGACCTGAAGGTCGCGGCCAAGCATGCTGATCTGGCTGGACTCATGCGGGCCTTGGGCGCCGACTATCGGCCGGCCAAACGGGACCTCGGCGGCCTTGAGTTGTCGACGAGACTGACCGGCGGCGGCGATGGCTACGAGTTCGCCGCTCTCAAGGGCAAGGTCGGCAGCGCCGAGTTCTCCGGCGCCGGCGGCATTCGCCTGGACGGCACGCGGCCCCGGTTGTCGGCCGATATCTCGGCCGGCCAATTGATCGTCGATCATTTCCTGGCGGCCGCGGGCGCCGGCGGCAAGGGCGCGGGCGGCGGCGGCGGTGGCGGCCGGGGCGGCAGGGATGGCCGCTGGTCGCGGCAGCCGATCGACCTATCGCCGCTGCAAAGCCTGGACGCCGATATTCGGCTGGCGGCCAAACAATTGATGTTTCAAAAATATCCCTTCATGGCGCCGCGCCTGCATCTGCTGGTCGACGACGGCCTGCTGACCATCGAGGAATTGTCGGGCCGCCTATTCGATGGTCAGGTCGGCCTGGCCGCGACCGTCCGTTCGCGGCCGCTGCCGGCCCTGGGTCTGAGCGTCCGTTTGACCGGCGCCGACATAAACAAGGCGATGCGCACCGCGTTGGAGATGGACCAAGTCACCGGCAAATTGGATTTCACCGGCCAGTTCCAAAGCCGTGGCGGCAATCAATGGGATCTGGTCAA
>JASLMH010000294.1 GCA_030746635.1 Alphaproteobacteria bacterium | reverse complement strand
CTCAAAACGAGAAGGCGGCGGAGCTACCGAAGGAGAACAGCCATGTTGGTCCCATTTTTCAATCATCTCGAACTCTACTGGATCGCCTGGATCAACCTTTTCCCGTCGATTCCCCTATGGGCCCCTCATGGCGCCGCGATGACCCTGATCGTCGGCTGTGCCGCCGCCGTGCTGGCCGGCAAATATCTCTGGAACCTGAGTCAACGCGCCTGATGCAACCAACCCAGGGTGCTTTCGCGGACCTGTAACCTATCTTAAGATAGCGATCATGTCGTAATGGTTGTAGATAATTTCAATATCGCACTTTTGAGGTTGCAATACATCTTATAATTGCCGTACTATGCTGATCAACATCGGATGGGAGCGATGTATCGGCATGATAAACCTAAAGCTAGAGACGGATCGAACTTATCTTCGCCCCTTTGTCGAAGAGGATGCACCGGCCCTCGGCATCACCATCCGGGACGGCAACATCACCGAAACCACCCTGTTCGATCCGCCGGCCCGGACGGCGGAGGAAGGGACCGAGCGGGCGCTGACGCGGATCCGGGAATTCAGCGATCACTGGCAGCGTCACGGGTTCGGCATTTTCGGTGCCTTCAATCGGCAAACCGACGCCCTGATCGGCTATTGCGGATTGCGCCATATCGTTGAATTCGGCGGCGACATCCATGTCTCGACCATGGTGGATCGGCCGTACTGGTCCCGCGGCCTATCGTCGGAAATCCTCTGGCGCAGTCTGGAATTCGGCTTCCTCGACCGGGGACTGCCGGAGATTTGCGGCGCGACCCGCCTGGGTCAAACCGTCAGCATCACGACCATGGAGCATTTCGGCTTCACGCGGCAGCCGGATCGGATGATGCGGGATTGGGCGGTGCACTATTTCGTGTTCCCGCGCGACGATTTCCTGGTCAACTATGTCGGCCATCTGAAGCGACGGATCGGCCTGAGAAACGGTACCTCGACCGCCGCGACGCAACCGGGAGCGTCGACCTAATCATCGGCGGAGCGGTCCCTCAGAGGTCCAGGATGCCCAGACGAAAGGCTTTTGCCACCGCCGCCGCCCGGGTGCTGACGCCGAGTTTTTTCAGGACGTTGCGCAGGTGAAATTTCACCGTGTTCTCGGTGATGCTCTCGATCTCGGAAATGTCCCAGGTGCTCTTGCCGTCCGCCACCCAGCGCAGGCATTCCCATTCCCGCATGGTCAGTTTTTCCGTCACGGCCGCGGGGGGCATGCCGACGCCCAGGCCGGTCATGGCCTGGTGGAGATGATGCGCCATCTGGAAAATCGGGGCGAGGGACCGGTCGATCAGTTCCCTGGCCTCTGCTTCGTCCGCGTCGGTGGAAATGCCAGCCCCGAAAAAGTCACCACGACCACGCTCGTAGATCGGGACGCTGATACCGAAGGTCACGCCGCACTGCTCGGCCTCGTCCAGCATGCGGATTTGCGTCTCGTCCAGGCCGAAACGCTCCCAGATTTCATGCCAAACCAGCGGCAGCGTGCCCCGGCGCAGGCATTGCCGATAGATCTGACAATGGTTCTGATAGTTCATTTCCCGGTAGCGTTTTTCCCATCGCTCCGGAATGCTCGAATACCGTTGATAGGGCATCAGCGGGCCGTCGATATCCCGCGGATTGGGGGTATGACCGTAGACGACGTTGCGAAAACCCAAATGACCGACACGGGTTCGCATGACCGCCATGCAGGCTTCCGGGGTGGCCGCTTGCTCCAGATCCCCCTGAAACTCCCCCAAGACATGCTTCGTCGAAACCACGGCGCAGGCCCCTTTCGACCGGTGCTGCCCAATTTCAGCTTACCATGTACTTGGTGCTTGGCAAAAGCAACTGCGACCAAAAAGATGTGATGTAGTTGCCGCGGCGCAGTTATTCACAATACCTATCTTGAAATGATTCGTTTTCTTGAAATATTTGTTAAGTATTTATGCTTTTGCCGCCGAAATATTTTTCCAGTTACGCAATCTATTGAGGTCGGAAACTTGCGGCTGTTCTTGGCCATGCATCATCATACCAAGATGCAACAACCATGACTCGTCCCATTCATCCTTCGAGACGAGCCTGCGGCTCTCCTCAGGATGAGGAAAACGCAAGTATTTTCAGCAAGTTGGCCTCATGCTGAGGAGGGCGCGGAGC
>JASLMH010000293.1 GCA_030746635.1 Alphaproteobacteria bacterium | reverse complement strand
GGTCTACATCAATTGGAAATGCCAGGATGATTGATCAGCGGAAAGCCGAAAGTCCATACTTCGTGTTGCACAATCGGCCGGGCAGGGGCCGGCCGTCAATATCAACCGCCACGCCGTAGCAGACCTCGTCGCCGGGGCCCTGCCAACCACGGTCCTGGGACAGCGCCAGGGCGCCGGCGTCGATCAGGGCGCGGCCTTCCGCCGGCCGGCGGCCGACCACCGCCGCCATCACCGACAGGGCGATATCCTCCGGGCCGCAACTGCCGATCGCCGTCTGATAGAGATCACCGAACATGTAAACGCCCGGCCGCATCTCGGTCACCCCGGTCAGGTCCCGGGCGTGCAACGCCGTCGGCGTCGAGCCGACGCTGACCACCGGGCAGGTCAGACCCCGGCCGCCAATGGCCCCGGCGGCGGCCACCACCGCGTCCCGTTCGGCCGCCGCGACGGCCTGGATCTCGGCGATGCTGGCGCAGTTGTAGGAATGCCCGGCATGGCTCATCACGCCCAATAATTCGGTGTTGCCGCCGCCGTCGATGATGCCGGCGACTTCCAGCACCTGCGGATCGTCCGGCTGCAGACCGGCGCGATGCTGGCCGCTGTCGATCTCGATCAAAAAGGCGAAGGATCCATTTAGGACGGCGGCCCTTTCGACCACCGCCTTGGCGGTTTCCGGGTCGTCGAGGACCATGGCCACCCGGGCGCCGCCGGCCTGGATCGCCGCCACCGCGGCCAGCTTGTCCGGGGTGATGCCGACGCCGTAGAGGATGTCGCGATAGCCGGCCCCGGCCAGGGCCTCGGCTTCGGCCAGGGTCGAGACGGTGACGCCGCCGGCCTGGCCGTCGGTCGCCAGCGCCGCCACCTCGAGGCATTTCGCGGTCTTCATATGCGGCCGCAGGGCGACGTCCAGCTCGGTCGCGCGCCCCGCCATGCGCCGCAGGTTGCGCTTCAGGATGCCGCGATCCAACAACAGCGACGGCGTGCGCAGGTCGTGAATGGTGCCTTCGGTCATGATCCCCTACCAATGTTGGGCCGGACGGACGGCCAAGCATAGCATGGCCATTGACAGCGACGGCGGTGACCGGCGTACCCTTTGAGGTCGACCGTGTCGGGAGTTCGTCATGTCGCTCGCCACCATCCTTGCCTTCGCCCTGGCTATCTTGCTGCTGGCGCTGACGCCGGGACCGGGAATGCTCGCCTGCATCGCCAGGGCGCTGTCCGCCGGGCTGGCCCCCGCTTTCGCGGTGATGGCCGGTACCAAACTGGCCGACCTGATCTTCCTGTCCCTGGCGATTGCCGGCATGACCGGTCTGTCCTTCGCCATGGGCGAATGGTTCGTGGTGGTGAAGATCGCCGGCGGCGGCTATCTGATCTGGCTCGGCTACCGCCTTTGGATCCGCGACCCCGCGCCGCCGGCGATCGGCCCGAGGGGCGGCAGGCGCGGATTGCTGGGCGATCTGTTTGCCGGCCTAACCATCGGCTTGAGTAATCCCAAGGTGATCGTGTTTTTTGCTGCCTTGCTGCCCACCTTCGTGGATTTAGGGGGCATTGGCGCCAGTGACGTCTTGATCTTGGTGTCGCTGGTCCTCGGTATTGCCATCGCCGTCGATGTTGTTGCGGTCATGCTCGCCGTCCGGGCCAGACGGTTGTTCACGACCAGGACGGCGATGCGTAGATTGAACCGGTTGGCTGGCGTCACCATGGCGGTCTTGGGTGCCGCGGTGGCCACCCGTTGATTGGCCGGCGGCGCGGCATGGGAGCATTTTGAGATGGCGTATATCGAACGCGACGGCGTGCGGGTCTATTTCGAGGATCACGGCCAGGGGCCGGCGATCCTGTTGAGCCACGGTTACAGCGCCACCTCGCGCATGTGGCGCGATCAGGTGGCGGCCTTCAAGGACCGCTACCGGGTCATCGTCTGGGACATGCGCGGCCACGGGCAAAGCGACTACCCCGAGGATCCGGACGCCTATTCCGAGGACCACACCGTGGCCGACATGGCGGCGATCCTGGATGCCTGTGGCGTCGACCGGGCGGTGATCGGTGGTTTGTCACTGGGCGGCTATTGCTCGCTCGGTTTCCATCTGGCGCACCCCGAGCGGGTCGACGCCCTGATGCTGTTCGACACTGGCCCCGGTTTCAAGAAGGACGCGGCGCGGCAGGCCTGGAACCAACGCGCCGGGCGGCGGGCCGACGATTTGGAACGGCGCGGCCTG
>JASLMH010000292.1 GCA_030746635.1 Alphaproteobacteria bacterium | reverse complement strand
GATCGCCGCCGCCATGATCGTGGTGCCGAAGATGGCGACGGAAGTCATCGACCGGGCCATGCAGGTGCATGGCGGCATGGGCTTCACGGAGGACACCTTCCTGGCCAAGGCCTATGTCACCGCCCGCTACATTCGTGTCGGCGACGGCCCCGACCAGGTCCATATGTCGTCCCTGGCGCGGCAGTTGCTGCGCCGCCATGGGTGAGCGACCGGGCCATGGCCGACGGCTTGTTTGACCTGTGTGGCCAGGTGGCGCTGGTCACCGGCTCGACCCAGGGACTGGGCAAGGCCACGGCCCGGGTGTTCGCGGAACACGGCGCCCATGTGATCATCTCGAGCCGCAAACAAGATGCCTGCGACGACGTCGCGGCAGGCTTTCGCGACCAAGGACTGAGCGCCGAAGGCTTTGCCTGCAATATCGGCCACGAGGCGGCGATTGCCGCCATCTTCGATCATCTCGCCGAATCCCACGGCCGCCTCGATATCCTGGTCAACAACGCGGTCCTCAGTCCCTGGCGCAGCATCGAGGACACCGACCGGCCATTGATGCTCAAGGCACTGGAAACCAACATCGCCGGCTATTGGTCGATGTCGACCGGCGCCGCCAGGATGATGAAGACCCAAGGCAAGGGCAGCATCATCAATATCTCCTCCATCGCCGCCATGCGGCCGAGGGTGATGCTGGCCCTTTATTCGACGTTCAAGGCCTCCCTCGACGGCATGACCAGATCATTCGCCTTGGAGTTCGGCGCGTTCGGCATTCGCGTCAACACCATCCTGCCGGGCCTGTTCGACACCTCCCTTGCCGACGCCTTCACCCCGGAACAGAAGCACGACGCGATGGCCAAGACACCGTTACGCCGTCTTGGCCAGCCCGAGGAAATCGGCCATGCCGCCCTGTTCCTCGCCTCCGCCGCCAGTTCCTACGTGACCGGAACCAGCTTGGTGGTCGATGGTGGGCGGGTGCTCGTCGGTTGACCCCGCCGTGACCGGAACCGGGGCAAGGGATGATGCCGTACGGCAACTGCACGCTGTCCTGACCGACAAGGCGGCGGAAGTCTACGGCTCCGGCGCGACGGTGCAAGACCTGACCAGACTGTCCGGCGGGGCCAGTCGCGAAACCTGGTCGTTCGACGTGATCACGCCCGCCGGCGCCCACCTGCCACTGATCCTCAAGCGCGATCCGGTGATCCATCGGGCGGACGGCTCCATTGTGTCGGAGGAAACCCGCCTCGGCGTGCAACGCGCGACCGAGGGCAGGTTGATGGAACTGGCCGCCGAGGCCGGGGTCCCCGTCCCCGAGGTCCCATTCTACCTGGCGAAAGACAGGCGCACCTCCGCCGGCTTCATCATGCAACGCCTGCAAGGCGAAGCCCTCGGCCGGCGCCTGCTCAGGGAAGACGCCTATGCGGAGGCGCGGCGGAAGCTTGCCTTCCAATGCGGTCACGCCGCCGCCCGGCTGCACGGCATTGCCGTGGCCGGGTTGCCCGAACTCAAATCGATGAACGTCAGCCAGGCGTTGGACCATGGCCGCGAAATCATGGAGTCCTCCGGCCACCCCTATCCGGGCTTCGAGTACGGCTTTCGCTGGCTGGAAGAACGCCAGGAACTGGCCGGCGATCGCCATACCCTGGTTCATGGCGATTTTCGCAACGGCAACTTCCTGGTCGGCGCGGACGGCTTGCGTGGCGTCCTCGATTGGGAAAGCGCCCATATCGGCAACCCGCTGAACGATCTGGGCTGGATCTGCGTGCGCTCCTGGCGCTATGGACATTTCAAGAAACCGGTCGGCGGCTTCGGCGAAATCAGCGATTTGCAGGCCGGCTACGAGGCCGGCGGCGGCGGCCGTGTCGGCGCCGAAGCCATCCGTTACTGGGAGGTCTTCGGCACCGTGCACTGGGGCATGCTGTGCATCTTCATGGCCTTCAGCCATCTCGACGGCCCCCATGCGTCGTTCGAGAAAGCGGTGATCGGCCGCCGCACCGCCGAAACCGAATACGACCTCATGCAACTGCTCGACTAGACGGGGAGCATTGTCATGCCAACCGACCGGCCCACCGCCGAAGAACTCGTCGCCGCCGTCCGCCAACACCTGATCGAAAACCTGGCGCCGACGCTGGAGGGGCAGCCGGCCTTTCACTTGCGCGTCGCCACCAATGCCTTGGGCATCGTCGAACGCACCATGGCGGAGGGCGATGCGATGGACCAACGGGAACTGGACCGGCTGCGAGAGCTGCTCGGCGTTGACGGAGACCTGATCGCGCTCAATCGGGAATTGGCGGAACGGATCAAGGCGGGCGCATTCGACGACCGGAGGGAAACCTTGTTGGCGCACCTCCGCCAAACGGCCATCGACAAGCTGCGTCTGTCCAACCCCCGCTACATGGTCCCGCGCGATTGAATCGA
>JASLMH010000291.1 GCA_030746635.1 Alphaproteobacteria bacterium | reverse complement strand
TCTTGGCCGATGTCCCACATCGCCCTGCGAACCGCTCCTACCCACGGGGTCTGGAGGGCCGGTCAAATGGTTCAGATTATCCCCGACATGCTCTAACGCGCCTTGGCCCGCTGGCTTTCGCCGTCCTGCTGCCGTCGATGGCGGTCGCGGCCGAGCCCGCCGCGCTGCTGCGCGGCCTGGACAAGATCACCGCCCGTATCACCACCTTTGAGGCACCGATCGGTCAGGAAGTCCGTTTCGGCACTCTGCGCATCGTCGCCCGCGCCTGCCGCAAGCGGCCGCCCGAGGAGCCGCCCGAAGTCGCGGTGTTCGTGGAGATCGACGAGGTGCGCCCCGGCGAGGATCGGCGCCTGACCCTGTTTTCCGGTTGGATGTTCGCCTCCAGTCCGGCCCTGTCGGCCCTCGAGCACCCGGTCTACGACGTCTGGACGATCGACTGCAGCACCTCGGCGGCCGACAGCCTTCTGCCGCCCAGCGAGAAATCGACCGGCCGCGACAGCGCCGCCTCCAGGCGGGAGTGATAATCGTCCCTGGCGATCTCGACGGCGCCGAACTGGCGCAGATGTTCGGTCACGAACTGGGTGTCCAGCAGGCTGAAACCAGCCAACCGCAGCCTGGCCACCAGATGCACCAGGGCGACCTTGGAGGCATCCTTGTGCCGGCTGAACATGCTTTCGCCGAAAAACGCCCCGCCCAGGGCGATGCCGTACAGACCGCCGGCCAACTCGTCGTCCGACCAGGCCTCGACGCTGTGGGCGAAGCCGCGCTGGTGCAAGGTGGTGAACAATTCGACGATGGACTCGTTGATCCAGGTGCTCCAGCGACCCGGTCCCGGGCCGGCACAGCCGTCGATGACCCTGGCAAAGGCGCCGTCGACGCTGATTTCGAACGGCTCGGCCCGCACGGTGCGGCGCAGCCGGCGGGAAAGATGGAAATCGTCGAGGGGTAGAACGCCGCGCTGTTCGGGATCGACCCAGAACAGGTTCGGGTCGTCGCGGCTTTCCGACATCGGGAAGACCCCGGCGGCATAGGCCTTGAGGACGATATCGGGCGTGATCCTCATCAATCTTGCTGCGCGAGGTATTGCTCCAACCAGTGAATATGGTAGTTGCCGTCGATGAAGTCCTGCTGCCGGATCAACTCGGCGTGCAGCGGCGTGTTGGAGGTAATGCCGCCGATGACGAATTCTTCGAGCGAGCGCGTTAGACGCATCAGACAATCATTGCGGTTGTAACCGTGCACCACCAGTTTGGCGATCAGGCTGTCGTAGTGGGGCGGCACGCGATAGCCGGAGTAGAGGGCCGAGTCCACCCGCACGCCGAGGCCGCCGGGGGCATGGAAATCGCCGACCTGGCCGGGCGAGGGGGCGAAGCTGCGCGGGTCCTCGGCGTTGATCCGGCATTCGATGGCATGACCGGCGAAGCGGATATTATTCTGGCTGAACGACAACGGTGCGCCCGCGGCGATGTGGATCTGCTCGCGCACCAGATCGATGCCGGTAATGGCCTCCGTTATGGGATGCTCGACCTGCAGCCGGGTGTTCATCTCGATGAAATAGAACTCGCCATCCTCGTACAGAAACTCCACCGTACCCAAGGAGGTGTATTTGATCTCCGACAGCGCCTTGACCACGACGTCGCCGATGCGTTCCCGGGCCTCGGCATTGAGCGCCGGCGAGGGGGCCTCCTCCAGCACCTTCTGGTGGCGGCGTTGCAGGGAACAGTCCCGCTCGCCCAGGTGCACGATCTTGCCGGTGCCGTCGCCGATCACCTGCACCTCGATATGGCGCGGCCGTTCCAGGTATTTCTCTAGGTAGACGGCATCGTCGTTGAAGGCGGCCTTGCTTTCGCTGCGGGCGGCCGCCAACGAGGCGGCGAAGGCATCGGCCGAGTGCACCAGCTTCATGCCGCGGCCGCCGCCGCCCGCCGCGGCCTTGATCAGCACCGGATAGCCGATGTCGTCGGCCTGCCGCCGCGCCTCGTCTTCGTCGGTGATGGCGCCGTCGCTGCCCGGGACCACCGGAATGCCCAGGCGCGACACCGTCCGCTTGGCCTCCACCTTGTCGCCCATCAGGCGGATATGCTCCTCCGAGGGGCCGATGAAGGTATAGCCGTGTTCCTCCACGATGTGCGCGAAGTCGGCGTTCTCGGACAGGAAGCCGTAGCCGGGATGGATGCCCTCGCTGCCGGTGATCTCGGCCGCCGCCAGCACCGCCGGCATGTTCAAATAGCTGTCCTTGGCGGCGGGCGGGCCGATGCAGACGGCCTCGTCCGCCAGGCGTACGTGCATGGCGTCGCCGTCGGCGGTGGAATGCACCGCCACCGTCTGGATGCCCATCTCGCGACAGGCCCGGTGCAGGCGCAGAGCGATCTCGCCCCGGTTCGCGATGAGGACCTTCTCGAACACGACGGCCCCTTAGATCTTTTCCAGTTTGCCTGGAAGTGCCAGGCCACCCGCTCCCCCGTCCCAACCACCCCGAGGGTACCATCTATGGGTGGTTGGGACGGGGGAGCGGGTGGCCCGGT
>JASLMH010000290.1 GCA_030746635.1 Alphaproteobacteria bacterium | reverse complement strand
GTCGATGTCCAGGATATAGGCCTGTTGGTTGTCGTTGTAGGCGAATAACTGGTTGTTGAGCTCGGTGCATTCGTTGCACGTGGTGCAGCGGGGGGTCTCGATCCAGGCGACATCGGGATCCTGGGCCGGTGCCTCCGGGGCTTCGGCTTCCACCTCTTCCACCGCCACATCCTCCGCCGCGGCAGCGGCGGGCGGCGGGGCGCCGGCAACGCTGGCTGCCGGAGCCGCGGCCGTTGGTGCCGCCGCCGGGGCCGCGCTGGCAGCGGCGGAAGCGGCGGCCTGGGCCCGCAATTCGTCGAGTTCACGCTGCTTTTCCTCGTCCCAGCGCTGGCGTTCGGTTTCCAGCAGGCGGGCGGCATGGGAATTGTGCACGCCCCCCAGCTCCTGCAGCGCGTGCCAGTTTTCACCGCAGCGTTCGGCGGCCCGGATCACTGGCTCGCCGACCACGATCTTGCGCAGCACGTTATCGCCGTCGACCATCAATACATAAGGGATGTTGTCGCGCCGCTCCTCCGCCTTGCGTTGCAGGTATTCACCGGCCGGCATCAGGCCGTCTTCGCCAGTGCTATTAGAGGTCACATTGCCCACGCCGGTCAGATGTTTGGCGTAGCGTCCATCGGCGGCGATGAAATCGACGAAAGTGAAGTTGAGCTTCTCCTCGACCCGCTCATGGTGCTCCAACTCGTAGCTGAGCGCATGCTCGGGCCAGTCGGTCTCGGCCTGCGGGTTATTGGCGACCGAAAACCGCGAGGCCCAGTCGGCCCCGGCGCCGGGATCGAAGGTAAAGGCGGGAAAGCCGCGGCTCTCGGCGGCGGCGGCGGCGGTGAGATAGGAGGCGCCAGAGCCGTTCGCGCCGGCAACGCCGGAGAAAATACTGAACAATGCCGGACCGGCATAGTCCAAGCCCCCCATGATTCGATCGCGCAGGCGATAGATGCCGGCGGAGACGGACTGGAAGACGTAGGCGCTGTTAATGCCGACCGCCATGTTGGCGAAATGCAGGTTGTCGCCGCGCAGGGCGATCTGTCCCGGCGTGGCGCCGTCCTCGCCCAGCAGGTCGTCGGTCTGAACCAGAACCTTGACCGGCAGGCCGGAAGACAATAGCTCGATCGCCTTGGCCCGCTCGAGCGCCGCCCCATCCACGTCGGCCAGCAATATCAGATAAGAGGGGAATTGAGCCAGATCGTCCGGCCGCAGGGAGGTCTGGTCGAAAGCCTCGAAATAGCGTTCATGCCGGGCGGGCTTGAAGCGATTCTCCATTTCCAGTTCGGCCACTGACAGGGCCTTGGCCAGGGCGACAAGTTCGGGCAGCCGTTCCTCGAACGCCGCCCTGGCGGCGGCGCAGCCATCGAAGACGAAATCATAGGGCGCTTCGGCGGCGCTCTCGCCAAGCAGTTCCGACGGTGGCACGAAACGTTGTGTCTGCAAGACCTTGAGGGTGGCGCGCAAACGCAGCCGGCGGTCCTCCGGCAGGCTGGCGTCCGACGCCGTCCGCGGCAGGATATTCGACAGAGCATCGAAGTCGAAAGCGGCTTCGTAGGAGCCGCGCATGGCGCCCTTGAGCTGCGCCGCGCTGCGCCCGGCCTCGGACTTGGCGAAATCAGCGCCCAGAATGCCCTCCAGGCCCAGTATTAGTTTGTCTAGACGATGGCGCAGGCGGCGGTTTTTCCGCCGTTGTCCGGCCTGCCAGAGATGCCGCAGCACCTTGCCCGGCGTGGCGCCATCGCAGTCGATCAACTCGCCCTCGATCACCAGCGCCGCTTCGGCCCGGGCCAGCACATCCTGCAAACCCTTGCCGTTCGCAGCCTCGGCAGCGGCCAACAAGCGGTCACCGGCTTGCCGCCACAACTCCGCCAGGGTGCCTCGGGCGCCGCCGGCCACGGCCGACCTGATCCCGTGCTCTAGGCCGAGCAGCTGTTTCCGCGTGAACTCACCTTCTATGCCCTGGGGCGCGATGTCATGCAAAATGTCATCGACAATGCCCGACAGGGTGCGGACGGCGTCTTCGCCGACGCCATTGCTGACCAGCACCAGGGGGTAGTCATATCTTAGACCCGTCAAATCGCCGTAGCCGGCAAATAGCGCCGGGCGCAAATCCATATCGGCAACATCCGTCAGGTGGCCGCCCGAGCGGTCACCGGTAAGATGAAAGGCGATTAGCTCCGTGTGGTCGAGTTCTGCATTCATTGCTTGGCCGCTCCTTGTTCGACGGCACAGTCCTAAGCGTCGGGCCAGATGGTATATTTATCGAATTCACTGTTCAGTGCCTGCTCGATGGTGTCGGCGGTGAACAGCTCGTTCGGGTCGCGAATGTCGTCGTACCGGGGCGTCGCCGGGTCGTGGTAGAGGATGCCGACCGGAGCACAATCCGTCATCGCGGCGATCTCCCTGGCCCGGTCCAGGTTGAGGGGGTCGTGCTCCTCCCGGTTCTTGTAGACGCCGGCCAGGCTGTCGGGGATGCGCATGCCGTTTTCGTGATGCAGCATCAGGGTCTTGGCCGGATCGTTCATCCATTCATCGAACATCGACGGCACGTATTCGGGACAGCGCTGCAGGATGCGCACGAAGGAAAAACCCTGGTGGCGGAAGGCGGCTGAAATGATGTCGTAGAGGATTTCGGGGATCCAGTCGGCGGCCTG
>JASLMH010000028.1 GCA_030746635.1 Alphaproteobacteria bacterium | reverse complement strand
CACCGGCCCCGGCGGCTTGCGCTTCGGCCCCAGGGGCGTGGGCGATTGCAGCTCCTGCATGTATTGGCTGATGCGAAACATCGTCCCTCCCCTCAGGCGACCAGCCGCAGGCCGGTCTTTTTCAGGATCCGGGTACTGTAGAGGATCTCGTGGCCACGGTCGGCCGGCCCCAGCAACGCGGCGATGCGGGCCACCATCCGGGCCACTTCGTCGCGGTCGCGGCCGTGCACCATGGCAAACAGGTTGTACGGCCACTGCGGCGGATGGCGCGGTCGGTGATAGCAGTGGGAGACGAAATCCAGGGCCCCGACCCGGGCGCCGAGGTCGCCGATGTCGGCCTCCGGCACGTCCCAGACCGACATGCCGTTGGCGCGGTAACCCAGGGCATAGTGGTTCGGCACCGCGCCAATGCGGCGGATCACGCCGGCATCCAGCATCGCCCGCAGCCGCCGCATGACCTCGTCGGCGGCCAGGCCCAACTCCTCCGCCACCGCCCGGTAGGGGTCGGCGACCAGCGGCAGGCCGGCCTGGGTGGCGACGATGATGCGCCGATCGATGTCGTCCAGGCCGGTCATGCCTGGAACCTCAGGCCGACGAAGAACTCCTGGCGCTTCGGCATGTCGTGCACGGCCAGGCCGGTCTCGGCCTCGATGTCGGCGATCACCTCGGCGATGCGCTCGGGCTTTTCGGTGGCCAGCACGAACCACATGTTCAGGCGGTGATCGCGGGCATAGTTGTGCGCCACCTCCGGCTTGGCGTTGACCAGTTCGGCGACCTGCTCGAACCGCCCCTCGGGCACCGCCATCGCCGCCAGGGTCAGGGCGCCGCCGATGCGCTCGGCGTGATACATCGGGCCGAAGCGGCTCAGCAGCCGATCCTCGGTCAGCCGGCGCAGGCGATCCAGCAATTCCGCTTCCTCGATGCCCAGGTCCGCCGCCGCCTCGGCGTAGGGTCGCTCGGAGATCGGGAAGCCGCCCTGCAGGCCGTTGATGATGTGGCGGTCGAGAGCATCCATCAGCCGGCCCTCCGGCCCGCTTCGGCCTCGTGCCGGCCGACGAAACGGGCGCCGCACTGCTTGTAGCGCTTGCCGCTGAACAATACCTCGTGGGGCAGTTCGCCCAGCTGGTTTTCCTCGATCAGCCGGGCGATCTGCGCCCGCACCACGCCGCGTTCCTTGCCGTGCACCATGCAGAACAGATTGTACGGCCAACTGGGCGGCCGCCGGCGCCGGCGATAGCACAGGGTGACGAAGGGATAGGCCGCCAGGCGCCGGCCCAACTCGTCGGCGCGCTCGTCCGGGGCGTCCCAGACCGCCATGGCGTTGGCGCGATAGCCCAGTTCGTGGTGGCGGACGATCAGGCCCAGGCGGCGGATCACGCCGGCCTCGGACAACGCCGTCAGCCGTTCGATCACCTGGCTCTCGTCGAGGCCGATCGGCGCGCCGATTTCGGCGTAGGGCCGCGAGACCAGGGGCAGGCCGTCGGTCAGGGCGGCGAGCAGGCGGCGATCGGTGGCATCCGGGATCATGGCAGCGCGAACCCCAGGTCGATATGGTACTCGGCCTCGAGCGGCAGTTCGATCGGCGCCTGTCCACCGCGGTTTTCCTGACGCCGGCCGATGCGGCGGCAAGGCTGTTGCGTGGCGGCGGCGGGACATCGGCCCGGCTCCACTTTGCCGATGGCAGCACCCGAACCGTTCGCGCCTAGTGCGGGCCACGGCGAATCGAAAATCTTTGACGACGATCAAGGCCCTGTTCCGCCCGCCGGGCATACTGCCAATGAGCAAATCATGGGCAACCGACCATCGGGGGAAGACATGATGGACTACGAGGCGCTTTTTCAGCAGTCGGTCGACAAGATCCGCGCCGAAGGGCGCTATCGCGTTTTCGCCGATTTGGCCCGCGAGGCCGGCAATTTCCCGCATGCCGTCAACTATGAAGGCGAGGGCACCCGGGACGTGGTGGTCTGGTGCTCCAACGACTATCTGGGCATGGGGCAGAACCCGGTGGTGATCGCGGCGCTGTGCCAGGCGGCCGAGGATATGGGCGCCGGTTCGGGCGGCACCCGCAACATCTCCGGCACCACCCACAAGCACGTGCTGCTGGAAGGGGAACTGGCGAAATTGCACGGCAAGCAGGCGGCCCGCCGGTGATGCCATCGGTGACCCATATCGTGCCGCTGCTGGTCGGCGACCCGGTCCGCTGCAAGCAGGCCACCGACATGCTGATGGAGCGGCATGGCATCTACATCCAGCCGATCAACTACCCGACGGTGCCGCGCGGCACCGAGAGGCTGCGGATCACCCCCTCGCCCTGGCACGACGATGCCCTGATGGACCAACTGGTCGCGGCATTGCAGGACGTCTGGGGACAATTGGCGCTGCAACAGGCCGCATAGAGCACATTTCCGGCCCCCGCCAAGGGGCGCGGACGACCAACCCGCCAGGCCGCCTCCCTGCCCGGCGGGTTCTTCGTTTCCGGTATTCGGCGTTCGGCGTTCGGCGCTATCCCGCCATGGTCTTGGCCACGGCCGGCCGCGACAGGCAGCGGTCCAGCCAGGCCGTCAGGGCCGGCCAGGCGGCCATGTCCAATTGCCCCATCTTGGCCCAGGCCAACACCGCGGCGACGTTCAGGTCGGCGACGGTGAAGCGGTCGCCAACCAGCCAATCCCGGCCTTCCAGCGCACCGTTCAGCACCGCCAGTGGCCGCTGTAGCTCCTGTTCGGCCTGATCGGCGACGGCGCTATCGCGCTCTTCCTCGGGTCTGAGCACCCGGTTGAACAACACGTTCAAGGTCGGTTTTTCGACCTCGGCCATTACCCAGAAGCTCCATTGCAGGGCCAGTGCTTCCTCCCGCGGATCGCGCGGCGCCAACTCGCCACCGTGCTTCTTCGCCAGGTAGAGATTGATCGCCATGGATTCCCAAAGCCGGAAGCCGTCGTCGTCGATGGCCGGGATTCTGGCGTTCGGGTTGATGGCGCGATAGTCGACGGTTTCGAGGTCGCCGCCGGCGAAATTCAATTCATGCTGTACGAAATCGAGGCCCAACTCGTTGGCCAGCCACAAGGCCCGCATCGCCCGCGACCGGGTGACGCCGTAGATCTGCAATTTCCCCATCAGGTCTTCTCCATTGCCCTATCGCCGCCGGGTTGGTCGGTCAGATGGCCCAGCCGAGCATCGAAGCAACTGAAATGCTCCTCGAACCAGCTCTTCAAGCGGCCGGCCAGCAGATCCGGCGCGTTGGCATAGTTGCCGGCGGCCTGCTCGTCCATGATATCGCGGATTTCGTCCAACAGCTGCTCGTGGTTTTCCTTGTGCGGCTGATAGTCGTCGTAGCCGGTATCGCGCATGATCTTTTCCTCGAGCGCGAAATGCGCCGAGATGTTGGCGTAGACCTCGCCCAGGAAGTCCGCCACCGCCTCCCCGTCGGGTTGCGCGCCCAGTTCGCCGTGAAGGTGGTTCAGGAGTTCGACCATTTCACGGTGCTCATGATCGACCGAGGTAATCCCCGTCTCGAATTCCAGCTGCCAAGCAATCAAGGCCATAGTAAGTTGCTCCGGTCATCCCCTAACACGCCGGTCGGCAATCGTTCACCGCCGGAGTATGAACCCGCCCATCTCGGAACGGAAGTCGATGGCCAGGCTCTGCCCGGCCGCCAACTCGATCTGTTCGCTGTGTTCGTAGTCGAAACCGTCCCGGCGATCGCTGTCCCGCAGGCGGGCCACCACGGCATGGCGGCCCGGCGCCACCGCGAAGCGCTGATAGACCTGCGACGGGCCGTCGCCCGCGAGACCGGTGGGCGGCAGGCTGTCGCGGTACAGCAGGCTGCCGTCGATCTCCAGTTCGATCAGCACCGGTAGGCGTTGGCGCGGGCAGTCCATCGGCCGGCGCATGTTCGGCGCCAGTTTCCGCAGCTCTTCCTGGCTGCGCCGGCGGCAACCGCCCTTGCGGTCGGCCCCGTGCGCCAGGCTGAGCTTGATCAGGGCCTGGTCGGGCGGGAAATGGGTATAGGTAGGCAGGCTGGCGAAATAACCCAGGATCAGCGCGAACGCCGCGTAGACGAAACCTTGCCCGAGATAGCGAAGGGCCGTGCTCATAGCGCTTCCTCCGCCTTCTCCCGGGTCGGCGGCGGCGTGTCTTCGGGGTCGGTGGGCAAGCCATCCTGGAAGATCTGCACCGCGTCCTGCAGCCGCCGCCGCTCCCTGGCCGACACCCATAGCTGACCGATGCGTTCACGCGACACGCGGGCCCGCAGGTGCGGATCGCGCGTGCCCGCCAGGCGTTCCTGGGTCCAATGAACACCAAACCGATTGTGGCAATCGCCGGAATTGCAGCCCGACAGGAACACGCCGTCGGCCAGGTTGCGGCTGAGGACATAGTCGATGAACGAAGGCGGCAGGGCGCCGATACAGGGCAGCCGCACCGCCGCCACCTCGGCCAGCGGCAGTTGCTCGACCGGCACCGAGCGGTCGCAACCGAACAGCAGAACGCGGCGCTGGCCAGTCAGGCCGGCGGACGCGGCCTCGACCTGCCGACGCACCTCGGCCAAGGGACGGTCGGCCAGATCGATACCCGGCGCCAGCGCCTTGGCGCGCCGGAACGGCGTCGCGGTCGGGCAGGCACCGGCGCAGAGACCGCATTCAACGCAGAGCTTGGTATTGACCACCGCCTCGCGTTCGAACGGCCGGCCGTCGCTACGCGGCGCCATGACGATGGCGGCATAGGGACAGTCGACGGCGCAACGGGTGCAGCCGTTGCAGTTTTCCAGGTTGACCACCGCCGCGCCGCCGCCGCGCAAGGGCGGCAACCAAGGCAACACCACCAACAGCAGGCTGCCCAGGAAGGCCACCAGCCAGCCGGTGCCCGCGCCCCACTCGTCAACCAGCGGATAGACCGCCAGATAGTACCAATCGATGCCCAATTCGGTCGGCACCCTGGCCAGATCCGCCGGTGCCTGGCTCAGCGCCGGCCAGATCAACGACAGCACCAGCAACATCAGCAGGCTGCCCAACGCCAGCCCGCGGGCCGGGAAGTATTCCGGATTGGTCACCCGCTGCAGATGGATCCACAGGACCAGCAGCAGGATCAGCGGCACGGCGATGTGCAGGAACACCATCAGGGTGAAGAAACGGTCGTCGAGGAGTTCCGGCGAGAGGAAGTTGCGGGCGATCGATTCGCCGAAGATCGGCAGCCAGTCGAGCCATTCCGTGGTGCCGATGGCGACATACTGGGCCAACATGTCCCAGACCAGCCAATAGCCGGTGATGCCGCAGATGATGACCAGCCACAGGATCGGCATGCCGGTGACCCAGGTGAACCAGCGGCTGCCGCGATGGCGATCCAGGGCGAATTCCCGCAGCATGTGCAGCAACATCATCACCACCATGCCGTCCGAGGCATAGCGGTGCAGGCTGCGCATGACGCCGCCCAAATACCATTGGTCGTGGGTCAGGTATTCGACCGACTCATAGGCTTCGGAAAGGCCGGTGTCGAAAAAGATGTAAACATAGATGCCGCTGACGGCGACCACCCAATAATAGAAAAAACCCAGGCCGCCGAGGTGATAGAGCGGATTCCAGGCCGGCCCAAACGGCCGGTCCAGGCAATCCTCGGACCACATGAAGGCCACTCTCAGCATGCGCTGCAAATGGTGCAAGAAAATCCCCTTTGTCCGCCCCTGGTCCCCGCGGGCCGGCGTCAGCTACTGGATACCAGGCTGACACCTCCACCACCGCCACAGGTTGCGCGCCAGAATGGTGCCTACCGTGGTCAGAGCGGCAAGTCCAATGAAGATACCGATGAAGATGGAATAGTCGAAGCGATAGCGCTCGGCCGCCGGGTCGTACAGGGTACAGAACAGGCGAATGCGGTTGAGCAGGCCGTCGATCGAGGTGAGGTTGCCGTTGCGGCCGAGCACCAGATCCTTGAGCGGCTCGACCAGGAACGGCGTGTCGAAGTCCTCGCCATAGACCTGGCGATACAGGCGGCCCTGGCCGTCGAGGACGCTGACCTGGGCGAGATGATCGAAACCCTTGGGCGAGGCGAAATAGACGAAACCCAGTTCCTTGGCCAGCCTTTCGATGGTCGCGCCACCGCCCGAAAGGAAGCGCCAGTTCGGCAGATCGACGCCCTGCCCACGGGCGAAGGAACGCATGCGATCGGGCGTATCGGCGGGGGTGTCGAAGCCGATGGTGACGACGTTGAAGCTGGCCGCGCCCAGGGCACCCTGGGCATCGGTGACCGCCTCGTACAGGGTTTGCACGATCACCGGGCAGGTGTGCACGCAGGCGGTGTAGATCAGGTTGACCACCAGCGGCTTGCCGCGCAGTTCGGCCAGGGTCAGTTTGGCCCCGTCAGTATCGACGAAACGGTGATCGCCCACCTGGCCGCCCAAGGCGGCCTGACTGACCGCCAGGGCCTGGCGCTCGTCCAATACCAGATCGGCGGCTTGTGCCGGCGACGTCAGGCTGGTCGCCAGCAGCAGCGGCGCCAGCCACCCCCATGCGCCGCCCCTTGGCTTCATCCCAGCCAGCCCAGGGCGGTCAGCCAGGGATCGACGATCGCCGCCAACAACAGCAGCGTCAGTTGCACCAGCGAGGCAAAGAAATTGGTCATCGCCCGGGTCGGGCCCGGCGCCCGCACCAGCTCGACGCTACGCCAGATGAAATAGCCGCCGCCCGCCAGCGCGGCCAGGAAATACAACCAGCCCATGCCGAAGGCGCACGGCAACAGCGACAGCGCCACCAGGGCCACGGTATGGGCCAGGATCACCCGCGCCGCCGGACCGTCGCCGATCACCACCGGCAGCATCGGCACCTTGGCCGCCGCGTAATCCTTGTGCAGGGCCATGGCCAGGCTCCAGAAATGCGGCGGCGTCCACAGGAACATCACCACCGCCAGCAATACCGGCGCCGTGGCCAGCGAGGAATCGACCGCCGCCGCGCCGGCCAGCACGGCGAAACTGCCGGACAGCCCGCCCAGCACGATGTTGGTCCAACTGCGGCGTTTCAGCCAGACCGTGTAGACCACGCCATAGACGAAGGCGCCCAGGAAGACATACAGCGCGGCGACGAAATTCAGCACCGCCCAGGCGGCGCCGACCGCCACCGCCAAAAGAATGCCGATGCACCACAACCAGCCCGCTCCCGGCTTGTAGAAACCGGTGACGAACGGCCGGTTGCGGGTGCGCGCCATGGCGGCGTCGAGATCGCGTTCGAGATATTGGTTCAAGGCGCCGGCAGCCGCGGCCGAAACCAGCACGGCCAGGGCCAGCACCACGATCTCGCCCACCGACAGCGCTGGTCCGGGCGTCATTGCCAGGCCGGACAGTGCGCTCAGCATGATGGCGAATCCGATGCGGAGCTTGAAGACGTTATGCAATTGGCTCAGCGCGCTTGCCATGTCCTGCTTCCCCTACGTCTTCCCGTTGATCCAGTCGTAACCGTCATCCAAAGGTCGGAGCGGGCCGTCTGGGCCCGCTCCGCCTTTCTCTAGCTCAACGGCCAGATTTCGGACAGGTACTTCCAGTTGACGTAGTAGTAGAGCACGAAGGCAACCAGGAACACGGCTACCAGGATGATCGTGCCCGGCAGTTTCGGATGTGTTTCGCTGCCGGCCTGGGCCACCACTTCGCCACCGGCGCCAAGGGTCGGCGTGGCGGCAATGGCTTCCGGTGTCCGCGGCTTGCCGAAGAACACCGAGAGGACGATGACGATCACGAACATCAACCCGCCCACCGTGGCCAGTACGCCGGCGATGCCGTTCATGGTCATCATGGCGAAGGCCATGGCCGGGTAGTCGAAGCTCATGGCCGCGTCCGAGAAGCCGATGTCCCAATGCCGCCGCGACACGCCCAGGGTGCCGGCGCCCATCATGAACAACGAGATGCCGGCGATGCCGATGCCGAAGACATAGGGCTGCCACTGCGCCACCTTCTTCAGCATGATCTCCTTGCGGAAGATCAGGGGCACCAAAAGGTAGGTGATCGCCATGAAGGCGAGCGTGGTGCCGCCGACGACGGTGGCATGGAAATGGCCCGGCACGTACAGGGTGTTGTGCATGATCAGGTTGAGCTGCTCGGTACCCATGACGACACCGGAGATGCCGCCCAGGAAGCCGAAGATCCCGATACTGAATACCGTGCCCGAAAACGCCGGGTTACCCCACGGTGCCTTGCGCAGCCATTCGAAGGCGCCGTTGGTCAAGCCGCGCTTGCGCTGCGCCGCCTCCATGGCGCCGGGGATGCTCATGCCGTGGATCATGCTGCCCAACACCGCCAGATACAGCGCGTAGGAGGTGTTGAAGATCTTCCATTCGGAGCTGATGCCCGGTTCCACCAGCAAGTGATGCGCGCTGGCCAGTTGCAGGAACAGGATGTACATCAGGAACGCCATACGGCTGACCTTTTCCGACAGCGGCTTGGCGCCCAACAGCATCGCGGCGATGGCGTACCAGATGGCGACCTGGGCCGAGACGTTGATCTGTTGCGAGGAATGGCCCATGGCCCACCACACGACCTTGTACATCAAGGGATCGATGTGGCTGATATAGCCTACCGACCACAGGAAGGTCGGGATCAGGATGATCGCGCCCGAGGCAATGGTGAACACGGCGATGATCGCCGCCGTCACCGCGCCGAAGGTGACCAAGGGTATCGAGCCCTGGTAGGTGCCCTCCTCCTTGGCGATCACCAGGGTGCCGAAAAACACGAAGCAGCCGATCAGGGCGCCGACCGCGAACAGGATCAGGCCGAGATAGAAATGCGGCGCCGCTTGCATCGGCACGTACGAGGTGAACATCACGCTGGATTCGCCCTGCAACACCGCCACGTTGGCGACGATGGCGCCGACCAGCATCAGGATGAAGCCGAGCCAGGCGAATTTGGGTGCCGCCAGTCGGCAATTGAGTAATATCGCCGAGGCGAAATACAGCACCGCCATCTCGAAAAAGATGATCCAGAACAGCAGCACGTCGGCGCCATGCGCCGTCAGCAACAGGTAGAACCAGTCCGCCGGAAGCAAGTGCACGGCGGGCCAGCGGGTCAGCGCCACCAGCAGGCCGAAAAAGCCGCCAACGGCTAGGAAAACGACCGCCACGACGGCGTTCGCCTTGATCAAGGCCTCGGCCTGGGCGCAGACCTTCAGGCCGGTTTCGGGGCAGGTCCTGAACTTGGCTTCGTAGAACCCGCGGGCCGGTGCTTGTGCGTCAACAGCCATCATCGCCCCCTATTTCTTGTCGACTACGTAGATTTTGCCGACCATCGTGTGATGGCCAATGCCGCAGAATTCGTTGCAGACAACGGCATATTCACCGGCTTTGTCTGGCTTTATGGTCAGCACCATGTCGTAGCCGGGATGGATCTGGAGGTTGATGTTCTGCGGTTGCAACGAAAAACCATGTTGCCAATCCACCGACGAGAGGTGCAGGCGGTAGGTCTGGTCCTTTTCCAGTTCCAGCACCGGCCACCATTCCCAAAGACGGCCCAGCATGTAGACGTCGCTGCCCGGCGGCGGGTGCGAAACCGGCACGTCCAGGTTGCCTTCCATGCGCACCTTGTACTTCTCGGCCTGTGCCTCAGTGAGTTCGGCGTAAACGGCCGGGTCGATGCGATAGGCCTCGTTCGACAGGTTCTGTTTGCCGACGAAATGCCACGAGACCATGGTGCCGAACATCACCAGGCCCCACACAAACGCTACGGCGATCCAGACGATCTCCGTGCCCGAGAGTGGTTCTTTCCACCACAGGCGATTTTCGGGAGGCAGTATTGCCATTGCTCGTCACTCCCTATGAATCGGCTATTGCGCCAGGGGGACCTGGGACAATTCCATGACCCCCCAGATCAGATACAACGCGGCCGGTGTCGCCACGCCCATGAATAAAAGTAAAAACGGATTGTCGAGCAGCCGCTGCATGGCCGGAACGCGTTCGTCCTGCTGGTCGGCTGATCCTGTGCTTTGCTCGCTCATCGCCACGCCCTTCGAAGGATTGCGCTAAACCCCGGATGGCCGACGGTCGCCCGACCACCGCTGCGGGGATTTTTTGTGATCGCGAAGATGCTAATACTAGGCGCCGATGGCATACTTGACCGCCGTCAAGCAGCCTTCGGGCTGCGACAATACGGCCTAGTTGGTGCTCAAAAGCGTGAGTTTTCGGCCAACATAGGCCGATCAGGTGCTCAGCCGCCGGCCAACCGTTGGATCAGGGCGAAAATGATCACGGCCAGGGTCACCAGAATGGCGAAGAAAATCAGGCTGCGATGCTCGAATCGGGCGCCGCGCCGATGCTCGAGGAAATTCAGCGCCCGGTCGGCGGCGAAGTAGAGCACCACCGCGGTGATGGTGAAATAGACCACTTCCATGGCCGGCAAACTAGCACACCGCCGTCACCGCCAGCTTGACAAACGTCAACCCTTCACGAGCGTGCCAATCGTCAACTGGGCACCAGGCCGCCATCGACGTTGAAGGCTTGGCCGGTGATGTTGCGGGCCCCGGGAGAGGCCAGGAAAACCGCCATCGCGGCGATATCCGCCGGCTCGTTGAGGCGGCCGATGGGGATCGGCCGGGCCGCCCTGTCCAACGCTTCGTCCCGGCCGATGCCCCGTTCGCGGGCCCGGGTTTCCAGCAGGCCGTCTACCAGGGGCGTCAGGGTGACGCCCGGGCAGATCGCGTTGACGTTGATGTCGTGCCGGCCCAATTGCTGCGCCGCCGTCTTGGTCAGGGCGATCACCGCACCCTTGCTGGCCGCGTAGGCGGCGTTCGAGGTGCCGATGTAACCGCGCCCGGCGATCGAGGCCATGTTGATGATGCAACCGCCGTCGCCCTGGTCGATCATCTGCCGCGCCGCCCGTTGCAGGCAGAAGAACAGGCCCTTGGCGTTGACCCGGTGAATGCGGTCCCAATCGGCCTCGCTCAGGTCCATGATGTCGGCCTGGCGGGTGACGCCGGCGTTGTTGACCATGACGTCCAGGCGGCCGAAAGCCTTGACGGCATCGGCGACCATGCCGTTGATCTGCGCCAGATCGCCGACATCCGCGGTCAGCGCCAGGCTTTCGGCGCCGGCATCGGCGGCCGCCCGGGCGCCGGCCGCCGCCGCCGCCGCGTCGATATCGGCGGCGACAACCCGTGCCCCTTCCCGCGCCATCGCCAGGGCGATGGCCGCACCGATGCCACAGCCCGCGCCGGTCACCAGCACCACCTTGTCCCGTAACGTCATGCCCCGCCTCCGCGCTCGGTTCCGCCCGCCAAGTCTACACCAGCCGACCCCGGTGTATCAGCGCCGCCCTACCCCACCGCAAAAAAAAGAGGCTGACGCCAGTCGGCGCCAACCCCTTGATTTTATTGGTCGGAGTGAGAGGATTTGAACCTCCGGCCCCTGCCTCCCGAAGACAGTGCTCTACCAGGCTGAGCTACACTCCGGTCATCGTTCGCCGGCGCCCCGGGGGCGCCGAACCGCGTGCTTATAGCGCCAGCGGACGGCTTCGGCAAGCCGCCCGGGAGGCCGGTGTCTATGGTTCCGGCGGCAGCGCCCGGCGCAACAGCCCGCCGACCAGCACCATCTCGGGACTGCTGCGCCGATAGCTTGCGATGGCGTCGAGCAGGGCGGGCACGATCGTGGGTTCCGGCCCTGGCAAATCCGGCGGCGCCGGCAGCCTCGCCAGCACCTCCGGCACGGCGCCGACGATGGTTCCGGCCAGCTCTTCGCCGCGCTCGCGGAAGCCGGGATCGGCCAGCCGCGGCCCCAGGTCGTCGGCGATGCGGGCCAGATAGTCCGGCCAATGCGCCAGCATGCGATAGAGGCCGGGCACGAAGGCCCGTCCGGCGATGGGCGTGGCGAACCGGCCCAGCACCGCCGCCTGATCGGCCGGCAGCGCATCGACATCAACCATGGCCGGCAACGGCGGCAGAGCCGCGGGTGGCTGCCATTGGCCGACGGTTTCACCAGGCCCCGCCGGCGGCGCGCCGCCCGCCAACAGATGGCGGAGGCAGCCGGCGAACAGAAGGTTCAATGGCGCGACGCGTTCGAAGTTGCGGCAGACGGCGCGGATCGTCCCCTCGCCCTCGGCATCGACGCCGAACACCCGCAGGGCCGATCGGTCCAATTGCGGCAGCGGTTCTTCCGCCGCCTCGCCGGCCAGCCGCCAGGCGGTTTCCGGAATGAGGCCGGAGGCGAAGCCTGGGCGCAACAGGCCCCAGGCCCATTCCAGCAGGCCCGGATGGGTGGCGAAATGGCGCTGCAGGGACGAGACATAGGGCGCGGCGTAGAAGAGGCGGATCTCGGCGTAGATAACCGCGATGTCGCCGGCGGCGTCGGCCTCGGCAAGTTCGGCGAAGCCCGCCATGGCACGATCCGAGCCTGCTCAGTAGGCCCGTTCAATGCAGAAATCGACCACGTCGACCAGCGCATGCTTGGCCTCGGTATCGGGGAAAATGCCCAGGGCGTCGCGGGCGATGGAGCCGTAGTGGCGCGCCCGCTCGATACTGTCGGCCAGGGCGTTGTGCCGCTGGAGGAGGCGCATCGCCTGCTCCAGATCGCCGTCCCGCTGCTCGCCGTCCTCCAGACAGCGGCGCCAGAACAGCCGCTCCTCATCGTCGCCGCGGCGAAACGCCAGCAGCACCGGCAGGGTGATCTTGCCCTCGCGGAAATCGTCGCCGATGGATTTGCCCAGGGTCGCCTGCTGGGCCGAATAGTCCAGGGTGTCATCGACGAGCTGGAAGGCGATGCCCAGGTTGCGGCCATAGCTTTCCAGCGCGTCCGCCTCCACCGCCGGGCGGCCGCCGACCACGGCGCCGATCCGGCAGGCGGCCGAGAACAGGGCGGCGGTCTTGGCCGAGACGACCTCGAGATATTGTTCTTCCGAGGTCTCGGTATTGTTCGAGGTCTCCAGCTGCATCACCTCGCCCTCGGCGATCACCGCCGAGGCGTCGGCCAGCACCCGCAGCACTTCCAGGCTGCCGTCGTCGACCATGATCTGGAAGGCCCGGGAAAACAGGAAATCACCAACCAGCACGCTGGCCTGGTTGCCCCACAGGACATTGGCGGTGGCGTTGCCCCGGCGCAAATCGCTTTCGTCCACCACGTCGTCATGCAGCAGGGTGGCGGTATGGATGAATTCGACGCAGGCGGCCAAGCCGATCTGCCGCTGGCCGGCATAGCCGCACAACCGCGACGACGCCAGTGTCAGCATCGGCCGCAGCCGCTTGCCGCCGGCGGCGATGATATGGCCGGCCAATTGCGGGATCAGCGGCGCCCGGCTGTGCATGCGTTCCAGAATGGCGTGATTGACCTTGGTCAGATCGTCGCCGACAAGCTTCATCAACGGTTCAAGACTGGCTCGTTTCGGCGCCGCGCGCTCGGTATCCAATGGTAAGATATCCGCCACCAATTGCACTCCTGGTTGACCGAGGCGTCTTGCCACCCGAGCATATAGACTTCATTACGCGCAGGGAATGCAAGCCTGCATTGCCAAGGGGATAGCGAACGCGGCCATGATCGAGCTGATCCGCAGCAACGATCCGGTGATGCTGTCCTGGGTCGAGGCTTACCTGCGCGACGCCGGCGTCGAGGTGGTGGTGCTGGACCAGCACATGAGCGTCCTGGAAGGCTCGATCAACGCCCTCAGCCGGCGCCTGATGGTGAGCAGCGAACAGGAAGACCTGGCCCGCCAACTGCTCGACGAGGCCGGCGTCGAAACCAAGAGCGATGACTGAGCCGGCGGATGATATCACCCTCGATGGCTTGCTGGGGCAGCAGATCCGGCTGCGCCAGCCGCGGCAGAGCTACCGGGCGGGCTCGGATGCGATCCTGCTGGCGGCGACGGTGCCGGCGCGGCCGGGGCAAACGGTGCTGGACGCCGGCGCCGGGGTCGGCGCCATCGCCCTGTGCCTGGCCCATCGCTGCCGCCAGGTGACGGTACGGGGCCTGGAATTGCAGCCGCGCCTGGCCGAACTGGCGAACGAAAACGCTCAAGCCAACAGCCTGGCCGACCGGGTGTCGGTGCACCAGGGGGATATCCGCCGAGCCCCGAGCGAGATCGCCCAGGCGCGCTTCGATCACACGGTGTGCAACCCACCTTTCCATCCAGAGGGCCGCAGTTCCCCCTCGCCCGACGACGGCAAGGCCCTGGCCCACGGCGAGGGCGAGACGCCGTTGGCCGATTGGCTGGCCTTCTGCCTCAAACGCACCCGGCCCGGCGGCACCATCAGCCTGATCCACCGGGCCGAGCGGCTGCCCGACCTGCTGGCCGGCCTGGGCCGGGGCGCCGGCGACCTGGTGATCTTGCCGCTTTGGCCCGGACCGGACCGGCCGGCCCGGCGGGTCATCGTCCAGGCCACCGCCCAGGCCAGGGGTCCGGCCGTGCTGTTGCCGGGCCTGATGATGCACCAGGCGGACGGCGAGGATAGCGAGGCGGCCCGGGCGGTCCTGCGCCGGGGCGAGGCCCTCGATCTGGTCAGGCCACGGTGATCGTGGGCGGGCCGGCCAGGCAGTGGCCGACGATGGCGGCGTCGGCATAGCCGCCGGCCTTGAACAGCGCCAGGATTTCGGCCGCCGCCGCCGCCTCGCAGGCAACCAGCAGGCCGCCGCTGGTCTGCGGGTCGTACAACAGATTGTCCTGCCAGTCGGGCAAATCCGGAGGTAGTTTCACGCCCTCGCCGAAGGCGGTTCGGTTGCGGCCGGCGGCGCCGGTGTTGACGCCGGCCCGGGCCAGTTCGATCGCCGGCGGCAAGGTCGGCAAGGCGGCCAGATCCAGTTCGGCGGCGACGCCCGAGCCCTGGCAGACCTCGCTCAAATGGCCCAGCAGCCCGAAGCCGCTGACGTCGGTCATGGCATGCACGTCGGCCCGACCGCCCAGGTCGATGCCGATGTCGTTCAACCGGGTGGTGCTGTCGATCATGGCGGCGTAGCCGGCCGCGGACAGATCGCCATTCTTCATCGCCGCCGAGAGGAAGCCGACGCCCAGCGCCTTGCCCAGGATCAAGCTGTCGCCCGGCAAGGCACCGGCGTTGCGCTTGATGTTGTCCAGATCGACCAGGCCGATCGCCGCCAGGCCGTAAATCGGTTCCAGGGTGTCGATGGAATGGCCGCCGGCGATCGGCACGCCCGCGGCCTTGCAGGCCTCGGCCCCGCCGGCCATCACCCGGGCGATGACCTCGGGCGGGATCTTGTCGACCGGCATGCCGACGATCGCCAGGGCCAGCACCGGCCGGGCGCCGACGGCATAGACGTCCGATAGTGCATTGGTCGCGGCGATGCGGCCGAAATCGAACGGATCGTCGACCACCGGCATGAAGAAGTCGGTCGTCGCGACCATCGCCCGTTGATCATCCAGGCGATAGACCGCGGCGTCATCCGCCGTCTCGGTCCCGACCAGCAGGGCCGCGTCGGGCGGCGGCGCGGGCAAGGTGGCAAGCAGCTCCCGCAGCACGGCGGGGGCGATCTTGCAGCCTCAGCCGCCGCCGTGTGCCAAGGCGGTAAGCCGCGGGGGCTCCACCGCCTTTTCGCCTACATTCATGCTCACCTCTTTTTCGTCCAGACCGGGGCGCCGTCGCCGGGCAGGCCATAGTCGGCCCATTTGCGGCTGACCAGTTCGACGACCTCGTCGTCCATCTGTATTCGGCGGCCCCATTGACGCCCGGTCTCGGGCGGTACCTTGACCGTGGCGTCCAGTCCCATCTTGCCCCCCAAACCATCTTCCGGGGAAGCGAAATCAAGATAGTCGATCGGCGTGTTCTCCACCAACATGGTATCGCGCACCGGATCCATCCGGGTCGAAACGGCCCACATCACCTGCCGCCAGTCGCGCACGTCGACATCGTCATCTACCACGATCACCATCTTGGTGTAGGTGAACTGACGAAGATGTGACCAGATGCCCATCATGATGCGCCTGGCATGACCGGGATAGGCCTTGCGGATCGAGACCACGGCGATGCGGTAGGAACAGGCCTCGGGCGGCAGCCAGAAATCGGCGATCTCGGGGAACTGGACCTGGATGATCGGCACGAACACTTCGTTCAGGGCCATCGACATCACCGCCGGCTCGTCCGGCGGATGGCCGGTATAGGTGGTCAGGTAGATCGGCTTGCGCCGCATGGTGATGGCGGAAATCGTGAACACCGGGAACGGCGCCACCGCGTTCATGTGGCCGGTATGGTCGCCATAGGGGCCCTCGTCCCGGTGGTCGTCCAGCGAAACATGGCCCTCCAAGACGATTTCGGCCTCCGCCGGCACCTCGAGGGGCACCGTGCGGCAGCGCACCAAGGGCACCCGCCGGCCCCGCAGCAGCCCGGCGAAGCCGTATTCCGAGAGGTTGTCCGGCAAGGGCGTCACCGCCGCCAGGATCGTCGCCGGGTCGGCGCCGATGGCGGCGGCCACCGGCATCGGTTTGTCGTGCCGCTCTTTCCAGCGTCGATAATGCTGGGCGCCGCCGCGATGGCTGAGCCAGCGCATCAGCACCTGATTGCGGCCCAGCACCTGCATCCGGTAGACGCCCAGGTTGTAGCCGTCCGCCGGGTCACCGCCCGGCCCCTTGGTCACCACCAGGGGCCAGATGATCAGCGGCGCCGGTTCCCCCGGCCAGCAGCGGGCGATGGGCAGGCGCGCCAGGTTAACCTGATCGCCCGTCAGCACGACCTGCTGGCATGGCGCGGCGCGGCGGCTTCGCACCGGGGTCATGGCGCCGACCTGCTTCAGCATCGGCAGCGCCTGCACCAGCTCGCCCAGGCCGCCGGGCGGCGTCGGCTGGCGCAGGGCGGCCAGGGTTTCGCCGATCTGGCGCAGGCCCTCCGGGCGGCAGCCCAGGCCCATGGCGACCCGTTCGACGGTGCCGAACAGGTTCATCAGCACGGGGATGTCATGGCGCTCGCCGTCCGGACCGACGGGGTTCTCGAACAGCACCGCCGGCCCTTCCCGAGCCAGCAGGCGGGCATGGATTTCGGTCATTTCCAGGGCGGTGGACACCGGCTCGTCGATCCGCACCAGTTGCCCGCGCCGGCGCAGGCGATCGAGAAAGGTGCGCAGGGTGGTGGGAACCATGAACCGGTCTACGCCGCCGGCCCGACCCAGGCGCGGCCTTCCTGGCCGTGGTAGAAGCCGTTCGCCATGGCCAGGCCGCCGGCGATGGCGTTCAGTCGGTCATCGGCGGCCGCGACTTCCAATTCGCCATCCAACAGCTCGCGATAGACCCGCGCCACCGCCACCATGTCGAAGCTGTGCGGCCAGAGACGGAACCGCCCAACGCCGGCATCGCACAAGCCGGCGATGTCGTCGGCCAGGTTGCAGCAGCTATGGGACATCACCTGGGTACCGTTGATCGCCAGGAAGGCCTCGCCGTCCAGGGTATCGGCGGCCAGGCCGTCCAGATCCTCGCCGCAGACGAACTGGCAGCCGTCCTTGTGCAGGCCGAAGGCGCGGGCATGGTAGCAGCGGGCCGATACCGCCAGGGGCAGGCGGCCGAAGACCTGGACCTCCAGTTCGACGTCCAGATCCCGTACCGCCTCGGCGATCAGGGCGATGGCTTCGCCCGACAATTCCGCTGGCAGCGACACCCGAAGGGCCCCGCGTGCCGCCAGGTAGACCAAGGTGCCCTCGTTGTAGACGTTGACGAACGGCCCGACCACGTGACGCCGGCCGGCCAGCAGCGAAATGGTGGACAGATCGTTGGCCTCCACCAACAGCGTCTCATCCGCCACCAGTTCCCGCACCAGGTCCATTTCGGCCTCGGTCATCACCAGGGCCAGGGTCGAATGCACCACCTCCTTGCCCCCCGCCGCCAGGCGCTCGGCCACCTCGGCCAGGTGGGGCTGGAAAAACGGCGCCCGCTTGGCGCAGACCACCTCGCCCAGATAGACGGTATCGATCGGCGCCTCGTCGGCGATCCGCAGGTAGAAATCGCGCCATTGCTCGGCCGGCCAGTTGAACTGCACCGGGCCAAGGGCCAGGGCACCCGTCATCGCCAGTCCCTCCGGTAGGCGCCGGACGTCTCCTGCCCGCCCTCGGTGATGCCATCCAGGTCGATATCCTCGGGCGGCGGCTCGCCCCGCCCGCAGGCATCGACGGCGCGGCGGAAGGCGGCGACCACCTGGGCGGTATAGGCCCGGCCCCGTTGCCGGCCCTCGATCTTCAGCGCCGTTACCCCGGCCGCCAGCAATCGCGGCAGGATCGGCAGGACGTTCAGCGAGGTCGGTTCCTCGAACAGATAGCCGGCCTCGCCCTCGACCTTGAAGCGGCCCTTGCACAGGGTCGGATAGCCGGCCGCGTCGCCATCATCGAAGATGTTGATGGTGGAGCCGCCGAGCTGCGAGTACAGCCGGCCGTCGCGTTCGAGATAGCGCACGTGAGAGGCCGGCGAGCAAACGCCGTTGATATTGGGCGAGCGGCCGGTGACGTAGGAGGACAGCAAACAGCGCCCCTCGGCCATCGGGCACATGCCGCCAAAGGCAAAGACCTCGGTCTCCACCGGGATGCGCGGAATCAGATCAGCGATATCCTCGACCGTCAGTACCCGCGGCAGCACCACCCGGCGGACGCCGAATTCCTGGTGATAGAAACGGATCGCCTGCTCGTTGGCGGCCGAGGCCTGCACCGACAGATGGCGCCGCATCTCGGGATGCCGCCGGGTGCAATAGTCCAACAGGCCGATATCGGCCAGGATCAGCGCATCGGCGCCCAAGGCCACGGCATCGTCGACGGCCCGGTGCCAGGGCTCGGGATGTCCCGGCGCGGCGTAGGTGTTGACGGCGACGTAAACCTCGGCCCCGGCGCCGTGGGCATGGTCCAGGCCCTCGCGCAGCTCCTCGCGGCTGAAGTTCAGGCCGGGGAAGTTGCGGGCGTTGGTCTCGTCGCGGAAGCCCAGATAGACCACGTCGGCGCCTGCATCCACCGCCGCCCGTAGCGCCGCCGGCGTGCCGGCCGGACAGACCAGTTCCATCGGCCCCCCGCTCATGGCTCGGCGGCCAGCCGCTGGCGGCGGCCGGGCCGCCGCCGACCGCGCAGCTCCCGGCGCAATTCGCCCATGTCCTCGTTCAGGGCGCGCAAATCGGCGTCCTGCCGGGCCGCGCGGGCCGTCGTGGGCGCCAGCACCGCCTCGCGCAGCAGATCAAGATCCCGGGCCGCCCGGTCGAACAGGCCGCCGCCCAGGCGCAGCAGGCGATAGGCCGGCCGCCGCAACGGCCCGAACAGTTCCGCCAGATCGGCCAGCAAATCGATCTCGCTGCCGTCGACGGCGTTGCGCAACGCGACCACCGCCTCGGTGTCGCCTTCGATCACCAGATCGCGGGAGAAGAACATGGCGTCGCCGTCGCTCCGCCCCTGCAGCAGTTGCAGCAAACCCAGCAGGGAGCCGCGCACCACCGCCTCGGTGGTCGGCTCCGGCCCGCCGTCACGCAGAACCGACAGGCGCGGCGGCGCCGTCCCCGGCGTCAGCACGAAACGAAACGGCAGGTCGACCGGTTCGATCAGGATGGCGGTATCGCCCAACGGCCGCAGCCGTTCGAACACTTCCGGATGGCGGCGGGTCAGCAGGCGCAGGCCCAGCCGCCCGATGTTCCCCGGTATGGCCGCCGGCAGCGGCCGCAGGGCCAGGCCGGCCACCAGAACAGGGGACAGCGGCGGCGGCCGCCGCTCGGATTGGCTCGCCAAGACGCTAAAACCTTATGCAAACATCAATTCGCCACGACCAAACCGGACGCCGGCAGCGACCGCCGCCCATCGGTCAACGCCATTATCGCGCCGATCGAGATCGGGGGTATTGATCCCGGTCAAATGCCCGGCCGGCGACACCGCGCCGGCACCGGCGGTTCCGGGCGGGGGTCAGGCGTTCAGGTCGATCACCGTGCGGCCGCGCACCTGGCCCTTGAGGATCGCCGCCGTCACTTCGGGAACGTCGGCCATGCCGCGCACCGCCGTCATCGCATCCAGCTTGTCCAACGGCAGATCGCCGGCCAGCCGGGCCCAGGCCTCGGACCGCTTGGGCTGCGGGCAATACACCGACTCGACGCCCAGCAGGCAGACCCCGCGCAGGATGAACGGCATCACCGTGACGGGTAGATCGAAGCCGGCGGCCAGGCCGCAGGCCGCCACGGCGCCGTCGTACTTGATGCCGGCCAGGACGTTGGCCAGGATCTGGCTGCCGACGGTGTCGACGCCGCCGGCCCAGCGTTCCTTGCCCAGGGGGCGGCCCCCTTCGGACAGTTCCTCCCGCGGCACGATGCTGGCGGCGCCCAGGCCCCGCAGATAGTCGTGCTCGGCTTCCCGGCCGGTGGAGGCGGCGACGGTGTAGCCCAGCTTGGCCAGCACGGCGACGGCGACCGAGCCGACGCCGCCGGCGGCGCCGGTGACGACGACCTCGCCGCTATCCGGGCCGACGCCGGCCCTTTCCAGCATCATCACGCATAGCATGGCGGTGAAGCCGGCGGTGCCGATGGCCATGGTCTGTTGCAGGGACAGGCCGTCGGGTTTCCTGACCAGCCAATCGGCCTTGGCCCGGGTGCGTTGGGCATAGCCGCCGGAATGGTTCTCGCCGACGCCCCAGCCGGTCAGCACCACTTCGTCGCCGGCCTTGAAGGCTGGTGAGTCCGAGGCCTCGACGACGCCGGCATAGTCGATGCCCGGGGCCATCGGCAGGTTGCGCATGATCTTGCTTTTGTTGCCCTGGAAGGCCAGGCCGTCCTTGTAGTTCACGGTCGAGTATTTGACCGCGATGGTGACCTCGCCCTCGGGCAAGGCGTCCTCGCCCAATTCCGTCAGGTCGACGCTCGCCTTGCCGTCGCTGTCGGTGGCCCACCAAGCCTTGAAATTGCCGCTCATGCCCACTCCCACTCGGGTTTTCGTTGGTTCACATCGGCCGGATCATAGCGACTTGGCGGGGCGCGGCAAGGGAACTCAGACCGGCCGCAGGGTGTCCCCGAAACGCATGGGCCGACCGCTTGCCAGGTTGGCCAATTCCCCATCCCGCATCACCACCCGGCCGCGGATCACCGTCGCCATCGGCCAGCCCGTCACCTGCCGCCCGTCGAACGGTGTCCAGCCCGACCGGTTGGCCATCATCTCGTCGCTGATACGCCGCCGGGCCGCCAGATCGACCAGGGTGAAATCGCCGTCATGGCCGACGGCGATGCGCCCCTTGCCGGCGATGCCGAACAGCCGCGCCGCGCCGGCGCTGGTCAGATCGACCAGCCGCAACAGGCTTAGGCGACCGGCATTGACGTGGTCCAGCATGATCGGCAACAGGGTCTGCACCCCCGGCATGCCGGACGGGCTGGCCGGATAGGTCCGGGCCTTTTCCTCCAGGGTGTGCGGCGCGTGGTCCGAGCCGATCACGTCGACCACCCCCTGATCGACCCCCCACCACAGACCGTCGCGGTGACCACGGTCGCGGATCGGCGGGTTCATCTGCGCCCGGGTACCCAGTTCGGCATAGCATTCGGGGGCCGCGAGCGTCAGGTGTTGCGGCGTCGCCTCGACCGAGGCGATGTCCTTGTGCTCGGCCAGGAAACGCATTTCATCGGCCGTGGTGATGTGCAGCACATGTACCCGGGCGCCGGTTTCCCGGGCAATGGCGATCAGCCGCCTGGTCGCCCGCAGGGCGACCTCCGTATCGCGCCAATCGGGGTGGGCGGCCGGGTCGGCCGCCGCCTCGGCCAGGGCGAACCGCTCCTGCAGGCGTGGTTCGTCCTCGGCGTGGACCGCGCAACGGCGGCGGACGGCGGCCAGGATCCGCCGCAAGGTGGCGTCATCCTCGGTCAGCAGATCGCCGGTGCTGGCGCCCATGAAGATCTTGACACCGCAGCAGCCCGGCAGGCGTTCGAGCTCGCCCAACGCATCGGCGTTTTCCGCCGTGGCGCCCATATAGAAAGCGTGGTCGCACCACATTCGGTCCTTGGCCCGGCGCAACTTGTCGGCCAGCGCCTCGGCCGTGACGGTCAGGGGCGCGGTGTTGGGCATCTCGAACACGGCGGTGACGCCGCCCAGCACGGCCCCGCGCGAGCCGGCCTCCAGATCCTCCTTGTGTTCGTTGCCCGGCTCGCGGAAATGCACCTGGGTATCGATCACCCCGGGCAGCACATGCAGGCCGGCGGCGTCCACCACCTCGGCCGCCGAGGCGGCCGTCAAATCGCCGATCGCCGCCGTACGGCCGTCCCTGACGCCGATGTCGGCGGTCTCCACGCCCCGGTGCGAGACCACGGCGCCGCCGCGTAGCAGAAGATCGTAGGTGTCCGCCATGGCCCCCTCTCAGACCGCCGCCGCCAGGGTCTCGAAGACATCCCCCCGCGGCTCGCCGCCGAGGATATGACAGCGGTGCCAGAGGGCGAAGAACAGCAGCGTCCAGGCGGCAAAGCCCTCGCGTTTGCCGCCACGAACATACAGTGCCCGCACCCGGTCGGGCAGGGCGATTTCCTCGATGCCGGGCTGAGCCGCCACCAGCGGTCCCAACTCGCCGCCCCTGGACCGCAGCCATTCGCCGACCGGCACGGTGAAGCCGCGCTTGCGATCGAAGGCCCGCGCCGTCGGCAGGGCCGTTTGCAGCCAGCGGCGCAACAAATACTTGCCGCGGCCGTCCCGAATTTTGAGATCATCCGGCAGGGTGAAAGCGAAGTCCGCGACGTCGGGGTCCAGGAACGGCGTCCGCCCCTCCACCCCATGGGCCATCAGGCAGCGGTCCAGCTTGATCAGCAGGTCGTTCGGTAACCAGTCGACGCAATCGATCGCCTGGGCCAGTTGCAGGCGGCTCAATGGTCCGTCGCCCATGGTACCCTCGGCGGCGCGAATGCCGTCGCGCCAGGCATCCGAGGACCGGCGCAGAATATTGAGCCGGTCGAAACGCCCGGTCCGGCGCATGGTTCGTGGACCGCCGACCCACCAGGGCCGCTGGGCATCACGATAGCGCCCGTAGCCGGCGAACAACTCATCCCCGCCCTCGCCCGACAACACCACCTTCAGGCCGGCCTGGTGGGCCAGTTCGGCCAGCTTGAAGGTCGGCAGCATGGCGTAGTCGGCGGCCGGGTCATCGACCGCCCGGGCGACCTGGGGCAGCAGCCGCCAGAAATCAGCCTGATCGAATTCGACTTCATGGTGGTCGGCGCCCAACTGGCGGGCCACGGCGCGGGCATGGTCGCGTTCGTCGTGCGCCGCCGTGCCGCTGAAGCCGGCGGTGAAGGCCTGCACCGGTTGCTCGTTGAGGCGCGCCATCAAGGCCAACAGGACGGAGGAGTCTATGCCGCCCGAGAGAAACATGCCGTAGGGCACATCCGATCGTTGATGCATCTCGACGGATTCCAGCAGGACCCGTTCGAGGCCGCGCAGGGCCTCGGCCTCGTCGGATTGCCGCGGCGCCGTTCTCGGCAGGGCGGCGCGGCGGCGGCGATCGACGATGCGGCCGGAGGCGACGATCAGGGTTTCCCCCGGCAGCACCCGATGGATGCCCGGATGGATGGTCTCCCGGCCGGTGGTGAACTGGAGCTGCAACAATTCCTGCAGCGGTTGGTCGTGCAGACCCCGGCCGGCCAAGCCGGCGGCGATCAGGGCATTCGGTTCCGAGGCGAAGGCGAAGCCGGCCGGCCCCTCGGTGTAGTACAGCGGCTTGATGCCGAAGGGGTCGCGCGCCAGCACCAGGCGCTCCTCGCCCGGATCGTGGATGGCGATGGCGTACATGCCGCGCAGACCCTGGGCGAACTCGACGCCATCCCGGCAATAGAGGTGCAATGCCGATTCACAATCCGACCTGGTCTTGAACGCCGCCCCGGACATTTCCTCACGCAGTTCGAGGTAGTTGTAGATCTCGGCGTTGGCGACCAGGGTGCTGCCGTCGCTTGCCAGCAGCGGCTGGTCGCCGGTCGCCAGATCGATGATCGCCAGACGCCCGTGCGCCAGGCCGACGCCGCCGCCATGGTGCCGGCCCATGCCATCGGGGCCACGGTGGGCCAGGGCCGCCGCCATGGCGTCCAGGGCACCACCGTTCGGCGCCGCGCCGTCGGCGGTCATGATGCCGGCGATGCCGCACATCAGCCGCTCACCTCGTCGAAGAACCGCAGATAGCGAGCCACCACCTTGTCCTCGGTGAACTCGGCCAGGAACCGGTCATGGCCGTTGCCGGCCAGTGTCGCCGCCGCCGCCCGATTGGACAGCACTCGGTCGACCGCTCTCGCCAGGGCGTTGGCATCGTCGATCGGCACCAGCAACCCGTCGACGCCGTCCCGGATCAATTCCGTCGGCCCGGCCGCCGCCGCCGCCACCACCGGCCGCCGCCGCGCCCAGGCTTCCAGGACCACGTTGCCCAGTGGCTCGATACGGGACGGACAAACGACAACGTCGGCGGCGGCATACAGGGACGCCGGTGCCGTCCGCCAGCCCAGGAAGCGAATGCGCGGCGCCACACCCAGATGCACCGCCCGGGACTTCAACTGCTCGGCCAACGGGCCTTCGCCGGCCAGCCACAGATAGGCGTTGGGCAGGCCGCGCATGGCCTCGATCAACACATCGAACGCCTTGTTGGCGTGCAATCGGCCAAGGGCCAGGACGACGGTGGCGTCGTCGGGGGTCGACAACTCGGCCCGCGAGGTCGGCGCGACCTGGTCCGCGGCGACGAAATTCGGCAGGTAATGGGCCCGCTCCGCCGGCCAGCCTTCGCCGATCAGATAATCGACGATGCCCTTGGTATTGCCGATCAGCCGGTCGCAGCGCTGGTAGTACTTCAGGTTGTAGTAGCCGCCCAAGCGGCCGCAATGCACGAAGCGGCCCCGGGAGGGTGGGCAGAAGTCGGCGGCGCGGCTCATCCAGCTCAACACCACGTCGGGGCGGAAATCGGCGATTTCCCTGCGCAAACGCAAACGTGTGGCCAGATCCAGCGGGCCGCCAAAGGACAATTGTACCGGGGCGATGCCGGCGGCCATCAGTTGCTCGGCCCGCTCGGCATCGGTGCGCAGCACCACCCGTTGTTCCAGACCGGCCCGGTGCAGGGCCAGCACCAACCGGGTGAAAAAGGCCTCGGCGCCACCGTGTTGCGCGCCCGCCATCGACTGCAAGACCTTCATTGCTATTCGCCCTCCAATCGCGCCTTGAGGTGGGAGAGCACGGGATACAACCCGGCCATCAGGGCGATCAGAAAACCATAGGCGCCCTCGCGATAGCCCTTGCGGGACAGATAGCACTTCAGGAACCGGCTGAAGAAGCGGCGGATATTGCCGCCCAGGCCGCCGATGTCGCCGGCCTCGCGCAGGTCGGCGGCCCGGGCGCTGCTGTAACGGTCCAGGCGGTGCAGCATGTCGGAAATGTCCGCGTCGACGTAGTGACACATCGGCGTGGTCAGCCATTGCCGGGGGCCGCTCAGGCCGAGGGTCGGATGGATGCGCTGGTCGCCCCAGCGTTTGCAGCCCTTGGCGAACAGGCGCGGCGCCGCCGATACGCCCCACGAACCACCCCAGCCGTGGCGGACCAGCCGGGTGCCGACATAGTTGTCGAAGGGCAGCAGGAAATAGCCGCCGTCGGCCTGGCCGATGGCCGCGCGGATCTCCTCCCCCAGGTCGGCGGAGGCGCGCTCGTCGGCATCCACTTCCAGTACCCAGTCGCCGCCGCAGGCATCGATGCCGGCGTTGCGGCGGGGTCCTTCGATCTCCCAGGCGCCCTCGACCAGGCGGGCGTCGAACCGCTCGGCGATGGCCTTTGAGCCGTCGGTGCATTTGTCCAGGACGACCACCAGCTCGTCGGCGAAATCCAGGGTCGCCAGGCAGTCGGCCAATTGCGCCTCTTCGTTGTGGGCGACCACCAACGCGGACAGACGGGGGCCGCTCACGGCCGCGCCCCCGCGCCGCCCCCATGCAACCGCCGATGCAGGGCGACGGCGGCCTGCTCCGCCTTGTCCACCGATAAGGTCATCATCCAGCAATCCTGTCGGCGGTAATCGTAGGCCGGATCGTGGCGGATGTCGTCAAACCCCAGATCGGTCCGGACGGCGGCGGCCCGATCACCCCAAGGCGCGTACAATTCCTCGCGACTGGGGCCGAACAGGCCCAGGGTCGGGATGCCGGCGGCGGCGGCCATGTGCATCAAACCCGAATCGTTGCCGACAAAGAACTGGCAGCGGCCCAGACAGCCATGCAGGGTCGGCAGATCGACCCGGCCGAGCAGGTCGAGCCGGCGTTCGGCCGGCAGCCCGGCCAGGGTGGCGGCGGCGGCCGGTCGTTCGTCCGGGGCGCCGAACACGGCGATTCGGGCGCCCGCCATGATGCCGCCTCCGTGGGTCAACCGCCTGGCCAGCTCGGCGAAGCGGTCCGCCGGCCACTGCTTGCCGCCCCAATTGGCGGTCGGGCCGATGGCCAGCACCGGCGGGCCCTCGGGGATCAGTTCGGCGGCGGCGACGGCATGTTCCGGCCGCAGCCAAAGGCGCGGTACCGGCGGCGGCGTCAGGTCCAGCACCCCGGCCAGATGCCGCACCCGGTGCTGGCGGTCGCCGTCGGGGCGCAGCACCCGCCGCTCGCCCGCCCGCAGCAGCCAGGCGATCGCCGAGCCGCGCAAATCCACCACCAGATCCCAGCGTCGGCCCGCTACGCTTCGCCAAAGTCGCCACCAATGGCCGGCCAGTGGCCGTTTTTCCATCACCAGCAGCTCCTCGACGTTCGGCGCCAGCGCCAGCAGCGGCGCCGGCACCGGGCCGCAGGCGACGGTCAGCCGGGCCTCGGGGAATCGGTCGATCAGATGCCCCAACAGACCCGTGGACAGCACCGCGTCGCCAAGCCGGTTGTGAGTGATGAAAAGGATATCCATGCGCGTCCCGGCGCCGCCCGCGGCAGGCTACGATCGGCTGGGTTATAGGCTGGCACCCCGGGCTTGCCAAGACGGCCTGCCTGGGTAAATGTATCGCCGATTGCGAGCCATGCCAGAACCACGTTACGCCATACTGCCCGCGCGGGGCGTGTTGGAACTTTCGGGTGAGGAAAGCCGGTCGTTCCTGCAGGCGCTGATCACCCGCGACATGGACCATCTGACGCCCCGGGCGGCGATCTATTCCGCCTTGCTGACACCCCAGGGCAAGTATCTGTTCGATTTCTTCCTGGCCGATGCCGGCGACCGGCTCCTCCTCGACGGCGAAGCGGCGCGCCTGGCCGACCTGGCCCAGCGGCTGAACATGTACCGCCTGCGGGCGAAGGTGGCGATCGCCGATGTTTCGGCCGACCGCCAGGTCATCGCCGCCTTCGGCGACGGCGCGGCGGCGGCCCTGGGCCTGGCCGGGACAGCGGGCGCGGCACGGCCCTTCGCCGATGGGCTGGCCTTTGTCGATCCCCGCCTGGCCGAGGCCGGCGCCCGGCTGATCGCGCCGGCGGCAACGGCGGCGGCGGCGCTGGAGGCCGCCGGCCTGAGCCAAACCGAGGCCGAGGACTACGATCTTTTCCGCCTGGACCTGGCCCTGCCGGACGGCAGCCGTGACCTGGCGGTGGACAAGGCGCTGTTGCTGGAAAGCAATTTCGAGGCCCTGAACGGCGTCGATTTCGACAAGGGCTGCTTCGTCGGCCAGGAGCTGACGGCCCGCACCAAGTATCGCGGCCTGGTGCGCAAGCGGCTTTTGCCGGTGCGGGTCGACGGGCCGATGCCGGCCCCCGACACGCCGCTGTTGGCCGACGGCAAGGAGGTCGGAGTGATGCGCTCGGGCCGGGACGGCCGCGGCCTGGCGCTGTTGCGCCTGGAGCGGCTGGCCGATGGCGGTGCTGGGCCGCTGACCGGCGGCCAGGCGACGCTGACCCCAATCCGGCCGGACTGGGCCGACTTCGACCTGCCGGCCTGAACGGTGAGCCGTTTGCACCCCGACGGCCGAACGCGCTGTGGCTGGAGCGGCGACGAGCCGATCTACGTCGCCTATCACGACGAGGAATGGGGCGTGCCGGAATGGGACGACCAGGCGCTCTACGAGAAGCTGATCCTGGATGGCTTTCAGGCCGGCCTGTCCTGGTTGACCATCCTGCGCAAGCGGGACAATTTCCGCGCCGCCTTCGATGGCTTCGATCCCGCCGTCATCGCCGGCTATGACGATAGCAAGGTCGAAGCGCTGATGGCGGACGCCGGCATCGTCCGCAACCGGGCCAAGATCCTGGCCACGGTGGGCAATGCCCGGGCCTGGCTGGCGATCATGGAGAACGGCGACGGCGGCTTCAGGGATTATCTGTGGTCGTTCGTCGACGGCGCGCCGAAGGTCAACCGCTGGCGCAGCACGGACCAAGTGCCGGCGGAAACGCCCGAGAGCCAGGCCATGTCGAAGGACCTGAAACAGCGCGGCTTCCGTTTCTGCGGCCCGACCATCTGCTACGCCTTCATGCAGGCGGTGGGCATGGTCAACGACCACTTGGTCGACTGTTTCCGCCACGGCGAAGTGTAGGCGCCCCATGCAGCCGCGCCTGACCGCCGAATTCTGGATCAAGGCGCACATCCGCAAATGCAACGCCGCCGCCATCCCGGCCTACGTGGCGCGGCGCGGCGACGGCACCGCCGGCGCCATCCTGATCAAGCTGAACCAGTTGGCCGCCGGTTGCAGCGTGCTGGCGCCGGCCAACAGCCTCTCGGGCGGCCGCTGTTGGCGCCGGGCCACCGGCGACGAACCCGTCACCGAGGCCGATGCCGATGCCTATATCGAGCGGCAACTCGGCTTCGATCCCGATCTTTGGGTGCTGGAGATCGAGGACCCCAATGGCCGGCACCTGCTGGAAGAACCGGTCGAATGAAGGCCGCCGAGCGGCTGCCGCTGATCGACCCACATCAGCATTTCTGGGCCTTGGGCCATGGCCGCTATCCCTGGCTGGACGGCGATCCGGCGATCCAGTTTCGCTATGGCGACACTGGACCGATCAAGCGGGACTATCTGCCGGACGACTATCGACGCGACACCGCCGGTTTCGAGGTGCGGGCGACGGTGCACGTGGAGGCGGAGTGGAACCCGGCCGACCCGGTGGCGGAAAGCCGCTGGCTGCACGAGCTGGCCGAACGTCACGGCCGGCCCGACGCCATCGTCGGCCAGGCCTGGTTCGGCCGCGACGACATCGACCGGGTGCTGGCCGGCCACGCCGAACTGCCGCTGGTCCGCGGCATCCGCCAGAAACCGGCGGCGGCGGCAACGCCGGATCAGGTGCGGCCCGGCCGGCCCGGCTCCATGAGCGATCCGGACTGGCGCCGGGGCTATGCCCTGCTGGCGAAGCACGGCCTGCACTACGAATTGCAGACCCGCTATTGGCACTTGGCCGAGGCGGCGGCCCTGGCCCGGGATTTCCCCGACATCATGCTGGTGCTGAACCACGCCGGCGTGCCCGAGGACCGATCCCCGGCCGGCCTGGCCGCCTGGCGCGCCGGGATGGCGGAACTGGCCGAACAGGCCAACGTGCGGGTCAAGATCTCGGGCATCGGCGAAAGGGATCAGCCCTGGAGCGTCGCCCGCAACGCCGAGCTGGTGCGCCAGGTGATCCGCATCTTCGGCCCCGACCGCTGCATGTTCGCCTCGAACTACCCGGTGGATAGCCTGGTCGCGCCATTCGAGACCATCTTCGACGGCTTCTTCGAGATCACCGCCGGTTTCAGCGCCGCCGAGCGGCGCCGGATGTTCCACGACAACGCCCGCGAGGTGTATCGGCTTTAGCCCGCGATCCGGTCCAGGCTTTCCTTCAAACGAGGATGCGGGCGGGGTAGGTCCAAGGCCGCCTCCAGGGCGCGGCAGGCCCGCAGCACCAGATGGTCGGCGAACCGCGGGCCCACGATCTGCAGACCGATCGGCAGGCCGCCATCCGAGACGCCGCAGGGCAGCGACGCTGCCGGTTGGCCGGACAGGTTGAAGGGTACGGTGAACGGCACGGCGTGGCGCCAGCGGTCGAACTCGGGCGAGTGGTAGCGGGTTTCGACCGTGGGCGGCAGGGTCGGCTGGGTCGGCGTCAACAGCAGGTCGTAGTCGCGATGCACGGCCTGCAGTTCGACGCCCAGGCGCGTCCGTTCGGCTTCCAGCTCCAGGTACTCGGCTATCTCGACCTGCAAGCCGGCCTCGGCCAGGGGTCGGAAATCCGGGTCCAGCATGTCACGTTTTTCCTCGCTGAGGTCCCGCACCCGGGTGGCGAAGCCGGCCAGCCAGTAGTTCTCGAAGCGCGGCCGCAGCGGCTCGATCAGCGGCCCGACGCGCTCGACCACGGCACCCAGATCGGCCAGCAGATCGACCGCCGCCTCGGTGGCCGCCAACACTTCGGCCGCCACTTCAGCCCAGCCCAGTTCCGGCGCATAGGCCAGGCGCAAGCCACGCACGCCGTCGTCCAGGCCGATCCGGTAGTCCCGGCCATCGGGCGGCAGGGCCCGCCAGTCCCGATCGTCCGGCTGGCTGATCACGTTCAGCATCAGCGCCGCGTCCTCGACCGTGCGGGCGATCGGACCGTTACAGGACAGGGTGGCGAAGGCGCGGTCGTTGGGCGCGTGCGGCACCCGGCCGTAGGTCGGCTTGATACCGAACAAGCCGCAATAGTTGGCCGGGATGCGGATCGAGCCGCCGCCGTCGGTGCCGTGGGCGATGGCGCCGATACCCGCCGCCAGGGCCGCCGCCGCGCCGCCCGACGAGCCGCCCGGCGTATGGGCCGGATCCCAGGGGTTGCGGGTGGTGCCGGCCAACGGGCTGTCGGTCATGCCCTTCCAGCCAAACTCCGGCGTCGTGGTCTTGCCCAGGATGACGGCGCCGCCTTCCCGCAGCCGCGCCACCGACGGCGCATCGACGTCCCAGGGGCCGTTGCCATCGACGGTGCGGGAGCCGCTCAGGGTCGGCCAGCCCTTGGTGGCGACGATGTCCTTGATGGTCAGGGGAACGCCGTCCAGCGGCCCCAGCGGCCGCCCCTCGGCCCAGCGCGCATCGGCCGCCGCCGCCGCTTCCAGGGCGCCGGCCTCGTCCAGCAACTGGAAGGCATTCAGGGTCGGCTCGAGACTTCGGATGCGGGCCAAGGCGGCCTCGGCCACGGCGGTGGGCGTCACCTGTCCCCGGCGATAGGCCCGCAGCAGGTCCGCGACGGTGGGAAAATTGGGACTGTCGGTCATGCCATTGGAACCGGCCGGCTATTCGGCGGCGGTTGGCAGAGCGCTGCCCGGTTGCCGCCATTCGGCCAGCAGGGTCGCCTCGTAGGCCTTGGCCTCCTCCAGCTTGCGCTGCTTGAGCGGACCGTAGCCGCTGATCTGTTGCGGCACCTCGGCGATGCGCACGGCCAGGCGGTGGTTGTCGCGGCCCAGGCCGGAGAGCAATTCTTCCATCGTGGCCTCGTAGTCGACGATCAGGCGCCGCTCGGCCCGCCGTTCCTCGGTGCGGCCGAAGGGATCGAGGAAACTGCCGCGCAGCGACCGCAAGCGGACCAGCCAGCGCAGGGTGCCAAGCATCCGGGGACCGAAATCGCGTTTGCCGGGAATACCGGTCTCGGCATCCGGCTTGGCCAGGATCGGCGGCGCCATGTGGAAGCTCAGGCTGTAGTCGCCCTCGAACTGCCGGGCCAGGGCGGCCTCGAAGCGGCCGTCGGTGAACAGGCGCGCCACCTCGTACTCGTCCTTGTAGGCCATCAGCTTGTACAGGTTGCGGGCCACCGCCAGGGTCAGTTCCTCCCGCTCGGGCGTCCGGCCGGCTTCGGCCTGGCGCACCCGGTCGATCAGGGCGCGATAGCGCTTGGCGTAGCGCCGGCTTTGATAGGCGACCAGCTCCGCGGCCCGGAGATCGATCACCTCGTCCAGGGTCGCCGCCGGCTCGTCCAGGCGACGGCCGGCGCCCGCCAGGGCGGCGACGGCGTCGAGGTCGATGGCGGCGCGCCGGCCCCAGGCGAAGGCCGCCTTGTTCATCTCCACCGCCACGCCGTTCATTTCGATGGCCCGTTCGATGCCCTCGGAGGAGACCGGGATCAGGCCCTGCTGATAGGCATGGCCCAGCATCAGCAGGTTGGAGGCGATGGCGTCGCCCAACAGGCCGGTGGCCAGGCGGGTGGCGTTCAGGAAGGTGGCGTTGCCCTCGCCGGCCTCGGCCCGGATGCGCATGCCGATATCGTCGCTGGGGAAATCCAGGTCGGGGTCCAGGGCGAACTGACCGGTAATCGCCTGATGATCGTTGACCAGCAGCCTGGTGCGGCCCTGCGCCACCGTGCTCAAGGATAGCTCGCCGGCGGTCACCAGGCTGTCGCAGCCCAGGATCAGGTCGGCGGCGCCGCTGGACAGGCGGGCGGCGTGAATATCGTCCTGCCGCGCCGCCAGGCGCACGTGAGAGGTCACCGCGCCACCCTTTTGCGCCATGCCGAACTGGTCGATGGTGGAATAGGCTCCACCCTCCATGTGCGCGGCCATGGTCAGCAGGGCCGATATGGTCACCACGCCGGTGCCGCCGACGCCGGTGATCAGGATGCTGTAGGGGACGCCCTCCTCCAGGACCGGCCGGGTCGGTTCCGGCAACAGGCGGAGATGTTCCGGCGGCTCGGCCACCGCCGCCGCCTTGCGCGGGATGCCGCCATTGACGCTGACGAAACTGGGGCAAAAGCCCTCGACGCAGGAATAGTCCTTGTTGCAGGAGGATTGATCGATCAGCCTCTTGCGGCCGAATTCGGTCTCCAATGGCAGCACCGACAGGCAGTTGGATTTGTCGCTGCAATCGCCGCAGCCCTCGCAGACCAGATCGTTGATGAACAGACGCCGGGCCGGGTCCTCCATCTCGCCGCGCTTGCGCCGGCGGCGTTTCTCGGCCGCGCAGGTCTGGTCGTAGATCAGCGCGCTGACCCCCGGCACCTCGCGCAGTTCGCGCTGCACCCGGGCCAGGGCCCGGCGGTGCTCGAAGGTGGTGCCCGGCGCGAAGCCGGCGCCGGCGGCGTATTTCTCCGGTTGATCGCTGACCACGACGATCTTCTCGACGCCCTCGGCGTGCACCTGGCGGGAAATCGACATCGGCGTCAGCGGCCCGTCGATCGGCTGGCCGCCGGTCATCGCCACGGCGTCGTTGAACAGGATCTTGTAGGTGATGTTGACCTTGGCGGCGATACAGGCGCGGATCGCCAGCAGGCCGGAATGGAAGTAGGTGCCGTCGCCGATATTCTGGAACACATGCTTGGCGTCGGTGAACGGGGCGTGGCCGATCCAGTTCGCACCTTCGCCGCCCATGTGGGTATGGGCGCCGGTGTTGCGGTTCATGTAGCTGGCCATGAAATGACAGCCGACGCCGCTTTGCCCCCGGCTGCCTTCGGGCACCCGGGTCGAGGTGTTGTGCGGGCAGCCGGAGCAGAAATAGGGAATGCGGGCCACCTGCATCTCGTTGCGCTGGGCCGCCCGGCCAGCCTTGGCGTCGAGGAACGCCAGGCGCGACTTGATCCGGTCCGAGGTGTGGAAGTGGGCGATGCGCCCGGCCAGGGCGCGGCCGATTTCCTCGGCCCCGAATTCACCGCATTCAGGCAGCAGCATGGTGCCATCGGGATCGCGGCGGCCGACGACGCGGGGGCGTTGGCCATCGGGCAGATCGTAGAGGGCGTCGCGAACTCGGGTCTCGATCACCCGGCGCTTCTCCTCAACCACCAGGATCTCTTCCAGGCCCATGGCGAAGTCGCGCACGGCCTGATCGTCAAACGGGTGGGGCATGGCGATCTTCAGGAACCTAATGCCGAGATCGGACGCCTGGGCGTCGTCGATGCCCATCTCGGCCAGGGACTGGTGTACATCCACCGACGCCTTGCCGGAACTGATGATGCCGTAGCGCGGCCGGGGGCTGTCGATCACCACTCGGTTCAGGTTGTTGGCCCGGGCGAAGGCCAGGGCGGCCGGCAGCTTGAAATTTCGCAGGCGCGGTTCCTGATCCTTCCAGTAGTCGCCGAAGCGGATATGCACGCCGTCCTCGGGGAAGGCGAACTCCGGCAGGACGATCTGCAGGCGATGGGGATCGGCGTCCACCGGCGCGGCGGTATCGACGCTATCGGCCGTCAGCTTGAAGCCGGTCCAGGCGCCGCAGAAGCGCGACATCGCCCAGCCATACAGGCCGTAGTCGATGATCTCCTGTACCGTGGCCGGGTACAGCATCGGCATCAGCATGTCGATGAACATGGTTTCCGAGGCCGCCGGCACATCCGTCGACATCAAGGCATGGTCGTCGCCGACCGCGACGAGGACGCCGCCATGGGCGGAACTGCCGTGCAGGTTGGAATGGCGGATGGCATCGATCGAGCGGTCCAGGCCCGGCCCCTTGCCGTACCACATGGCGAACACGCCGTCGTGGCTGGCCTCTGGGAACATCGCCGCCTGCTGGGTGCCCAGGCAGGCGGTGGCCGCCAGGTCCTCGTTGATGCCGGGCACGAAATGGATCTGCCTATCGCCGAGGAAGCGGTTGGCCCGCCACAGTTCCTTGTCGATGTTGTGCATCGGCGAGCCGCGATAGCCCGAGATGAAACAGGCGGTATCCAGACCGGCCGCCCGATCGCGCAGGTACTGCATCATCGCCAGACGCACCAGCGCCTGGCTGCCGGTCAGGTAGATCCGGCCTTGTTCGCTTTGATATTTGTCGTCCAGGGATACCGTCGCCAAGGTCATGGCTACTCCGCCGTCAGCCGCGCCGCCCGGAATGATCCAACTAATCGCCGGCCCTGGCAAGCCGGCCCCAGCGGGCGGGGCCGGGGCCGGCGGGCCACCGGCTGGCGGCGGCCTTAACACCGCGTTTACCGAGGTGAACTAGCATCCCGGCCAGGGGAGCCCCCTCGCGGCATGGGGCGACGGCAACACCGTCGCCGATGCCGCCATGATGAACCATCCGATGTCCGCGGGCATCGGCCGACAGCCAGGAAAGAGCCCGCCATGCCCCGCACGCCACCGCCCGCGACCGAACCCGCGACCGGCGACGCACCGAAGGGCGAGATCATCCACGTCCCGAACAAACTGATCGCCAAGGTCGGCAACGGCCGGGGTCGTGACCGAGTGGCGCTGCGCGAGGCCGAGGGCGTGGTCGACGAGATGAAGCCGACCTACGAATGGCGCTTCGAGACCGAGATCAAGGAATTGCTGGAGCTGTACGAAACCATGAAGAAGGCCGGCAAATACGACCTCGAGCAGTTGCGGGACCGGGTGCATGAGCTGCGCGGCGAGGCCGGCACCTTCGGCTACCCGCTGGTATCGGATATCGGCCGGCTGCTGTGCCAATTCATGGCCCGGATCGACGATGTCGGCCCCACCGAATCGCGGGCCATCGGCGCCCACCTGCAGGCGATGCACACGGTGGTGGCGGAAAAGGTCAAGGGTGCCGGACCGGCGGTCGCCAAGGAGATCGTCCACAGCCTCGGCGAGGTGGTGCAAAAAGCCGGCGGCTGACCGCGTCTACCGGCGGCCATCGCCGTCGGCCACGGCATTATCGCGAGAAGAGCTGCCGCACCACCGGCGCGAAATGCTCCAGGGGCAGGGTGTCGTAGTCGGGATCGAAGGACGCCTGGTCCCAGGCTTCGCAGAAATGCCGACAGGCCTCGTAGTGGGGATGGTCGCGGTGCCGTTCACGCTGGTGCCGGTCGCCATCCAGGTGATGGGCGTAATAGTACTTCTGAAAGATGCCGTGGTGGGCGGCGATCCAGACGCATTCCTCGCGCACGTAAGGTTGCAGGATGGCGGCGGCCAGGGCGCCGTGGTTCCAGGGCGCCAGGCCGTCGCCGATATCGTGCAGCAGGGCGGTCACCACCATTTCCCGATCCGCGCCGTCCCGCTCGGCCCTGCTGGCGGTCTGCAGTGAATGCTCCAGCCGCGAGACCTGGTAGCCGGATAGGGAATGTTCGAGCTCCGCCAGCGCCGCCAGCACCCGATCGGCGGTACCGGCGGCGAAGTCCCGTTCGTGGCGGTCGAGCAGACGATAGTCGTCGGCGTCGCCATCCTTCATCTGGCGAAACTTGACGGTCCCCATAATTCCCGATGCTAGCGGATTTTGCGGCGTAGCACCCGGATCTTGCTCTCCACGTCCTCCCATTCCAGATAGGCGCCTTGCAGATGGCGCCGGCCGCCGCCGGCCTCGAAGGCCCGGCGGCCATGCAGGACCCGGCGATTGTCGAAAACGGCGATATCGCCCGCCTGCATCCGCCATTCGAGCAGCAATTCGGGGTCGCGGGTCAGCCGCATGAAGTGGCGATAGGCGCGATGGAATTCCCTGATCTCGGTCGGCGGGCAGTCCGCCGTCGTCATCACCGAGGGGTTGAAGCGGATTTCCCGGACCTCGCCATTTTCGGACAGGCCAATCAGCGGCGCCGCCATCTGATAGTCGCAGTTTTCGTCGTGATAGCGGAAGACCACAGGGGTGCGCGCCAGCAAATCGAAGGCCGCCGGATCGTCGGCCCGCAGCTTCTCGGCCAAACGCAAGCCATCGCAATAGAGCGAGGCGCCGCCACCGGTCTGGTTCGACAGGCAATGCAGGAGTTGCAAGCCCGGCTGATACTCCCGCGCGGGCAGGTCCACGTGGAGGGGTAGGTCCACCGACGTGTAGGCGTTGGATATGCTCTCCGCCAAGGCCACCACGTCAAACACCGTGCCGAAATTGGTCTCGCGGACATAGGCGACCCGCCGCACCAGATCGCCCACCGTGCCCTCGACCGTTGGCGCGTCCTCGACATAGGCCAGGCCGGTTTCCCGCATGACCTCAAGCCAGCCCAGCAAGGCATCGTCCCGCGACATCACCGCCCGGAAGTCGAACCGGGGCAGGCCGTCGGCCAGTTCGGCGCCCCAGGGCCGGCGGCGCGCCGGCGGGATCGGCGGCCGGCCGCCGTGACGCAGCCAGCCGGCGGCATACACGCTGATATGGTCACCCTCGGCCCAGGCCACGAACAGCCTCTGGCCACCATCGATGCTCACCAGCGCCGGGAAGATATCCAGGCCATAGGATTTCTGATCGAGGATGCGCTCCAAGCTGGCCGGATGGCGACAGCGGTTGCAGGCACACTGATCGCGCAGCCACAAGGCGTGCACCGTCTGCCGCCGGCCGTTGCTCCAATCCAAATGCACGAGCTGCCGATCCCCGCCGTCGATCGTTGCCACAACCAGGCGGTGATCGGTGGCGTAGGGGTAGAGGTCGCCCATCCCCGAGGGTGAGGATGAGGCCGCCGGATCCGCTTGTTCGGTGGGTGATGCATCCGTCAGTGCCATCGGCCTACTCCATCAAAATGCGCTGCCGGCCGGCACGTTGCGCTCAACTGTATTATCTGGAAAGCGAATTTTTATGGTAGATATGATCGGGTTTTTCGATCATGGGCATGGCATGAACATCGAGCATTTGCGGACTTTCCTGGACGTCGCGCAGACCGGCAGTTTCCACCGTTCGGCCAGGCGTTTGAACGTCAGCCAATCCACCGTCAGCGCCCGTATCAAGGCGCTTGAAGACAGCCTTGACCGGGTCTTGTTCAATCGGACGAAAACCGGCGCCACC
>JASLMH010000289.1 GCA_030746635.1 Alphaproteobacteria bacterium | reverse complement strand
GGTCTGGGGGGCGAAGCCCCCCAGCGGCGGTGGAATCGATTATCATTGTGGCGTGTCGAATCGGCGTAGAGATCACGGGCGCGAAACCGGACCGGCGGTGGAGGCGGCCTATCGTTTCCTCCTGTGGCTGGTGCCGACGGTGGAGAAATTCCCGCGCAGTCAGAAGTTCCTGCTGGGCGACCGTTTGCAGGCCACGGCCCTGGACGTCCTGGAACATCTGGTCGAGGCAACCTATACCCGCCGCCGGGCCGATTTGCTGCTACGGGCCAACCTGGGAGTCGAGAAACTGCGGTTCCTATTCCGCCTGGCCCTTGATTTGGGACATCTCGATCCGCGCCGCTACGAACACGCGGCCCGCAGCCTGGACGAGGTCGGGCGGCTGATCGGCGGCTGGCGCAAGGCGAGCGGCGATGCCCCGGCGGCATGACGATCTGTTCCACCACTTCGCCAATTTCCAGGCATTGCGGCGGGCGGCCCTGCGGGCGGTGCGCGGCAAACGGCGCAAGCCCGGCGCGGCGGCCTTCATGGCCAATCTGGAAGGCGAACTGCTGCGCCTGGAACGGGAATTGTTGGAGCGGCGCTACCGGCCGGGGGGCTATGTCACCATCCGGGTCCGCGATCCCAAGCCGCGCCTGGTCTCGGCCGCGCCGTTCCGCGACCGGGTGGTGCACCATGCCCTGTGCGCGGTCATCGAACCGCTGTTCGAGCGCGGCTTCATCCACGACAGCTACGCCAATCGCCTGGGCAAGGGCACGCACCGGGCGATCGCCCGGTACGAGCGGTTTCGCGACCGTCACGCCCACGTCCTGCGCTGCGACATCCATCGCTATTTCCCGGCCGTCGACCATGCGGTGTTGAAGGCGGATGTGCGGCGGCGCATTTGCTGCGAGAATACGCTGTGGCTGGTCGACCGGATCATCGATGGCTCGAACCGGCAGGAACCGGTCAACGCCTATTATCCGGGCGACGATCTTTTCGCGCCGTTCGAACGCCGGCGCGGCCTGCCCATCGGCAACCTGACCAGCCAGTTCTTCGCCAACATCTACCTCGACCGGCTCGATCATTTCTGCAAAGAGGTGCTGCGGGCCGGGGCATACTTGCGCTATGTGGACGATTTCGCGCTGTTTCATGACGACCCGGCTGTCCTGGGCGAATGGCGGCGGCGCATCGCCGAACACCTGGCGCGGCGGCGCCTGTCCCTGCATCCGGTGAAGACCTTCATCGCGCCGACCGGGGACCCGGCGGTGTTCCTCGGTTTCGAGTTGCTGGCCGGCGGTTATCGGCGGTTGCCGGAAGCGAACCTGCGGCGCTTCCGCAACCGGCTGCGCGGCCTGCGGGACCGTTGGCGGGCCGGCACGCTGGACCGCGCGGACATCGAAAACCGCATCGGCGCCTGGATTGCCCATGCCGAACATGCCGATACCTGGCGGTTGCGCCAGGCGATCTTTCGCGGTGGCTGGTTCGACCCCTCGAACCCGTCGCCGCGAGAGCCTGACCGACCCCCTGGCGCCGTGTTCTTCGCGGCGGCTCCTGGAACAACGAACCGAGGAACTTGCGCTCGGCCAACCGCAACAGGAACAGGACCGAGAACCGGAACAACAACAACGGATTCCGTCTCGCCAGCACGCATGATAGCCGGAACCGAAGGGTCCAAGGATCCATCGGGCGCGCCCGCGTGCGTCCAGGGCCGGTCATGATGAGCCGGCAGCGATAGCCATCGCGGCCCGGATCGGCGCCCGTCCTGGCCGCCAGGCGACGGGCGCCGATCTGATTCCGGAAAACCCCCTCTGACCCCCCCATAGGTTCCGGTGAGCCTGATTGGAAAGGGGTCGGACCATGCAGCGAACTCAAGAACACTCCCGGAAGCGCGGAATGCTTCTGGCTTCGGCGGCGGCGACGGCGCTGTTGCTGGCCGCCTGCAACCCGCAGACCACGGCGATGCAGAAGGAGGGCATCGGCTTCCGCCAGGCCCGCTTCGCCGAGATCTCGGCCATGCGGGACTACCGCCAGTGCCGCGACGACGCCGTGCAACTGGACCGCCAGGCCCGGGCCGCGGCTTCGCCCGCGCGCTATCTGGCCGCCGCCAGGGCGCTGGAGAAGTGCGAGGCCGGCGTCGGCCCGGAGGGCGCCCAAGTCGGCCAGGACGAACGCATGCGGGCCTATGCCCTGAGCGTGCAGGACCATTTCAAGGGCGGCGACGTGGCCAAGGCCCGCGCCAACCTGGCGACCTTCAAAGAGAGCTATCCCGGCGCCGATCTGTACTACGCCGACGGCGCCTCGTTCGTCGAGACCATGGAAATCCTGCTCGGCCTGCGGGACCGCACGGCGGTCGGCGAGTTCTCCACCGCCAACGTCGGCGGCGAGCTGAAGGGCGAGTTGCGCCGGGTGCGCTACTGGACCCGGAACTGATGGAGGCGAAGGCGATGCTGAAGAGCAAGCAATCGATGGCGACGGCCCTGGCCCTGTGCCTGGCCATGGCCTATGCCGGCCTGACGCCGGCGGCGGCGGCGACCGAGGCGCCGACCTGGCGGCCGGTGGCCAGCGAGAAGCTGGTCAAGCTGCCGGCCAACTATCTGAGGAAATCCCTCGACCACGATTTCGCCAAGTCTGCCCTGGCCGCCGCGATCGGCGACACCGAGGCGGAGATCGGCCTGAAGGGGCAGACCCTGGGCGATCTGCGGGCGG
>JASLMH010000288.1 GCA_030746635.1 Alphaproteobacteria bacterium | reverse complement strand
ATAGCTAGGATTTTCCAGTTGACTGGAAATACCGGGCCACCCGCGCCCCCGTCCCAACCACCCATGGATGGTACCCTCGGGGTGGTTGGGACGGGGGCGCGGGTGGCCGGGACCAGCATTGGATGGCTCTAGCGCGAACTACCTGTTTCGGCCCGGAAGCCATCCGCCAGGCGGCGCGCTTCGTCGATCTGCGCCGGCGTCATGGCGCCGGCAAGCTGGTCGCGGCGGTTCCGGGCCCAGGCGTGATTCTGGCGGGCCGCCAACTCCAGCCAACGATAGGCCTGCACCGGATCGCGGCGGACACCGAGGCCGCGGGCATGCAGATCGCCCAGGTTGAGTTGCGCCATCACCAGGCCTTGCCGGGCCGCTCGAAGATACCATTGGGCGGCGCGGGCCGGGTCGCGCCCGACGCCGACGCCCTGCATGTACAAGCCCGCCAGGGCCAGTTGCGCCTCGCCGTCGCCGGCTTCGGCCAGCGGCCGCCATTCGGCCAGCGCCGTCTCGTAGTCGCCGGCGTCGAAGGCCTGCAGACCGGCGGTGAAATCGGCCAGCGCCGCCGCCGCCGGCAACATCAAAAGGACGATCAGGCATAACTGCCGCATGACGTGATATGTGGGATCGCCGTGACGGAATGCGCGGCGAGGGGCCGCACGTTGTCGTGATCGCGCCGCGCTATTCGCCCTGCCTCGGGACGATCGCCCGCCTTGTGCTATCGTGAAGTGTGTTTGCGGCCATTCGGGTCGCGCGGGTGTTGCTGGGCCGGCGGGAGAGTAGTGATGACGACCGATCTGTATACCGAGGATTTCAAGGACACGCCGTGGTGGTGGGAGGCCGCGCCAACCAGCGATGCCGACGACGAGCTGCCGGAGGAGACCGAGGTCGCCGTCGTCGGCGGCGGTTTCGCCGGTTTGTCGACGGCCCTGGAACTGGCCCGCAACGACACGGAGGTGGTGGTTCTGGAGGCCGAGGCGTTCGGCCATGGTGCCTCCTCGCGCAACGGCGGCGCCGTCAGCGGCACCAATGTCGGCAAGGGCACCTCGGGGGCGGGTAATTCGCCCGTCGAGCGGGCGCTGGGCGCGGAGAAGATGCGGGAGTTGTTGGCCGGTGGCGGCCAGGCCATGGCCAACCTGGAAACCCTCGTCGAACGCGAGGGGATCGACTGCGATTACGCTCGCCGCGGCCGTTTCACCGGCGCCTATACGCCGACCCACTACGCCTTGATGGCCCACAAGGTGGCGCAGCTGAACGCCGGCGGCGAGGCCGAGGCGGCGTTGTTGCCGCGCTCGGAGCAGCGACGCGAGATCGCCACTGACTTCTATTTCGGTGGCATGACCATCGAACGCGCCGGCGGTGTCCATCCGGCGAAACTGCAGATGGGTCTGTTGCGGCGCTGCCGCGAACTCGGTGTCCGGCTGCGCTCCCATGCACCGGTCACCGGCATCGCCCGCGACGGCGCCGGCTTTGTCGTCACCACCTCCGTTGGCAGCCTGCGGGCGCGCCAGGTGGTGGTCGGCACCAACGGCTATACCGGTCGCCTGACGCCTTGGCTGCGCCGGCGGTTGATCCCCGCCGCCAGTTACATCATCGCCACCGAGGAGATGCCCGAAGACAGGGTGCGGGCGCTGATCCCCAACGATCGGGTGATCTCGGATTCAAAACGGGTGCTGAACTATTACCGCCTGGCCCCGGATGGCCGGCGGGTGCTGTTCGGCGGCCGGGCCCGGCTGGCCGCCGGCGACCCGCGCGACTGCGTGCCGATCCTGTACCGCCAGATGCTGGATGTCTTCCCACAGTTGCAGGGCGTCCGGGTCAGCCATGCCTGGACCGGCGGCATTGCCTTCACCTTCGATTTCCTGCCGCACATGGGCGTGCATGACGGCGTCCACTACATGGCCGGCTGCAACGGCAGCGGCGTGGCGATGATGACCTATCTGGGCACGCAGACGGCGCAGAAGATCCTGGGCCAGCAGAACCGGCCCTGTGCCTTCGACGGCCTGGGCTTCCCCTCGCGCCCGTTTTACACGGGCCATCCCTGGTTCCTGCCGTTGGTGTCCGGCTACTACGCCCTGCGCGACCGCATGGATCGGGCCGCCGCGGGCTGAGGGACAAATTCCGGGTGGTTCAGCGGACGTTGAGGAAACCGACGGTTTCGTAAACCTCGCGCAAGACCGGCCCGGCGATCGCCTCGGCCCGTTCGGCGCCGGCCTTGAGGATCGCTTCGACATGGTCGGGGGCGGCCATCAGGCGCTGCATCTCCTCGCCGATCGGGCCCAGTTTCGCCACCGCCACCTCGGTCAGGGCCGCCTTGAAGGTCGAGAACTGCTGGCCGGCATGTTCCTGCAGCACCGCCTCCGGCGTCTGGTCGGACAGCGCGGCATGGATCGAGACCAGGTTCTCCGCCTCCGGCCGGCCCTCGAAGCCGTCAACCGTTTCCGGCAGCGGATCGGGGTCGGTGCGGGCCTTGCGGATCTTCTGCGCGATCTCGTCCGGGCCATCGTTCAGGTTGATCCGGGAATAGTCCGAAGGATCGGATTTCGACATTTTCTTGCTGCCGTCGCGCAGGTTCATCACCCGGGTGGCGGCGCCGAAGATCAGCGGCTCGACGATCGGGAACACCTCGCGGCCGAAATCGTTGTTGAACTTCTGGGCCACGTCGCGGGTCAGTTCCAGGTGCTGCTTCTGGTCCTCGCCGACCGGTACGTGGGTGGCCTTGTAGAGCAGGATGTCGGCGGCCATCAGCGCCGGGTAGACGTACAGTCCGGCGGAAGCGTTTTCGCGATGCTTGCCGGCCTTCTCCTTGAACTGGGTCATCCGGTTGAGCCAGCCCAGCCGGGCCACGCAATTGAAGATCCAGGCCAGTTGGGCGTGCTCGGCGACCTGGCTCTGGTTGAACAGGATATTGGTCTCGGGGTCGATCCCGGCGGCGATCAAGCCGGCCGCGACCTCGCGGGTGTTGGCGCGCAGCTCGG
>JASLMH010000287.1 GCA_030746635.1 Alphaproteobacteria bacterium | reverse complement strand
GTTGTAGCCGCCCGCGACGGCGCCGCCGATATCCGCCTGATGGCCCTTGCAGGCGGACCAGCCGATCAATCGGCCGTCGTGGAAGATCGGCTTGAACACGGCCACGTCGTTGTTCTGGTTGCCGCCCGAGAACACGTCGTTGTGCAGGATGACGTCGCCGTCGCGGATATCGTCGCCGAAATAGCGAATGACGTGCCGGCAGGCCGGCTGCAGGGCGAAGGCCAGCACGGGGATGTACTCGGTCTGCTCCAGCATCCGCCCCTCGGCATCGTAGAGGCCGGTGACGAAGTCCCGGGCCTCGTTGAGGATCGGCGAGCGGGTGGTGCGCAGCATGGTCAGGCCCATTTCCTCGGTGATCGACTTCAGCCGCCGCTGCAGCACCGATGCCAGGATCGGGTCGATCTCCGCCGGGGGGCTCATCCGGCGGCCTCGTCGGTCAACAGGAAACTGCCGTAGGCATCGCAGCGCACGACGAATCCGGGCGGCACCAGCAGGGTGGTGTTGACCTGTTCGATGATCGCCGGGCCGTCGACGCGGTTGCCATGCGCCAGCCGGTCGCCGTCGAAGACGTCGACCTCGGCGAACGCGCCGTCATCGGGCAGGTAGACCTCCCGCCGGCCCTTGCAGGCCGCCGGATCGACGGTTTCGCTCCGGCGCGGCTCGTCCCGCAAGGGCGGTTTCTCGGTCAAGCCCAGGGCCGCGAGGCGCAGGTTGATGACCTCCACGGCGGTGCCTTCCTCGGCCAGGTGGTAACCGTAGAGCCGGTCGTGGGCGGCGTGGAAAGCGGCCTTGATCGCCCCCTCGTCGAAGTCGCGCAAGACCCGCCACGGTAGTTCGACCGTCACCTCGTGGTATTGGCCGGCGTAGCGCAGATCGAGGGCACGATGGAAGCGGATACGGTCGGCGGCCAATCCCTCGCCAACCAGACGGTCCCGGCCCGCCGCCGCCATAACGTCCAAGGGATCGGCCAGGGCCCGGGAACCGAGGGCCGCACGCTCCAGCGGCGCGTTCAGGCTGCGCACGAAATCGTGCTTCAAATCCGAGCGCAGCATGCCGGCGGCGCAGAAGATCGACGAGTCCCTGGGCACCAGGATCCGCGTCATCGCCAACTCGCGGGCGATCATGGCGGCGTGAATGGGCCCGGCGCCGCCGGCGCAGACCATCAGGAAGTCGCGGGGGTCCCAGCCTTTCTTGACCGAGATCTCCTGCATGGCCGAGGCCATGTTGACGTTGATGATGCGATACATGCCGGCGGCGGCGGCCACCACCTCCATGCCGAGGGGTTTGGCGATGTGCTCCCGGATGGCGGACCGGGCGCCATCGGCGTCCAACCGCAGGCTACCGCCGGCGAAGTATTCGGCCGAAAGATAGCCGAGGATCAGGTTGGCATCGGTACATGTCGGCAACGTGCCGCCATGGCCATAGCAGACCGGCCCCGGATCGGCGCCGGCGCTTCGCGGTCCCATGCGCAACAGCCCGCCATCGTCGATCCAGGCGATCGAGCCGCCGCCGGCGCCGACGGTGTTGATCTCCATGCTGGGCAGCGCCAGGGCGAAGCGGTTGACGCTGGCCTGGCTGGTCACTTCCGGCTGCCCGCCCTTGATCAGCGCGGCGTCGAAGCTGGTGCCGCCCATGTCGACGGTGATGAAATCCTCGACGCCGTGGGGTAGGGCATAGGCGCGGCCCGCCGCCGGCGCCGCCGCCGGACCGGACAGCAAGGTGGTCGCCGCCAGGCGGGTCGCCGCCTCGGGCGAGGTGACGCCGCCGTTCGATTGCATGATCAACAGCACACCGGCGAACCCGGCCTCGGCCAGCCCGGTGGCCAGACTGTCCAGATAGCGCTTGAGGATCGGGCCGACGGCAGCGTTCAGCACCGTCGTGCTGGTGCGTTCGTAGAACCGGACCTGGGGCAGCACCTCGGTCGAGGCCGAGACATAGGCAGCGGGCAGCAACTGGCGCAGCCGCGCCGCCGCCGCCGCCTCGTGGGCCGGATTGGCATAGGCGTGCAGGAAACAGATCGCCACCGCCTCGACGCCCGCCTCGGCCAAGGCCTCGGCCGCCGCCCCGACATCGGCCAGTTCGACGGCCTCGACCACGGCGCCGCCGGCATCCAGCCGTTCGGCGACGGGCAGGCGCAGATGCCGCGGCACGATGGGCACCGGGGCGGTGAACTTGTTGTCGTACAATTCCTCGCGGATACCCCGGCGCATTTGCAGGGCATCGCGGAAGCCCCTGGTGGTCAGCAGGCCGGTGGGCGCGGTGCCGCCGGTCAGCACCGCGTTGGTGGTGACCGTGGTGCCATGGACGATCAATTCGACCTGTCCCAGGAATCCATCGAGGGCAAGATCATGGGCCGCCGCCATCTCGGCCAGGCCGGCGAGCACGGCCCGCGATGGGTCGACGGGCGTCGATGGGACCTTGCAGACCCGCGCCTCGCCCCCCTGCTCCACCAGCAGGAAATCGGTGAAAGTGCCGCCCACGTCGATGCCGATACGAAACGCCAACGCTCAATCAATCCCAGGTCCACATCGCATCGCCATCCTATCATGGCCTGCCCGGGCGTCCTGTTTTCCCCCGCTGCGGCCTGACAACCGGGCCGCCGATGCGCCATACTTGGGGGTGGCCATGACCGAGGGCAGCCATGGATATCGAATTCCACTACTACATGACCTATCTGATCGCCGCCAAGGCCGGCCTGGGGGCGGCCGAGGCGGGGCTGTTGGCGCATGCCTCGCAGTACATCGACGACAACGACCTCCGCTTCGAGATCGACAAGGGCCAGGGCAGCGCCTATCGCAACTACATCAGCCAGACCATGAACATCCTGAAGCCGAAGGCGAGCCTGCTGCGCATCTACCCGATCTTCCACTTCATTCCGGGCGACCCGCAAAGCCAGAGCGCCTGGCGCAAGGACGGCAAGATGCACTGGCTGAACACCACGCCGAACAGCGACAACGCCAACCGGGTGATGGACGCGGCCGTCAGGCAGGCGAAGTTCCCCGCCGTCAAAAGTCTCGACAGCTTCGACTTCAAGGCCATTCCTTCGCTCAACAAGATG
>JASLMH010000286.1 GCA_030746635.1 Alphaproteobacteria bacterium | reverse complement strand
TCGCGCGCGCCTGACGATGTCCCGCATCGCTGCGCCGCACGCTCCTACCCGAAAACGTCCGCAAGGCGTCTCAATGGATCTCTATCGGCGCAATTTGGTATTGGCGCTCCGACGTCATCGCCGGCGATAGTCCGCGGGGACGAAGAACAGGAAATCCCGTTTCGCCATCGCCTTGTGGCAGGTGAAGCAAAAAGCCACCTCGTCGGCGTTGTCGCCGGTGGTATCGCCCAGAAAACTGCCGTCGGGCAGGATTTGCGCGAAGCGCCAATCAGCGGTCTTGGGACTGCGGCCGGCGGCCAGCTTCTGCATGAAGAACAGGGCGCCGGGGAAGACCTCGCCCTGGTCGGTAACGGTGAAGCTGTCCTTCACCACCACCGAGCCGACCGGCATGCGCTGGCCCGGTTGCAGCCGGCCATAGCCGCCCCGCTCGGCGGTGCCGTTGGCATAGTTGTTGGCGAACCGGTTGCCGTGGGTCGCCGACAGATAGGGCGCGCGATTGAAGCGCGTCCAGCGGTGATACCTGGTCGCTGTCGGGTCCCGCGAAATACCGAGAGCCTCGGTCAAACTCGGCAGGATCCGCTGGTAGACCTCCAACGCCTTGGCGTCGGTCATGTCGGCCGGGGACTCCAGGCGTAGATGTTCGTTCTCCGCCCGGCCGTCGGCGACCGGCAGCACCAACAACATCAGGCCGGCCAAAGCTGCGGCAAAAAAGCGCCCGTACATGCGCATCGGCACCTCCGAAGTGAACACCATGCCAATGATGTGGGCGATCCCGCGCTTGGCGGAAGACGCAAAGCAGCGGATTCACACGGCTTTGATGGTTGCCCACGGATCGGTGAGGCGGTCGTGACCGGCCCTCGATATCGCTATTCGGCCGCCAGCGAGGGCGCCTCCGGCTCGCGCAGCGTCTCCCGCAGGGCATCGCCGGCCGGATCGGCCAGGGCCGCCCGGCGCGCCCGGGCCACCGCCTCGGCCGCCGCGCCGGGTGATATATGGCCGTTCAGGGCCGGCACCACCAGGGTATCCATGATGCCGCGGAAACTGCCCAAACCATGCTGGTGGGTATCGCCATAGCCCTTCACCAGGGATTGGCAGGCGGCGATCTCCCGGGCCAGCGACAAGTCCAAGGCGGCCGCTCCGGCGATATAGTCCAGCCAGTGATCGATGGCCGATTGCTCCTCGCGAAAGCGATGACCGAAACGGCGCAGTGGCCGCAGTCCGGCCAGCAACCGCAACAGGAAAAAGCCCCAAACGGACGTACTGGGCACCGCCAATGGCAGGTTCAGGCGGTCATGGACGCCCAGCCTTTTGGTCAGCGCGACCAAGCCACGGCCCAGACCGAGCGGCAGCAGCGAGGCCGCTTCCTCCACCCCGGGCTTGAGGACTTCCGTCAGCCGGACCGGTTCCCCGGCCTGGGCGCTGACCTCCTCGCGGATCCGGTCCAGGCGATCCGGCCGGGTCTTGATCTGGGCCACCCGGACGACGTCCTCGTAGGCCATCCACAAGGCCAGGTGACGGCCGGCCTCGCGCACCAGGCGGCCGTCGCCATCGGCCTGGCGCTCGATCCTGTCGAGCCGCGCCAGACGTTCCAGGTAGCGGCCGGCATAGTCCAGGCCCTGATACTCGACCAACCGGTTGACGCCCTCGCGCAGCACCGTGCGGGCCATCGGCGGAAATTCCTCGCGCACCCGGTGCTGCATTTCCTCGACCATCGGCGGATCCGGCCGCCACTCGCGCTTCAGCTCGATATCCGGCGTCAGGGCCGTCAGATCGCCCCGCTCGACCGCCGCGAAGCCGGCGCGGAAAGCCGCCAAATTGGCTTCCACCGCCCGACCCTGCTCGCGGATCGCCGCCTCGAACCGGTCCAGGGGGATCGGCAACCGACCGGAACCGGCGATCGCCCCCAACAGCACGGCGTTGATCACGCTGCCGTGCCGCCGAGCCATCGCCTCCATGTCGAACAACACCGGCCGCTGGGCCAATTCGGCGGCCGCCTTGACCACCAGTTCGCCGTTGAAGCGGCCTTCGTCCATGGCCGTTCGTTCGTCGATGGCGTAGACCCGATGGGTCGAGGCCACCAGGGTGGTGCATTCGGGGGTGACGAAACCGTTCTGCATGGCCCGGCCGGCCTCGAGCAGTTCGCTGGCCACCATCATGTCGAGGCTGCCGGGCATCGGGTACAGCGACATCACCGGCCGCTCGGCGCCGTCGGCCGGGGCCATCATCTCGATGTAATAGGTGGTGGCGCCGGTGCGCTGGGCGACGCCGGGGATCGAGGTGCTCTGCACCGCCAGGCCCTCGGCGGTCGCCGCCTCGACCAGCCATTCCCGCAGCACGCCGCCGCCTTCGCCGCCCATGGCGGCGATCAAAAGGCTGATCGACCGGCTCGCGCTCATGCCGGCGCGCCGCCCAGGACACCGATCAGCCGCCGGCGCAGCCGCTCGATCAGGCGATCCCAGCCGTTCGGGTTGCGCACGATCTCGGCCCGATAGAACGATGGGCAAAGGCCCGCGCTGTGCGCCACCTCGCCGCACAGGCCGCAGCCGACGCAACTGTCCAGGATCGTCGATACCGGCCCGTCGCGCAGGGGATCGGGGTTGGCCTTGATGGTCAACGAGGGACAGCCCGAAAGCCGGATACAGGCGCGATCGCCGGTGCAGACCTCGTCGTCGATGCCGAAGCGGGTACGCACGTCGCGCAGGCCGCGCCGCAGCCGCTCGGCCACCTGCGGCCGCAACCGCCGCTGCTTGGCCAACTGGCATTCGCCGTCGGCGATGATCACCTTCAGGCCCTTGTCCTTGCCGGTCAGGGCCTGGCGCAGGGTCTTCATGGTGGCGCCGACCCGGTAGTTCCGGACCGTGCGCAGCCAGCGTACGCCGATGCCCTTCAGCGCCGCCTCGATCGAGATGCCGGTCTCGCGGCCGGCGCGGCGGCGCACGGTGGACGGCACGAACTGCCAGCCGGTGGCCGAGGTATAGCCGTTCTTCATGATCACCAGCACGCCGTCGTCCTTGTTGAACAGGGCGCTGCCGATGCCGTTGTTCAGGCCGTTGTGCCAGAAGCCGCCGTCGCCCATGATCGAGATCACCCGTTTGCCG
>JASLMH010000285.1 GCA_030746635.1 Alphaproteobacteria bacterium | reverse complement strand
TCACCGAAACGCTACCCCAAACGCTACCCTAAAGAAAGATGGGTCAGACAGTGAGTGCCTAACCCATTGAAATAATTGGTGCCGGCGGAGAGATTCGAACTCCCGACCTACTGATTACAAATCAGTTGCTCTGCCAACTGAGCTACGCCGGCATCCGACTTAAGTCTGCCGCTTTGTAGTCCTTTGTCCCGCCGCCGGCCAGCATTTCCGGCAGGTTAGCCGCTATAGAATGGCCGGCCCTGATCACGCAGCCAGAGGCGGACCAGCAGGCGCTTGCGGTCCGGTTCCGGCCAGTCCTCGAAGCCGGTGCGGCGATGGCCGAAGGTGCGGTTGTTGACGATCTGAATCTGGCCCGGCTGGAACTGGAAAGAAATATCCATGCCGGGTGCCGCCATGACGTCTTCCAGGGCGTCCAATGCCGCGGCGCCCCGTGGGTCCAGCGGCTCGCCCGCCAGGGCCTGGCCGTTGACCACCTGGTTCTTCGACAGCCGGGCCAACAGGTCGGCGCCATCGGCTTCGAACAGCGGGTGATGGGTGGTCATCACATCGCCCGGGGCATGCTCGCGCTGGCGATCGAAATGGAACGGCTGGTACAGCCGTCGCAGCAGCGCCGGGTCGGCGTCGCGCAAGGCATTGTGGGCGGCCTTGAACGAGACGATGTGCGAGGTACCGCCCGCCTTCGCCCGCCGCAAACACAGCAGCGCCACATAGTTCGGCGGGCACAGGTTGTAGCTGTTATCGGTGTGGAAATTCTGCTCGGCGTTGGTCTTGTCCGGCCGCACGCCATTGCCCGGCGGCCGGCCGGTGTCGGTGACGTCGTAGAGCATCTCGCCCGTCCAGGCCTGGGCGACGGGCCGCTCGACCATGGCACAGAGCAGCCAGTGGGCGGCGCGGGCGCCGGCCTGGCCGATCTCGTCCAGGGGCAGGCGGTCGAGCAGCGCGAATCCGACGCCGTCGGTCAGGGTGCGTTTCACCTCCGCCATGAACGCCGCCGCCGCCGGCATCGATAGGTGCTCGGGGCGCAGGGCCGGCAGCGGCAACGGGTTCGCCGCCAGCAGCGCCGCGCCGGCGATGATCTCCGCCGTTACCGCCGCCGGGATCGTGAACCGGCCGGCGGCCGGGTCCAAATCCTGGCCGCGCCAAACCGCGGGGCCCTGAAGTTCCCTATCGAGCATTCGGCGTTCTCCCGGCGGCCTCAGGTCTTCCGCGCCGGTACCTGTTTCAGGATGGAATCCGACAGACCGCCGTCGACCACCAGGTTCTGGCCAGTGGCATAGCCGCTGTCGGGGCCCAGGAAGAAGGCGACGGCGCCGGCGATGTCGGCCAATGGCTCGGCGATGCGGTGTTGCGGCACGAAGGCCTCGCGCCGGGCCTTGAGGTCCGCATCGGCATAGGTATCGGCCGTCATCGGCGTGTGCACCCAGCCGGGCGAGACGCAGTTGACGCGAATGCCGTCGTCGGCCCATTCCTGGGCCATCAGGCGGCTCAGCATGATCAGCGCGGATTTCGAGACGCTGTAGGCGCCCATGCCGACCTGCGGCTGCACCCCGGACATCGAGCCGATGGTGACGATGCAGCCCCGGCTATCCTTCAGGGCCGGGTGCGCCGCTTTGCCCAGCAACCAGGTTGCCCGCAGGTTGACGTCGAACAGCCGCTGCCAGTCCTCCAGGCGCAATCCCAGCAGGCTGTCGACCCAGCCGATGCCGGCGTTGCTGACCAGGCCGTCCAGGCCGCCGAAGGCGGCAACGGTCTCGGCGATGAAGCGTTGAGGTGCGGCCGCGTCGGCCAGATCGCCGTGCAGCCCCAGCACATCGGCCCCCAGGGCGCGCAATTCCTCCGCCAGACCGTCCAGTTCGTCGGGATGGGCCGAGGCGCAGATGGCCAGATGGATCTTGCCGCCGACCTGGCCGGCGGCGTCCCTGGCCAGGCGCTGACAGATCGCCCGGCCGATGCCCCTACTGGCACCGGTCACCAGGATCCGCATGGGCTCCTCTCCTTACCGTCCCGCCGTCTTGCCGGCCATTGTAGCGTCCCCGGCGCCCGATCGGATAGCATGGCCTGATGTTGCGAGGATGCCTGTTGTTTTGCCTGTTGGCCGGCCTGGCCCCGCTGCCGGCGGCGGCGGCCGAGATCACCGGCCCGGCCGAGGTGGTGGACGGCGACACCCTGATCGTCGGCGGCCAACGGCTGCGCCTGTACGGCATCGACGCGCCGGAGATGGATCAGCTCTGCGCCACCAAGAAGGGCAGGGCCTACGATTGCGGCCGGCCGGCGGCCCGCGCCCTGCGCCTGTTCCTCTCCGGCAACGTCCTGCGCTGCCGGGAGCGCGGCCGGGCCGACGACGGCACCCTGCTGGCCACCTGCCACGCCGGCCGCCGCGACCTGGCCCAGCAGATGGTGTTGGAGGGCTGGGCCCTGGCCGATCCGAACACCGGTGCGGCCTACCGGCGCAGCGAACTGGCCGCCCGGGTGAACCGGGACGGCCTGTTCAAGGGCAAACTGCTGCCGCCGTGGGAATGGCGGGCCGGCAAGCGGGAGATCGCGCCCGGCGTCCCGGCGGCCGGCGCGCCCAAGGCCAACCAATGAAGCGCAGTTAGTCCTTCATCCCCGCCTGGCGGACCAGGAACAGGGCGATGGCGGCGGCGGCGGACACGTTCAGGCTGGCCATGCCCGGCGCCATCGGCAGGTGCACCAAGTGATCGCAATGTTGCGCGGTCAGGCGCCGCAAACCGCTGCCCTCGGCCCCCAGCACCAGGGCGACCTTGCCCGAGAGGTCGGCCGCCGGCAGGGGCTGGCCGGCGCCGGCGGCCAGGCCATAGCGCCAGAAGCCCAGGTCGGCCAATTGGTCCAGCGCACGGGCCAGGTTGTTCACCCGGACCAGCGGCACCGTTTCCAGGGCGCCGCTGGCCGCCTTCGCCAGGGCGCCGCTCTCGGCCGGGGCGTGGCGGTCCTGCAGGACCAGGCCGCGCACGCCGAAGGCGGCGGCCGAGCGCATGATGGCGCCGACGTTGCGCGGGTCGCTGACCCGGTCCAGCACCAGCACCGGCCCGCCGTCGTCGGCCCCCAGGTCCGCCAGGGCGCGTTCGGGCAGCGGCGCCACCTGGGCCGCC
>JASLMH010000284.1 GCA_030746635.1 Alphaproteobacteria bacterium | reverse complement strand
GCGGCGCCATCTATTTCCGGATCGACGAGGCGGACGTACAGCGGGTGTTGTCCTATCCAGGCGCGATGGTCGGATCCGACGGCATTCCCGACGACCCCCACCCCCACCCCCGGCTCTGGGGCACCTTCCCGCGCGTCCTCGGCCACTACGCCCGAGACCTCGGCCTGTTTTCCCTGGCGGAGGCGGTACATCGCATGACCGGGCTGCCGGCCGCCCAGTTCGGCTTCGCCGACCGGGGCGTGCTGCGAGCGGGCGCCTTCGCCGACGTGGTGATCTTCAACGATAGGACGATCAAGGACACCGCCACCTATCAGGCGCCGAGCCAGCCGGCGGCGGGCATCGAACAGGTCTTGGTCAACGGCCGAACGGTCTGGCGGGACGGCCAAGCCAGCGGCGAACGCCCGGGCCGGCCGATCCGCCTGGCCGACACCGCGCGCGGACGCTAGGCCGCATAGCAACTGACCACTTGCAAGGAATGATCGATTGCCGCAGTTTGCGGCCGACCACAACAGGGGACATAGAGCACCATGATCACCAAGGGCATCAAGCAGCTGTGCGCCGAAGCCGAAGCGGTCATCGAGACCTGGACCGTGGACCAGGTCATGCAGCACCTCGGCGACGACGATTTCCAGCTCGTCGATATCCGCGATATCCGGGAATTGTGGCGCGAAGGCGCGATCCCCGGCGCCTACCACACGCCGCGCGGCATGCTGGAGTTCTGGATCGATCCGGAAAGCCCCTATGCCAAGGAACAGTACCAGTCCGGCAAGCGCTTCTGTTTCTTCTGCGCCGGCGGCCTGCGCTCGGCCCTGGCGGCGAAGGCGGCCCACGACATGGGCCTGGCCCCGGTCTGTCACATGGCCGGCGGCTTCGCCGACTGGAAGGAAGCCGGCGGCGCCATCGAAGAGCGCGAGCGGAAATAGCCCCGACCCCGATGGCTGAACGCCGCAAGACCCTCACCTGGCCCGACCCGACGGAAACCATGGAGGCCGGCCGCCGCATGGCCGGCCTGGATTTCCTGCGCGCCATCATGGCCGGCGGGCTGCCGCTGCCGGCGATCCAGGCCAGCCTGGATTTCCGCCTGGTCGAGATCGACGAGGGCCGGGTGGTGTTCAAGGGCAGCCCCGGCGAATATTTGTACAACCCCCTGGGCTCGGTGCACGGCGCCTATTACGCGGCCCTGCTGGATTCGGCCCTGGGCTGCGCCATCCATACCCTGCTGCCCGCCGGCGCCCACTACACCACCCTGGAGTACAAGGTGAACATGGTGCGGGCGATGGACAAGGACACCGGGCCGCTGCTGGCCGAGGGCACGGTGGTGCATCCCGGCCGGCGCGTCGCCACCTCGGAAGCCCGCATCGTCGACGAGGCCGGCAAGCTCTACGCGCATGGCACCTGCGCCTGCATGGTCTTCCCGCCCGAGGGCGATTGACGCAGGTGACGCCAGACTGACGAAACTGTCGGCTTTCTTGACAGTTTTTTGGCCAACCGGATGTAGGGGTGGCGGCTAAGTCATTGATTTTCCACGACTGGTAGAAACTGGTATGGATCTTGCATGGTGAGAATTGTGCCAAGGTATTCATAGCAAATGGATCTGCCATGTCTGTTCCAGCACGCTGGCATCTCGGTGGGTTGCTGATCGCGTCTATTTTATCGCTGGACCTGCTTGCGGGTGGGGCGGATGCCGCCCCGGTACTGTTCTTCGATGATTTCGATTCCGGCGCCTCGCCGGCATGGGGCAATGAAAGCGGCGTCTGGCGGGACACCGATGGCCTCTATGACGCCACCTTTCCCGACAACGGCCCGCCCGCCTACAGCGGCGTAACGACGCTGCCGGGCCTGACCGACTTCGCCATCGACGTGGACGTCAATTCTCTCGACGACGGCGGCGTCTGGCTGCGCAGTTCATACAACGGCGGCAACATTAGCGGCGTACTGCTGGTGACCGGCGGTTTTGGCGGATCGTTCAGCGGACTCTACTGGCACACAGTCGTCAACGGTAGCGCCAGCGGAGTCCTCGGCATGGCTGGCTCGGCGGGCCTGCAGGGCGCCGACATCGAATTGCGCGTGGAAGTCGTCGGCGATACCTACGAGGCTTTTATCAACGGCAGCGCGACGCCACTGACCACCCTGACCACCGCCCTGTTCAGCTCCGGCGGTGCCGGCCTTTATGACTTCTCACCGACCTCGGGCGCTTCCGCGCCGCGTGGCCAGACCTTCGACAATTTCCGCATCACCGATCTGTCGGTGCAGGCGCCCGAACCCGCGACGGTGGGCCTGTTCGGCCTTGCCCTGTTGGGCCTTGGCGCCGCGCGCCGACGCCATCCGAAGCGGAATTGACCGTCAGCCGAGGGTGAAGGCCGCGCCGTCGAAGTTTTCGCGGCTGGCGATCTGCTCGACCGAATTGCGCCTCAGCTTGGTCAACTGTTTCACCGGTTTGCCCAGCGGCACCACGGCGCTGACCGCGTGGTCGGCCGGGATGTTCAAGAGCGCCTGGACGTCGGGCTCCATGGCCGCCGCCAGGGTGGTGATGGTGCCGCCGAAGCCGGCCTGGCGGGCCGCCAACAGGGTGTTCCAGACGAAGGGATAGATCGAGGCGCCGCTGATCACCCCGATGCGGTCGAGATCCTGGTCCATCGAGGCCACCATCTTGAGGTCGACCACGAACACCAGCACCACCGAGGCCGCCTTGAAGGATTCGGTCAGGGGCGCCGGCGCCGGCGTATTCGCGATCTCCTCGGCCGTCACCTTGGTCGCGATCACCGCGTTCCAGGGGCTTTCGCCGGCCTTGATCTGGGCCGCATAGCGCTTGGCCGCCGGCTCGGCCAGCTTGGCCAATTGGCCCCGGGTCTCGGCGTCGCGGACCACGATCACCCGGTTGCCCTGGCGGTTGCCGCCGCTGGGCGCGAAACGGGCGTTCTCCAGAATGTCGTACAGCACGTCGTCGGGCAGCACCTCGTCGGTGAATTCCCGGGCCGCGAAGGTGGTCCGCATGACCTCGTAGAGTTCCATTCCATCTCCCCTTGGATCGGTTCGCCGCCGGGGCACTATCGCATAGGCCTTGCCGGTGCGGAATGCCGCTTCCCCCTACCAATCCGCAACCGGTGCAATAACCTGTCC
>JASLMH010000283.1 GCA_030746635.1 Alphaproteobacteria bacterium | reverse complement strand
CCTGGTGCTGGCGGTCGGCGCCTTGGCGATCGGCAGCTTCGTGGCGTTGTCCTGGTATTTCTCGGCTCGGACCCGCGCCGGCGGCGAAATCCCGGAGTAGTCTCCACGGCAAGCTTTTCAGGTGCCGCGCCGGTCGACAAAGCGCGGCGCCTTGATGCTGCTCTCGAATTCCCGGGCCAGGGTGCCGCGTTCGAGCACCACCACCTCCGGCGAGACCTCGAAGCTCCGCTTGATCCCCGCGGCCAGGGCCGCCGTGAGCGCTGCCCCATCGGCCCCCCGCGCCACTTCGATCGACAGGCGCAACTGGTCCAGATCGCCCTGGTTCACCGCCTCGGCCTTGAAGTCGGCCACCGCCCGATCGGCGAAGATGAAATCCTCGAATTCGCCGTGATTGATGTTGACGCCGCGGATCTTGAAGAAGCCGGCGGTGCGATGGGCGTGGCGGATCACCGGGAACACCGCAAAGGGGCCGTCCGTGGCGCCCGTTTCGTGGTAACTGACGATGTCGCCGGAATTCCAGCGCAGGAAGGGCGTTAGGCTGTTGGTACAAAGCGAGGTGGTGACCAGGGTACCGGGCTGGCCCTCGGGCACCGGCTCGAGGCTGGTTTCGTCCAACACTTCGATATAGGCCAGATCGGTCCAGATGTGCAGGCCGTCATGGGCCGGGCTTTCGCAGCCCATCAGCGAGATCTCGGTCATGCCGAAGGCATCGAACACCTCCGCCCCCCACATCCGCGCCAGCTTCTCCCGCTTGGCCTGGGAGAGCGGCTCGGCCGAAGTGAGAATGCGGCCGATCGGCGCGAACAGATCGTTTTGTCCCTCGACCTCGGCCAGATTGGCCAGGTGCAGGCCGTAGCTCGGCATGCCGATCCACACCGACGGCCGCATCAGCCCCAGCAGCTGCAACTGGACCGCCGACGGCGTGCCGGCGCCCGAACCGACCCAATTGACCCCGGCGCCGACGGCGGCGGCGGCGCGGGCCCACATCTGGCCGGCCGGATGCACGCCCAGGGGGAAGGAGTTGTGCACGATGTCCCGGGCCTCCAGGCCCATCATCTGGTAGGAGCGGGCGAAGGCCACCATGGCGTGTTCGATATCGGTGAAGCTACGGGGATAGAACAGCGGCCGGCCGGTGGCGCCGCCGGAACGCCAGTACTCGGCGACCTGACGGCGATCGCCGATGCAGAATTCGGCGAAGAACCGATCCTCGGGGATCGCCCGCAGCATCTCCTTGTCGAGGGTCGGGATCTTCGCCCACTCTTCGGGGTCGTCCAATCGCGCCAGGTCGATATGGTCCAGCTTGCCTTGGAAAAAGGCCGATTTGCGGGCCTGTTCCACCGCCGCCAGCTTGCGCCGGCCTTGCCAGGCGGCCAGTTCCCCTCGATTCTTCGGCAGGGGCAGGACCATGCAATCAGTCCTCCGGCCCGGCGGCGGGCGGGCTGCCGATCCAGCGTTGCTGCCGGGCATGGGCCTCGGGCCGGGCGCCGTCCGCCTCCGCCCGGACCATCTCGGCCAGGCGTTGGACCTTGTCCGCCGTCGCCTCGGGGATTTCCTCCAGGGCGTCCTGGAGGGCCGGATAGTCGGCGCCCACCGGGCAGACGTCCTGGCAGCGCCGGCAGCCGGTGACCACGCCGGAGCCGCGCAGGATGCTCTGCCACAGGTCGAACTGCGCCTTCGATCGCAGCATGGCCTTCTTTCGCAGCGGGTCCGGCTCGTCGATGATGCGGCCGATATGCTCGGCCAGGTCGGCGAAGCCATGGGGCGAGCGCAGGCGCTCGCAGGCGGCCCAGTCGCGGTCCCAGTGGCGCACCGCGTCGGCCGGGCAGGTCAGCAGGCAGCGGCCGCAGGCCGGTCCCAGGCAGAGGCTTTGGGTCATCGGCGCATCGGCGGCCAGGGGCGCCGAGGTCAGCACGGCGGTTAGCAGCACCCGCGGTCCGAATTCCGGCGTGATCAGTTGCCCATTCAGGCCCAGGGTGCCCAGGCCGGCCTCCACCGCCGCATGGTCGAGGGAGAGGAGCGGGCCGATCGGCCCGGCCGTCCCGCCGTCGTGGCGCATCGGGTCGACATGGGTCGGCGGCACGATCAGCGCCGGATAGCCGCGGTCCTCCAGCCACAGCACCAGTTCCAGCGAGGCTTCCTCCAGCGCCGTCAGGGTCAATTCGTCGTTGTAGTACTTGTGCCGTTCGTCCCAGCGGGTCAGCCGGGTGGTGCCGGCGGTGTAGCGTTTGCCCAGGACCACCACCCGATCGGCGTCATAATCGCTGATGTCCATGGGCCGGCGCGGATCGTCGGGATCGGGCGGATGGGCATCCATGGCCTGGCCGTCGGCGATACCGACCAGGTCGATGCCCAGTTCCCTGGCCCGGGCCTTCACCGCCTCGGCGTCGATCGGTTCCTGGTAGATCGCCACCATGTCAGTCCCGCTCTCCATTCTCGGCCACCTCGGCCGCCGCCTCGGCCCGCTGTTGCTGTCGCGCCTTGAAGGCCTGCATCTGCCGCGCCACCAGACCCCGGTAGCCCTCGGGCCCGACCCAGCGGCGGTTCCATTCGTTCAGGCCGGCCACCTCGTCGCCGGCCCGGCGGGCGGCCTTGAAGGCCTTGGCCTTGTCGGTTTTCTGTCCCGTGCGCTCGGGGATCCGCTTCTGCGGGCCGGCCAGGTGGGCATGATAGTCGTCACCCACCGGGCAGACCGCCAGGCAGCGCGGGCAGTCGCCGAACGAACCGACCACCCGCAACAGCCCCTGCCAGAAGCCGAAGGCATCGCGGGAGCGGGCGATCCGGTGCTGCTTGGCCCGATCGGCGTCGATGAAGCCTTCCATCATCGCCAGCGAGGTCATGAAGCCGAATTCCTGGGCCTCCACCGCGCAGGCCCGCTTGTCGATACCGAAGTGCCGCACCGCGTCGGAGGGGCAGGCATGCAGGCAGCGGGAGCAGGACTCGCCGATGCAGACCTGCTCGGTCATGATCTCGTCCGGGGCCAGTTCCAGTTCGGTCAGGATGCCGGTCAGGTACAGCCGGGGCCCGAATTCCGGGGTCAGGATGTTGACCTCCAAACCGAAGGTGCCCAGGCCGGCCTCGATACCCAGATGCCGCGTCGACAAACGGCCGTAGCTGGCCTTCTTGATGTCCCAGTCGGTCTCCTGGGCGGCGGTGACGAAACTGGGGTGGCCGGCCGCCTCCAGCCGTTCCGCCAGGCGATAGGCGATGCG